>JAFGRB010000360.1 GCA_016935365.1 Deltaproteobacteria bacterium
AGATTCACGCCTGAAAACACACTCGGGAATCACCCTCTAAAAATAGAATCTGGTTTGACCTACTTAGGGGTCAGTGCGGAACTGCTGAGACCGCTCTGCCTGCTACAGCCTGTTGCATTGAACGAGCCCCAACGGGGCGCAATAGGAAAGCCCAGGGCGAAGCCGGCTTTGCCGGCGAAGCCCTGGGAAAGAGGATTGACATTGATACACAGCCCCATCGGGGCGGAATAATGGCTGCGGACCTCACTCTGTATTTCGCCCATACAGGGCCTGCCCATGCAAACCCGGGCTTCGCCCCCTTGGAACTTGAAAGCACCTAGCGGCGCGGATCGCGGGCGCAGCGCAGGCCGGAGGACGAGACGGGCATCGCGGGCACGGCCGAGTTGCGGTAGGCCGCGCGCAGGGTGTCGGCGGCCGAGTCGTACGCGCCTCCGCGGCGCACGCGCATGCCCTCGTCCGGCTCCAGCCAGGCCGAGCCGTCTTCCGGGGCGCCCTCGTAGCTCGGGTGGTAGGCGTCGGCCACCCACTCGTAGACGTTGCCGGCCAGGTCGCACAGCCCCTGGGCGCTGAGGCCGGCGAGCGCCGAGCAGACCGGGCGGGTGCTGCCCGCCCCGCAGCCGTCGCCGCCCGAGGCGGGCTCGTCGAAGACCGCCCGCTCGCAGCTCGGCGCCTCCGCGCCCCAGGGGTAGGTCTGCTCGCCCGCGCTCCGGGCCGCGTACTCCCACTCGGCCTCGGTCGGCAGCCGGCCCCCGATCCAGGCGCAGTACTGGGAAGCCTGCTGGTGCGAGACGCAGTTGATCGGGTGGGCCTCGCGGCCGCTCGCGGGCCAGTTGCAGCGGCTGGCCTCGGCCGGCGGGCTGCAGGCGCCGGCCTGGACGCAGCGCCGGTACTGGGCCACGCTCACCTCGGCCCGCTCAATCTCGAAGGCCGGTACGCGCACCCGGTGCTGCGGGTGCTCGGCCGGCACGCCCTCGCCCTCGGGGCTGCCCATCTCGAAGCTGCCGCCCTCGATCGGGATCCAGCTCGAAAGGCAGCGGCCGTCCGCGAAGTAGTCGGCGTAGCCCTCGTCGCAGGCGCACACCGCACGGCCGTCCACCACCTCGCAGCGGGTCCTGTGCGCCTCGGTGCAGGGGTTGGGGTCGCAGGGCGCGCGGCAGCTGCCGTCGGCTCTGAGCTCGTAGCCCTCGTCGCAAGCGCACTCCGCCCTGCCGGCATCGCTCACCTGGCAGCGCGTCCTGTGCGGCTCGGTGCACGGATTGGGCTGGCAGGGATCCGGCAGCGACTCGCAGAAGGTGCAGGCCCCGGCGAGCAGCGCGAGGCCCGAAGACAGGATCGCTCTCACGGCAGCCTCCTCCTCAACCCGACGGCCCGCCGTAGGTGTGCAGCCCGCTCCCGGTCAGGCCCATGTTCACACCCAGGAAGGTGAAGACCACCACGGCGAAGCCGGCGATGGCCACCAGCACGGCCCGCCGGCCCTTCCAGCCGTGGACCAGGCGCGCGTGCAGGTAGACCGCGTAGACGATCCAGGCCACCAGCGACCAGGTCTCCTTGGGATCCCAGCCCCAGTACCTCCCCCAGGCGTACTGGGCCCAGACCGCGCCGGTGACGATGGCCAGGGTCATGAGCGGAAAGCCCACCTTGACCGCCCGGTAGACCAGGCGGTCGAGGGACTCGAGCGCGGGCAGAGCCCGCTCGAGCCGCTCGCGCATCGAGCAGACCAGCAGGCAGAAGACCCCCGCCAGGCAGCAGAAGATGCCCAGGGCGAGGCGGTAGGGAGCCGAGCGCAGGCTCAGGTGCGTCGAGCCGTCCACCTCCGGCGGGACCAGCGCAGCGTGCGCGTAAGCGCTCAGGTCCACGCCGGCCGCCTCGCGCCAGGCCCACAGGCCGGCCGCCACCAGCAGCGCCAGGCCGACGGCGCACAGCAGCGCGGCGCCGCGCTCGACCCGGCCCGGTCGCCTCCAGGCGAAGCCGAGCAGGGCCAGCAGGAAGGCCGCCGCAGACGCGGCCAGCAGGCCGGTGGCCCCCGGCAGGCCGATGCGCACCGGCCGGCCGCGGCGCGCGTCCACCACCTCCACGCTGCGCGCCAGGGCGCATCGCCCCCGGATGCATCGATGGTGGGCCGGGCAAGGCCTGGCAGGATCGCACGCGCTCTGCGAGGTGCAGCGCCCCTGCTCACAGTCGTACGGGGGCAGGACGCCGCGGCAGCCCAGGGCGTCCAGGCAGACCCCCTCGTCCCCGAGCAGGGCCACGCTCAGCTCGTGGCGCTCGGGCCAGGGCACGCCGCCGGCCAGCGCTGCGCAGACGAGCAGGCCGAGCGCGGCCGCGCCCAGCCCGAAGGAGCGACCCGGCACGCCGTCCCGCAGCAGGAAGAGCAGCCCGGCCGCCGCGGCCAGCAGGAAGCAGGCATAGGCCAGGAAGGCCGTGATCACGTGGATGTAGAGCCACCACGACTGCAGCGCGGGCACCAGCGGCGCGATCTGCCGGTCCAGGCTCAGCGAGGCCAGACCCATGCTCAGATCGGCGAAGACCATGGCGATCACGCCCAGGACCCAGAAGCGCCTCCGCTCGCCGATCCGCTCGGCCACCAGGGTCACGAGAACCAGCGACCAGGCGAAGAAGACCAGCGACTCGTACATGTTCGTGAACGGCGGGTGGCTGAGCAGGACCTCCAGCCGCTCCAGGCCGGCGAGCTGCCGCCCGAGCGCCTTCTCGGCGGCCAGCAGCTCCACCACGCCCGCCTCGTACCAGCGCCAGGCCAGGCCGGCCGTGTGGAGCCCGAGCCCGGACCAGCCCGCGCCCAGCACGAGCCGGCGCAGCCAGGCGCGGCCGAGACCCGCCAGCACGAGCGCCCCGGCGGTGGCCGCGAGGTAGACGGCAAAGGCTGCCGCGAGCAGGATCGGGCTCACCCCTCGCCCTCCCCGTCGGCCCGCTCGCCGAGCCCGAGCCGAGAGCGCATGCCGCTCGCGAAGGCCGCCTGGGCGCGGTGAGACCAGCAGGCCACCTCCAGCTCCTGGCCGCGTACCCGCCACCAGATCCTGCGATGGCGCACAAAGAAGACCAGGACGAGCCCGGCGCACAGCAGCAGCGCGCCCAGGTAGACGAGCGGGGGCGACGGATCCCGGGTCACGCCCAGGATGGTGGCGTGGCCCGGGCGGGCCTCGAGCAGATCGATGCCCGCGCCCCCGGGCCGGTTGCGCTGCGCGAAGCCCGGGTAGCGGCCGAGCACCCAGTACGAACGCTCGCGCCCGTCCGCGAGCTGGCTTCGGATCCGCACCGCCTCGCCCAGGCCCTGGAAGTCCTCCCGCAGGCTGTCCAAGAAGTGGCGGCTGCCGTCCGGCCCTTCCGCGACGCAGGTCCCGGGCCCGGCCTCGATGCGCCGCTCGCCCGCCCGGTCGCGGATGCCGAGCAGCGCCCGATCCCGATCGGGCGCCCGCTGGAAGGAGGTCTGGTAGAACGAGAAGCCGCCGTGGCTGAGGGGCGTGTTGACCTCGAGCCGCTGGCTCCGGACCACCCGGCCCGCCTCGACGACCTCGAGCAGGCTGACGTAGTCCCGCACGCCCGCCATGCCCGCGCCGTGGCGCTCCATGAAGAAGTCCCGGCAGCGCAGGCTGAAGGGCAGGCGCGTGCGCTCGAGACGCCCGTCCGAGCGGCGGACGACCAGCTCCTCGCCCTGCTCGCCCGGCGCCAGGACCAGGCTGCCCTCCCGGCCGGAGAGCTGGCTCCAGGCGCCGCCGATCAGCACCAGGCCCAGGCCGGCGTGAACCGCCAGGAAGGAAAGCCGCCCGACCCGGCCCCGCTCGGCCACGCGCCATTCCTCCGGCCCCGCTCGCGCGCCCTCGACGAAGGCTCGCGAAAGACGGGCGACAGCGGTCCCGGGGGCCGTGAACGAGCTGGCCGAGGGCGGCGGCTCGCCGGGCGCCGCCGCGCGCAGGACGCGCAGCAGCTCCGGGATCCGGCTCAGCGAGCAGGCGAGCAGGTTCAGGCACAGGGCCATCAGCAGGGTCGAGAACCACCAGGAGTGGAAGAGGTCGAAGGCCTGGAAGAGCCGGAGCCCTTCGAGCAGCCAGCCGGGGTAGAGCAGCTCGAGCTGGGCGCTGCTCATCCCCTGCTGAGGGAGCTGGGGGAGGAAGGTCCCCAGCGCCATGGCCAGCCCGAGCGCGATCAGCAGCCCCAGGGTGAGCCGCAGCGAGACGAACACACGCCAGATGGCGTCTACAGCCCGCCAGAGGACCGTCACGGATCTCACGGACCCGCAGCCTGCGCGGGTTTCTCCTTCGGCTCTCGACCGTGCTGGACGATTCGCCACATGGCGGGATAGTCGAAGGCCCGGATGCTCGGGTTGTTCTCCGTGTGACAGCGCTTGCAGGTCTTCTCGCCCACCTCGTCGAGCCCGACGATGCGGCACAGGACCTCGTCGCGCATCACGTAGCGCTTGGCGTAGTAGTGACCGGCACCGTGGCAGCTCTCGCACTGCACGCCGGCCACGCCCCTGACCGCCACACCGTGGCACTGGGTGCAGCGGGGATCCGCGCTCTGGGCGCCGCTCAGGGCCTCGTGGGCGCGCGCGTGGGCCGAAGCCTTCCAGACCTGGTGGGCCGATCGGTGACAGTCCTGGCAGCGCCCCTCGCCGACGAACTCCTCCGTCGTCACCGCGCTCGCCACGACGACCGAGGCCAGGGCCGCGGCCGCCAGCGCTGCGATCAAGGCCAGCCATCGACGCATGGAGCTCCTCCGCTGGGGACTCTACGGTCCGCTGACCGGGCTGTCAAGTGGACCTGGCGCCCGAAGCCTGGTATAGAACCGCGGTGACCCGTCCGTGCGGAGGCCATGCGCGTGTGGACAGCCCTTCTCAACTCGGCGCTCGTCGCGATCTCCATCCTCCTTCTGTGGAAGGGATCCGACTGGCTCGTCGAGAGCGCGGCCCGCATCGGGCGCAGGTACAAGATCTCGGATCTGACCATCGGCCTGACCATCGTGGCCTTCGGCACGTCGGCCCCCGAGTTCGCCGTGACCGTCTCCGCCGCCCTGACCGGCAAGGCCGACATCTCGGTGGGCAACATCGTCGGGTCCAACATCTTCAACCTGGGCTTCATCCTGGGCGGCGCGGTGATCTTCCGGGCGCTCAAGACGACCCGCACCCTGGTCTACCGCGACGGTTCGCTTCTGATCGGCACTTCCTTCGTGCTGGTGCTCTTCCTGCACGATCACTTCCTGGCGCGCTGGGAGGGTATCGCGCTCTTTAGCGGGCTGCTTCTCTACCTGTGTCTGCTCTTCTTCACCAAGCAGAGCGGCGCGCTGGACGACGAGGAGATCCCCGAAGGCGTGGCCAGCTGGAAAGACATTCCCATGCTGCTGCTCGGCATCGCCTGCGTGGTGGGCGGCGGCCACCTGCTGGTGGAGTCGGCCTCGACCCTGGCGCGCTTCATGGGAGTCAGCGAGTGGGTCATCGCGGTGACCATCGTGGCCGCGGGCACCTCGGCGCCCGAGTTCGCCACTTCGCTGATGGCGGCCGCCAAGGGGCACCACGGCATGTCGCTCGGCAACCTGGTGGGCAGCGACCTGTTCAACCTGCTCGGCGTGCTCGGGCTGGCCGGGATCATCCGGCCCATGGGCGTGGCGGAGAGCTCCTCCTCGAGCATCTGGATGCTGGCGGGCATGTGCGTGCTCGTGGTCGTCTTCATGCGCATGGGCTGGAAGCTGACCCGGAGCAAGGGCGCCTGCCTCATCCTGGTGGGCCTGGTGCGCTGGGTCCTGGACTTCTTACAATGATCAGAAGGGGTGGACGCATGGCCTGTAGCTCGAAAGCGATCTCCTGTATCTGCGCAGCGGCGCTCCTCGCGCTCTGCAGCCCGGCCCGCGCCCAGGGCCCGGCGCAGGTCAACGGCTGGGTCATCGGCCTCGCGCCCGGGCAGGTGGCGGTGATCAAGCTGGTCGGCCCGCGCGAGTATCGATGCTCGACCCGCCCGGGCGGCCAGTGGAGCGTAGAGGGTGTCGCCCCCGGCGCCTATACGGTCTTTGCGAAGCTGCCGGGTGTCGAGTTCACCCCGACCCAGCGCCGCATCCAGGTCCGCGGCGGCACGGTCGGCGCGGTCAACTTCCGGCGGCAGTCCGAGCCCGCGGAGGCGCCCGACGCCAGGCGCGCCGGCCAAGTGCCCGCGGCGCTCTCGATTGCCGGCTGGGTGCGCGGCCTGGCGGGCGGAGAGCGGATCCTGGTCAAGGCATCCGGCCCCACGCCGGCCCAGGCCCACACCCGGCCCGGGGGTCACTTCCAGCTGGAGGGGCTGGCCGCGGGCACCTACCGCCTGCGCTTCGAGTCCGAGCGCTACCGGATCGTCCCCCCGACGATCCTGGTGAAGCTCGAGGGCGCAGACCGCAAGGGGCTGCGCTTCAAGGCGCGGCCGCGAAAGGCCGGCCCGGCGGCCGGCACCGCGGCACCTGCCGCGGCTGCCGAGCAGCGCTACACCCTGCGGGGCCGGGTCGACGGCCTCAAGGCCCTGCTGCACGGCTGCACCCGGGCCACGGTCATCGCCAGCGGCCCGAGCACGGCCAGCGCCCGGACGCGGACCGGCGAGGAGGATTGCGGCAGCTTCGTGCTCCGCGACCTCGAGCCCGGAAGCTACGTCCTCAGGGTCCGGATTCCGCCCGTCGGGACGCTGCGCTGGCGCGTCTCGCCTTCGAAGCGCAAGATCGAGCTCCGCGGGGACGTCGGCGGCGTCGTGTTCGACGCCCGCTCTTACGAGCACCGGCACTGAGCGGCCAGCCGTCGCCGAGGCTCAACATAAGTCATTGTAATCAATAATATAAACAGCAAACATACGAAAGCCGATCGACAATCCTTGACAGGAGAAGAAGAACTTCGATAAACAAGAGCCACTTGTTCCGTACAGTAGGATGCTGGGCAGGTGACTCTAAAACTGAGTAACTAACAGAGGGAGATCGACAATGAGAATCGCTGGAGGCATTCTTCTGATCATCAGCTTCTTGATCAACTTGGTCATGGGCGGCTGCGCCACGATGGCCGGTGCCGGCGGAAGCGCGGTGCAGGACGCGGCGGCCAAGGAGGGCGTCAACCTCAGCACCACGGGCCTGGCCGACAAGGTCAAGGAGGAGGCCAAGAAGGCCGGCGGTGAGATCACGATGAACGAGGATGCCAAGAAAGCCTTCGAGGCGCTCGAGAGCATCGCCTCCCCGACGATGTACCTGGTGTTCGGGATCCTGATGATCGTGTCCGCCATCCTTCAGCTGATCGGGGCGATCTTCCTGTTCACCAACAAGCAGAAGATGATGATCCTGATCTTCATGATCGTCGGCATCGGCGTGGCGGTCTGGGGCATGTTCGGCGGCTTCCTGGGCTTCGGCTGGGTCAGCTACCCGACGCTCATCGCCTGCATCCTCGGCCTGATCGCCAGCTTCGGCGTGGGCGGCGCTGCACCGGCCGCTCCTCCGGCCGAGGCGCCCCCGGCCGAGGGCTGAGCCGAGCCCGCGGTCAACGACAAGCTCGCGTTACGCCCGTCCTGGGACCCGAGGGTCCCGGGACGGGTGTCGTTTCTTCTCCGTCTCTCCTCCGTTCCTCCGTCGTGCGTCTTGACGTGCGGCCTGCATATTCACGACAATGATAATGATCCAGTAAGCCCGGAGGTTCGACATGGCCCTTCGCCTCTTCGCCGTGCTCGCGATGATCTCGACCGCGCTCTTCTTTGTGGCCTCCTGCGCAGATGGGGCCGCGGGTACGGATGCGGGCGTGGATGCCGCCTCCGATGACGGCGCTTCCGATGGGGGCGGCGATCAAGCCATGGACGGCAACGACGGAGGCACGGACGACGGCGGCGGCGAGGACGCGGGCGCCGACGGGGACGGCGCGGGCGGAGACAGCGCGGATGGCGATATCATGAACGACGCCGGGGACGAGCCCGCGGACGGATCGGACGGCGGCGGGGACAGCGGTGGGGATCAGGCCGGCGACCTCGACTGCAGCCCGGAGCCCTTCGACTACAGCTGCGACCCGGAGATCCCCGAGACCTGCCCGGGCGGCTTCTGCGTGCTCGGCAACTGCATCGCCCCGGTGCTGGATCCGGATCGCTGGGAGGCCTGCGGAGACGGGAGCTGCGATCCGGCCGCTTGCGAGACGGCCGCGAACTGCCCGGTCGACTGCGGGCAGGCCCCGGAGATGAGCGGGGAGAAGGACTACGACAACCAGACGACCATCACGGTCTGGGTGCACGGCTTCTACAACAAGAGCCCCGAGGACATCGAGTCCATGGTCTACGGCCAGGACGAGAACTGCTCCGGGATCCTGGGCAAGCTCGCCGAGTACGGCATCGACCGGCCGTGCGGCGCCGGCGCGCCCGGCGACACGGCGCCCGATCAGCTCGCCAAGCTGGAGTACTACGGTGCGATCCCGGCCGGCTGGCTGAGCGCGGACGACATCGCCGAGATCGAGCAGCACCCCTATGACGGCCCCGAGGCGCTCGATCGCTACGCGCTCATCGTCGCCAAGTACATCCGGCACAAGCTCGACGTCTCCGGAGCCACCCACGTCAACCTGGCCTGCCACTCGATGGGCTGCCTCATCTCGCGCCACATGCTGGAGAACGACATCGAAGGGCTGGCCTCGGAGAACCGCTTCGTGCGCTGGTTCACCTCGGCCGGGGTGATCGGCGGCGCCCGGCTGGCGCGGCTCTACGACAACCCCGAGGTCCGAGATGCGGCGCCGATGCTCGGCCTCGAGCTGAGCGACTTCGTCATCATGCACCCGGACTTCGTCCAGGACCGCACCTGCGTCTGGGATCACCGCCTTCACGAGGGCAACAACCCCCTGCTCGGCCACATGATCATCCACCACGCCGGCGCCTGCGATCCCCACATCCAGGAGGCGCTGGGCATCGCCTTGCTCGACTTGAACAACCCGGGCGACGAGCCCAACGACGGCATCATGTACACGGACGACGAGTTCTTCCACCGGCAGGATCCCGCCATCGCCTTGACCTCCACGGGCGGGGTGACGATCCAGCCGGCGCTGAACATCGTCTACGTGGATCACATGACCCTGCCCGATAGCGAGGCCGCCGCGGCCATGGCCGCGGCCACGCTCTTCCACCGGCGCAAGGTGGTGATCCGGCTCGCCTGGGTGGAGCTGCTTCAGGACCGCGAGCACCACGACGCCCTGGACGGCGAGCACGGGGAGGCTCCGGCCGACATCATCGTGGAGACCCAGGTGCGCTACCCCTTCCTGCAGGCGCAGTTCGGCAAGGACGTCCTGCTGCACGACTCCCAGATCGAGTACCGCACCCCGCCCATGTTCACCCAGGACGCGGGCACGCAGCTCGATCCGGATCTCGTCATCTTCTCCGCGCCGGTCTTCGACGGCATGCAGGATGTTCAGATGCGCTTCAAGCTGCTCGAAGCCGACTGGTACCCGAGGGTCGAGGTGCGCGAGTGGGTCTTCGACGCCCACGAGCGCCTGATCGAGCGCGACCTGCTCATCCCGCTCGTCGACGACTCGATCTCGCTGGAGAGCGAGTATGCGCGCATCCAGATCGCAGTCGAGGTCCACGACCTGTATTGAGCTCTCGTCAATTACTCGGCGCCTCTCGAGGCCCGCAACCGATGTCCGATGGGTCAAAGCCCCAACGGGGCGAGATATGAAAGCCCAGGGCGGAGCCCTGGGAATAATCAACCTCGCCC
>JAFGRB010000361.1 GCA_016935365.1 Deltaproteobacteria bacterium
CGATCCCCCCGCGGGCCAGCCGCGCGATCCCCTCCGCGCCGTTTCCGGCCAGCTCCGCCTCGATCTGGAGTCTCTCGAGCATGGTCTCGATCAGCTCGCGGTTCATCTCATCGTCGTCGATCACCAGCGCCCGGTAGGGCATGCGCTCATCCTCTCTCGCCGCGCGGGCGGCGCCGCTGCTCTCGGAAGTACTGCACGGCCCGCCGCCACCAGGCCGCGTCCTTGAGCCCGCGCACCATGCGGCCGCCGACCCGGAAGGTGGGCGTGGCCGGCCGCAGCTTCAGCCGGGCGCACTCGGCCAGGTCGGCCTGCAGCCTCGCCCTGGCCGCGTCGGACTGCATGCAGTCGCGGAAGGCGGCCTCGTCGAGGCCCATCTCGGCCGCCAGCTCGGCCAGGCCGTCCGGGCCCAGCCCGCCCCGGCGCAGGAAGAGCCGATCGTTCATCGGCCAGAACGCCCCCTGCTCGGCCGCGCAGATGGCGCCCAGGGCGCAGTCGCAGGCGTGGCGATGGAAGGGCCTCTTGAGCGCCGGGTTGCACGCCTGATCCAGGGGCATCTGGACGTGGATCAGGCGCAGCCAGTCCTTGTTCTCGCGGACCACCCTGCGCACGATCTCGTGGGCCTTGCGGCAGTACGGGCACTCGTAGTCCGAGTACTCCACCGCGACCACCTCGGGGTGCTCGGCGCCGATCCAGTGCCAGCCCTCGGGGGTCTGGCCGTGGCCGATCGCCTCGATGCCCCCGGCGATGAGCTGGGCGGCGCTCTCGTCGCAGGTCGAGCCCACCCGCGGCTCCTTCTCGTAGAGCAGGGGGCTCACGATCAGGGCCGCGACCAGCACGCAGGCGGCCAGCACGATCAGGCCCGCCCCGAGCGCCGGGCGCCGGAAGATCCGCCCCAGGTCGGCGCCCAGGGCCCGGCCGAGCCGGCCCAGCGAGCCCAGGCCCGTACTGGGAGGCAGGTTGACCGCCGCGAGCCCGGCGAGCCCGGCCGCGCCCAGCACCAGCACCGGCCAGGGCGACACGGCCGTGCAGCTCGTGAAGAAGGCGGCGAAGAGCCCGGTCGCCGCGAGCAGCGCGAGCAGGACCAGGCTCGCGCCGGCCCTGGCCGGCAGGCCCGCGCGCCGCTGGCCCAGCACGCAGAAGACGGCCGTGACCGCGTTGATCGTGTACAGCGTGATGCACATGATGCAGTACGCGTGGATGACCGCCTCGCTGATCAAGAACAGCATGGCCGACAGGCCCACGGCCACCGCGTTGAGCGGGGCGAGCAGCCCCCAGGGCCAGGCCGAGCGGCGGTCGGCCAGGCCCCAGATGCTGAGCGCGGTCAGCAGCCCGAAGAACAGGACGGCCCAGGTCGAGATCGGCATGCCGAGCAGCATCGAGTACTTGCTCATGGCCACCGTGTCGCAGTTGACCGTGTCGTTGATCGCACAGAAGCTGACGTGCCCCGGCACGTTGTGGACCTGCCAATGCAGCACGCTGAGATCGGCCGCCGCGCCCATGCCCACCAGGGAGGCCAGCAGGCAGGCGACGAGCCAGCGGGCGGGCTGCTCGCCTCGCGCCTCTGCTTCGGGTGCCCGATCGTTGTCGAGCTTTGCTGCCGCGTCCTCAGCGCTCATCGCACCGCTCCTTGGACTCGAAGCTGTATACACGCTAAAGGGTCCATCCGCAAGCTTCCACCCGCACTCGAACAGCCGCAATCGCCCCGATATTCCAGGCGTTCCGATCCAGCACCCGCGCCGGGGCAAAGATGTTGAATCTTGCCGCCGAACGAGCTTTAACACGGGTATCGGCACTCATTTCCCTCGGCCCGCCCGGCCGAAAAGGAGCGTCCCATGGAGTACACCACGTTCATCATCTTGCTGCTGGTGGCACCGGCTGGAGGCCTGCTGGCCTTGCTCTACGCCCTGGTGAAGGCCGGCCTGATCAACAAGGCCGACGCCGGCACGGAAAAGATGCAAGAGATCGGCAGCCACATCCGCGAAGGCGCCATGGCCTTCCTCGGCCGGGAGTACAAGGTGCTGGCCATCTTCGTGCTCGTGGTGGCGGGCCTGCTGATCTTCGCCTACGCCCAGATGCCGGCCTACTCCTGGATGGTCGGCCTGTCGTTCGTCATCGGCGCCTTCTGCTCGGGCCTGGCCGGCTACATGGGCATGCGCGTGGCCACCGCGGCCAACATGCGCACCACCGCCGCGGCCCGCAAGGGGCTCAACGAGGCGCTCAAGATCGCCTTCGGCGGCGGCTCGGTCATGGGCATGAGCGTCGTGGGGCTCGCCACCCTGGGCCTGGGCGGGCTGCTGTGGCTCTACTGCAGCCTGTGGTACTTCCAGGGCTCCGAGACCATGATCGTCATCAACACGCTGACGGGCTTCTCCATGGGCGCGAGCTCGATCGCGCTCTTCGCCCGCGTGGGCGGCGGCATCTATACCAAGGCGGCCGACGTGGGCGCCGACCTGGTGGGCAAGGTCGAGGCCGGCATCCCCGAGGACGACCCGCGCAACCCGGCCACCATCGCCGACAACGTCGGCGACAACGTCGGCGACGTGGCCGGCATGGGCGCCGATCTCTTCGAGTCCTACGTGGGCTCGATCGTCGGGGCCATGGTGCTGGGCGCCGGCTGGGTCGGCGCCATGCAGGCCCAGCAGGCCTCGCAGGCCTACAACGCCATCCTGCTGCCGCTCGTGGTGGCCGGGGCCGGCATCGTGCTGTCGATCGTCGGCACCTTCTTCGTGCGCACCAAGGAGGGCGGCAGCCCCCAGGCGGCCCTGAACGTGGGCACCTTCCTGACCGCCTTCCTGACCGCCGTGGCCACCGTGCTGCTGTGCTGGTTCATGCTGCCCGCGCAGTGGACCGACGCGGGCACGACCTACACCTGGTGGGGCATCGCGCTGGCCACGGTCATCGGCCTGGCCGCCGGCGTGGCCATCGGGCTGCTGACCGAGTACTACACCGCCGAGAACCGCTCCCCGGCCCGCTCCATCTCCGAAGCCTCCCAGACCGGCCCGGCCACCAACATCATCAAGGGCCTGGCCGTCGGCATGCGCTCGACCGCCTGGCCGCTGCTGGTGCTCAGCGCAGCCATCGTGCTGGCCTACTACTTCGCCGGCCTGTACGGGATCGCGATCGGCGCCCTGGGCATGCTGTCGACGACCGGCATCCAGCTGGCGGTCGACGCCTACGGGCCGGTGGCCGACAACGCGGGCGGCATCGCCGAGATGAGCGAGCTGCCCCCCGAGGTGCGCGGCCGGACCGACAAGCTGGACGCGGTCGGCAACACGACCGCGGCGATCGGCAAGGGCTTCGCCATCGGCTCGGCCGCCATGACGGCGCTGGCGCTCTTCGCCGCCTTCCGCGAGACGGTCGAGCACGTGACCGGCACGCCGATGACGCTCAACATCTCCGATCCGATCGTCATGGCCGGGCTCTTCATCGGCGGTATGCTGCCCTTCCTCTTCTCGTCCTTCTCGATGAACGCCGTGGGCAAGGCGGCCCAGGCGATGATCGAGGAGGTCCGTCGGCAGTTCAAGACCATCCCCGGGCTGATGGAGGGCAAGGCCAAGGCCGAGTACGCCAAGTGCGTCGACATCTCGACCCGGGCGGCCATCCGGCAGATGATCGCCCCCGGGCTGATGGCCGTGCTGGTGCCGGTGGCGGTGGGCTTCCTGAGCCTCAAGGCCCTGGGCGGGCTGCTGGCGGGCGTGACCGTCACGGGCGTGCTGATGGCCCTGTTCATGGCCAACGCCGGCGGCGCCTGGGACAACGCCAAGAAGCACATCGAGGGCGGCGCGCTGGGCGGCAAGGGATCGGATCCCCACAAGGCCGCCGTGGTCGGCGACACGGTCGGCGACCCCTTCAAGGACACCGCCGGCCCCTCGCTCAACATCCTGATCAAGCTCATGAGCGTGGTCTCGCTCGTGCTGGCGCCGATCCTGGCCAAGTGGGGCAGCTTGCTGTTCCCCTGATGCATGGATGCAGCCGGGGGCCTCTCGCCCCCGCCCCGGAGAGAAGCGACCTTGCCGAAGATCCTCGTCGTGCCCGATCGCCTGCTGCCCACCGAGTCCCGGCAGACCTTGCTCAGCCGGCGCTCGCTGGAGCTGCGCGGGGCCGAGACGGCGGACGAGGCGTTGAGCCTGGCCGCCGAGTGGCGCCCGGCGCTGGTCATCTTCAGCTCGCTGCTCGACGAGATGACGGTCGCGGAGTTCTGCCGGGGCGTCCGCGCGCTGCCGGGCCTGCAGCAGACCAAGCTGCTGATGATGACCGAGCAGCTCGGCGAGCCGAGCGCCGAGCTCGACGGCGTGGAGGTCGACGCGCACCTGGTCAATCCGGTCGAGTCGGATCAGCTCTTCAGGACCCTGGCCGGGCTGCTCAACGTCCGCGTGCGGACCAAGCCGCGGGTCAAGGTCGACTTGATCGCCCGGCTCGACCTGCTGGACCGCGACGGGGACGACAACACCGAGGCGGTCGTCAACGTGCTCAACCTGAGCGAGTCGGGCTTGCTGCTCGGCTCCCCGGTCGGCCTGCCGATCGAGGCGCTGGGCCGGGTGCGCTTCTTCCTGCCCGGAGACCGGCAGCGGCTGACGCTCTTCTGCGTCATCCGCATGCTGGCCAACGAGGTCCTGCTGTACTACAGCGGCGAGTTCATCGGCATGCGCCCCGGCGACAAGAAGCGCCTGCAGGCGTTCGTGGATCAGGAGATCGAATGCGGCGCCCGGGAAGACGATGACGACACGGGGGTGAGCGGATGACGACCTGCGTGGGTATCGACCTCGGGACCACCAACACCGTGGCCGCCTTCCAGGCCAGCGTCTTCGACACGGACCGGAGCAGCGGACCGCTGCTGCCCTCCGTGGTGGCCTTCCCGCCGACCGGCATCCGCTTGATCGGGACCGAGGCCCGGCAGCGCAGGCCGATCGATCCCAAGAACACGATCTTCTCGGCCAAGCGGATCATCGGCCGCAGGTGGTTCTCGGCCGACACCCAGGAGTTCTGCAAGCGCTACGACTTCGACATCGTCGAGGGCCCCGATGGCGAGCCGTGCTTCAAGACCCGCGCCGGCCCCTTCAACCCCACCGACATCGCGACCTTGATCCTCGGGCGGGTCGAGAGCTTCGCCCAGCGAGACCTGAGCGGGATGAGGGTCGTCATCACCGTGCCGTCCAAGTTCGGCCAGGCGGAGCGCCAGGCCACCCGCGAGGCGGCCGAGCAGGCCGGGATGGAGGACGCCCTCATCCTGGACGAGCCGATGGCGGTGGCGCTGGCCTACATGAGCAAGCGCGAGCAGAAGACCGAGCGCGCGGCCGTGTTCGACTTCGGGGGCGGGACCTTCGACCTGGCGATCGTCGACTGCGAGCAGGCAGAGCCCAGGATCCTGAGCTACGGCGGGGACCTCTACCTCGGCGGCGACGACATCGACAAGCAGATGGCCGACTGGGCGGCGGCCGAGGTGCTGACCGCCCACCGCTGGGACCTGCGGAGCGACCCGGCCGTCTTCTCCCGCCTGGTCGCCGAGTGCGAGCAGGCCAAGATCCGGCTCTCCGGCCAGGAGCAGACCCGGATCGATCTCACCCGGGTCGATCCCGCCTCGCCGATCGCCGCGCTCGACCTGACCGTCGACCAGGACTTCCTCTCCCGGCTGGCGGGCGACCTGGTGCGCCGCACCTTCGTCATCTGCGACGAGGTCCTGGCCGCGGCCGGCCTCAAGGCGCGGGACCTCGACGCGCTCTTCGTCGCCGGCGGCTGCACCCAGCTGCCCATGCTGCGCGAGGGCATCGAGGCCTACTTCGGCAGGCCGGTCGAGTACGCCTTCCACCCCATGCACACCGTGGCCATCGGGGCCAGCCTGGCCGCCGGCTGCGCCGAGTAGGGCGAAGTCATCCTCAGTCGATCTTGAAGGTCTCCCGGTAGCGATACGAGGACTCGGAGTCGCCGAACACGCGGCAGGCGTAGACCGCGCCGTCCCTGTCGAAGCACTGGCAGATGGGCGGCTCGCCGTAGTCGGAGCCGTCGCGGCTGGTCTTGCCGGCGTAGAACTCCACGAAGTCCTCCTCGTAGTCGTCGATGTAGAGGTCGTCGTCGTAGTAGTAGGTCATGGCGGCCCCGAGGATCTCCTTGGCCTCGCCGATGGAGGTGCCGTCCAGAGAGGCGTTGCAGTTGTCCTCGAGCGCGCTCCCGCAGCCTGCGAGGGCGGTCGCGGTGGCCAGACAGGCGAGGGCGGCAAGCAGGTGCTTCACGGTTCCTCCTCCGACGTCGGTATCCGTCGATTGCGGTCACGCCATCCTAGCGCTAGACTGCTCCACGATCAATGCGGTCGGAGACGAGAGGAGCCACGGCCTTGAGTCCGGAGCCGAAGGCCGCGCCCGCGCGCGACGAGACCCTGCGCCAGGCCATGCTGCGCCACCTGCGCGAGGGCCCGCTGACCGCCCGCGAGCTGTCCGGCCTGATCGGCATCCGGGAGCGCGAGGTGCCGGCCCACCTCGAGCACCTGCAGCGCAGCCTGCGGCGCACGTCCGAGCGCCTGCAGGTCGAGCCGGCCGAGTGCCTGAGCTGCGGCTATCTCTTCGCCGACCGCAAGCGCCTCACCCGCCCGGGCGCCTGCCCGCGCTGCCGCGCCCAGCGCATCGCGGCGCCGGTCTTCTCGATCTGCCAGGCATGACTGGAAAAATATCGCGGCTGAATCAGAACGAATCGTCGTACTCTTCGGCCGGCTGGGAGAAGAAGGCATCGTTTTCCTCGGCATGCTTGATGATCTTGTCGATCCAAGCCGGACAGGCCGATGACAGCTCCCGTTCCAGAGCTTGCCAATCCAGATCGGAAAGACCGCCATTTACCGAGTCCGAAGCCCACATCAACTCCTCGATACCCGAGTGAAAACCGTACTCCTGGATACCTGAAAGCTGGGTGAAGAAGACATCCCATCGAGCCTGCTCGCGAACCTCATCTTCTGGATCGCCATTGTCCATGAGCAACACTCGACTGCTGAACAGGGGCGTATCCTGCATCTCCTGGACTAGCGACAGCACCATCCGATAGGAGCTGGACCATGAGACGCAACGGTCCATGTACCTCCGAGAAAGACAGCTATGAACCAGCCTACGTCGTCCATCCACCCCGCCGGCGAAGCTCTGAATGAACACCCAGCTCTTTCCGGACTTGTAGTAGCTGGCCAGGGAGTTGACAATCGGATCGAACTGCCTGCGCTCCCAACAGTACTTTTCAGAGTAGTTCACTCTTGGGAGGTGCTTCTTCTCGGACAATGACACGAGCCCTGAAAAAGCGGCGAACTCGGCAGCATGCTCGCTACGGCCCTCGTCCACGACAAAGCTCGCCAGGTCCTTGCGGTGCAGGTACTTGCAGGTCGTATCGGACGGATTCGAGATGACGGAGCTGTGCTTGATGCAGAAACCCTGACCAGGACCCAGATGCATGCTCTGGCCTGCGTCGTGGATGCAGTTTCGACAACTGTACAGCTCGATCATTTCTGATCATACCTCGCGAAGTAGGGCTGCACCTTTCGATATGCCCAACTGATGATGCCCTCCGGGTCGATTCCGCTGATATCGAACCGCCAGTCCACCAGACCCTCGAGTCTCTTCCTGGCGTATCTGATAGCCTGGATGGCCTTGATCCGCCTTGCCTTCGTAGCAGTCCGAGATTGCTCCCGAAGGTTCTGCATCAGGGCCTGATGCTCTACCAGGCCATGGGCGTCCGCCTTCAGCTTCTCCTGGTTGAGAATGTAGACCTGTTCTCCAAAGTCATTTATCTTGCCGGGCTCGAGTGAGACGGATGTGTACCGCGTCTTCTTTCCTCTGGCCCGAACGATGTGGTCGGAGAAATCCACATTCTTGCAGAGGTTGGGAGCAGTAATACCCGATTCCTGGTCTCCTCGGTAGTACGCATCCACGATCAGTCTCCAGAAATACCTTTCAAATAGAATACTACAGATGGCAGCATGAGAGTCAACGAATCAAGGAAGCCTGCGGGCGCTTGACATTTTGTCCCGGTCCCGGGGCGCCCGGGGAGCCGGGCTGCCAACATGTCGCTTGAGCCGGGCGCGGCCGCTGGAATAAGCGGCCGGATTGCCGCCGTTCTCCGGGACCGGCGCCCGGGGCATGCGGATTGCACTGCAGCCCGGAGACAGCGAGGAGGTCTCATGGATCTGGCTTCCCTGGTCTACCTGGCCGCGAGCCGCGGGGCGAGCGACCTGCACCTGGAGCCCGGCCTGCCGGCCGCGCTGCGCGTGCACGGCGAGCTCGAGCGGGCGGGCGAGGCGCTGAGCGCCGGGCTGGTCCGCGGCCTGGTGCGCGAGGCGGTCGGCGATGCGGCCTGGGCCGACTTCGCCCGCCGGGGCTCCTTCGACAGCGCGCGCGAGCTGGCCGGCGTGCGCTGCCGGATCAACGCCCTGCACAGCGCGCGGGGCGTGGGGCTCGCGCTCCGGCTGCTGCCCGGCGAGGTGCCGACGATCGACACGCTCAACCTGCACCCGGCGCTCGGCGAGCTGGCCGCGCTCGAGTGCGGCCTGGTGCTGCTCAGCGGCCCGACCGGCTGCGGCAAGTCGTCCACCCTGGCCGCGCTGCTCCAGCGCATCAACCAGCGCAGCGCCCGCCACATCGTCACGCTGGAGCAGCCGATCGAGTTCGAGCTCGTGCCCGAGCGGGCCTTCGTGCGCCAGCGCGAGGTGGGCCGCGACACGCCGAGCTTCGACCAGGGCCTGCTGGACGCCCTGCGGCAGGATCCGGACGTGATCGCGGTCGGCGAGATGCGCGAGCCGGCCACCATGCGCCTGACGCTCAACGCGGCCGAGACCGGGCACCTGGTCTTCGCCACCCTGCACTCGGCCAACACGGCCGAGGCGCTGCAGCGCGTGGTGCTGGCCTTCCCGGCCGAGATCCAGGCCGGCATCGCGGCCCAGCTGGCCGACTGCCTCCAGGCGGTCGTCTGCCAGCGGCTGCGCTACCTTCCGGCGCACGAGCTCCGGGTGCCGGAGTGCGAGATCCTGCGCGGCTCCTCGTCCGCCCGGGCCGTGGTGCGCCAGAGCCAGTTCGTCAAGCTGGGCTCGGTGCTCGAGACGGGCGGCGCGGACGGCATGTGGAGCCGGGAGCGCTACCGGGCCTGGCTCGAGGCCCGGGACGGCTTCCAGCGCCCGGCCCCGCCGCGGCCGCCCGAGGACCGGCCCGCGAGCGCAGCCCGCCCGCGCCCCGCCCGCAGGCCCCAGCGCGAGGTGGACGGCCAGGGCGTGCTGGTGATCGACGAGCCGCGGGAAGCCGTGGCGGAGATCCTCACGCGGCTCGAGCACGAGGAGGACTGAGCATACGCGAGCATCGGCTCGGCTATCCCGCCCATACAGGGCTTTGCCGATTCATGTCCGCCATATCCCCAGGGCTTCGCCCTGAACCGTATACACATGTTTCACTGGCATTGCATGGCGTCACCTTGTAGGGGAGGGCTTTATGCCCTCCCGCAAACGCGACATGGCGTGATCGACGTGACGACTGCAAAGAACGGGCGGGCATGAAGCCCGCCCCTACAACGAACGCGGAGATGCCTTGGTGAAAAAGGCGAGGATCCGACTACGTCTACGGAGAAGGAAGCGGAGAGAAAATATTTATGCGCCCCTTCAGGGCGCGTAAATCATCTTACCTTCTTATACCTGGGGCTTTCGCCCCAGGCTTTATCCCCCCGCTGCTTCGCAGCGGAGAACCCTGCGACGGAAAAGATGTGTATACGGCTCGGGGCGTAAGCTCCAGGAAGAAGATGGCGAGAAAGAACCAGGCGACGGCTACGAGATACCTTCGCCCTTGCCTTCCCGGCGACGGGCCGGATAATGGAGGCATGACGAATCGATTACTCCTGCTCTTTGCCCTGCTGGCGGTGTGCGCCTGCCGCTCCGAGCAGAGCCTGGTGGTCTTCGATCTGCAGACCGACAAGCTCGCGCTCGAGGAGGCGGCCCGCGGCCAGCTCGCCGATCACCTGGCCGCCCGCCTGGGCGAGTGCGGCAAGGTGCGCATCCTGCCGCGCGCGCCGCTGGCCGGCGCCTGCCCGGGCCTGGAGCCCGCCTGCCTGCGGCAGAAGGCGGACTCTCTGCAGGCCTCCGGCTTCGTCACCGCCCGGGTGCTCCGGCCCGGCGAGCGCTGCAGCCTGGCGCTCGCGGTCTACGAGACCGAAGGCCAGGCCGCGATCCGCTCCTCCTCGGCCCAGAGCGGCTGCACGGCCGACGAGCTGCTGACCGCGATCGACCTGGCGGTCGGCCGGCTGGGCCCGCCCTGGCCGGCGGCGGACGAGTCGGCTCTGGCCGGACAGGAGCTGCAGGCGCAGATCGAGCGCCTGAACGCCGAGATCCGCCGCCTCGAGCAGCTCGCCGAGCGCCAGGCCGAGCCGTCGCCGCCTCCGGCCGGGACCTCCGCGCCGGCCGAGCCCGCGCCCGGGGAGCCGGAACCGGACGCGGACAGCATCCGCGCGCGCCTGACCGGCGAGCCGGTAGAGGCCGGGCAGGCGTTGCCGGACGCGGCCGGGAGGCTCGAGGTCAGGCCGCAGCTCACGCGGCCGGGCGCGGTGACGGAGCAGGACGAGGCCGGGCAGGCGCTGCCGGCCGAGCCGGACGGGGCCGAGCCCGACGGGCCGAGGCCGGGCCTCGACCGGGCGGTCATCATGCGGATCATCCGGCAGCACACGGGCCGCATCCGGGCCTGCGTCAGGCCGGGCGGCGAGCCCCTGCAGCGGCGCAGGCTGCTGATCCACTTCTCCATCCAGCCCTCCGGGCGGGTGAGCGGGCTCGAGATCGAGCCCCGCGACCAGGCCGCGGGCCCGGAGCACAAGTGCGTCGCGAACGTCTTCCGCCGCCTGCGCTTCCCGGCCCACGGGGGCCCCCCGAAGAAGGTCACCATCCCGATCGCGATCCAGTAGGCGGCACGGCGATCGGCCGGCCGTTTTGCGAGCGCCGCGACAAGGGGGTAGACTGTAGGCGATGGGCGATCGTTTCACGCTCCTCGACGAGCCTTACTACCGGGCGCTGTGCCTCGTGAGCGAGGTGCTTCAACGCGCCGGCCTCGACTTCTGCCTCGTGGGCGGAGGCGCCGCCCAGGCGTGGATCGCCAGCCTGAGAACCGACTCGGGCGCGCGAAGCCTCGCCGAGGAGCCCAGGCTGCGAAGCGCGCTGCGCAAGACCCGAGACCTGGACTTCGCCACCCGTGTGGATCCGGCCGAGATGCTGCCTGTGTTAAACGAGCTTGCGGCCGAGACCGGACGCGACGCCCATGTGCTCGGAGCCCGCGCCATGCGTCTCGGGCCGGTCGCCGTCTCGCTGACCCTCGGGCCGGAGGACCTCTCCGGCATGTCCGAGCTCTACGACGACTTCCTGGAAAGCCGGGCTCCGATCCGCCTCCGCCGGGAAGCCCGGGTCGACGAGCTGCCCACCATCGGTCTTCCGGAGCTGCTGGCGACCAAGCTGACGCGAAGAGGCGACAAGGCCAAGGACATCCTCGACGTGACGCAGCTCCTGGCCGCACTCCACGATGCGTGGCAGACAGCGGACCTGGAGAGGCTCCGCCGCTTGGTGGCGCAGCGACCAGACGCCCTGCAGCTGCTCGCCGAGATCGAGCAGGCGATCGAGGAAGGCGAGGCGACATGAGGAGGCTCGAGGACCGCATCCTGGATCTCTTCCGCCTCGCGCCCTCGCTGCGCGCGGCGGGCGCGGTGCTCTCCGGCGAGGCGGCGGCGCACGTCCACTTGATCGCCGCCACGGGCACGCAGCCGTCCCAGCCGCCGCGATACCCGGCGCTCGCGCCCGCGCGCATTGAGGCGATCCTGCCGGCCGGCGCGGTGGGGCCTTCCGGGATCGAGCCGGACCAGAGCGCCGTGGCCGAGGCGCTGCGCCCGCGCCTGGAGTTGTTCACCTGTGGGCTCGACATCGGCGCGGGCGAGGCCGTGCCCGCGCTGCGTCGCGAGGCCGTCATGGCCCAGCTCCTGGGCCGCGCCGGCCTGGCGCTGGGGCTTGCGGGCATCCTGCTGCGGCTGGCCAACGACCCGCCCATCGACGTGGACGAGGTGCGGGAGATCCTCAAGGCGGCCCGGCTGGGCGACCGGTTCCAGCCCCTGCTCGAGCTGCTGCACGTGGCGTGAGCGCCGCGCTCCTGGTTCTCGGCGGCTCCATCTTGCCGCGCCCCTTCAGGGCGCTCGATTATATTCTCTCCGATTTCCTGGGGCTGAAGCCCCAGGCTATATCCCATCGCTGCTTCGCAGCGAATACCCGGATCTCGGAGCGTGCCAAGCCCATTCTTTCCTTGCGCTCTGAGATGTGTAGCTCTCAGGGGGTGAGGGTCAGCGCCCTCAAGCACGCCGGCCCATCGAAGCGCGGCGCCCAGCCGAGCGCCTCGCGGGCCTTCCCCGCATCGACGACGATCGGGTGGCAGAGCAAGCCCAGGCCCGGATCGGGCAGGCCCGCGAGCCCGAGCAGGCGCCTCGCGCCCTCGAGCGGGCCGGCCGGCAGCGCCAGGTAGCGCTGGCCGGTCACGGCCGCGATCTCCCTGCCGCGCATGGCCGGCTCGGCGGCCACGTGGAAGACCCCCCGGGCCGCCCGCAGCAGCGCGAGCGCGATCGCCCCGGCCGCGTCGCGCACGTGGACGAACTGGACCGCGAGGCCCGGCGGCAGCGCGAGCACCGGAGATTCGAGCAGGCGGCTGACCGCGCCCGGCCGCGGCGGCGGCCCGAGCACGGTGCAGATCCGCAGCCGCGCCACGGCCAGCTCCGGGTGCCGCTCCGCGAAGCCGGCCGCCAGCCGGTCCTGGCAGGCCTTGTGGAAGCCGTAGCGAAAGCCCGGCCTCGCGCCGAGCGGCTGCGTCTCGGCGATCGGGCGCGGCAGGTCCGGCCGCGCCCCGTAGGCCGAGACGCTGCTCGCGACCGCTATCCGCTCGACGCCCGCCCGCGCGCAGGCGCCCAGCACGGCCAGGCTGCCCTCCACGTCGCAGCGGTGGGCCTCGGCGTCCGACGCCCCGCCGCCCAGGCAGAAGGCCAGGTGGGCGAGCGCCCGGCAGCCCCGCAGCAGCTCGGCCAGGCGCGGATCGCAGACGTCGCAGCGGACGAAGTCCACCTTCTCTGGCCAGGCGGCCTGCGGGGCGAGGCGGTCGATCGCCAGCACCGATCGCACGCCGGCCTGTGCGGCGAGCTCGGCGCACAGCGCCCGGCCCAGGTAGCCGGCCGCGCCGGTGACCGCGACGCGCATCACGCTCCACCGCCGGTTTTTTGTTCTACGTTCACAAAATATTACGCCCCTCCCCTGGCGGGAGGGGCCGGGCGAAGCCCGGGGGAGGGGGACGCATGCCTGTACACCTCAACGCGCACGCTCAGCCGAGCGACTTGTCGACGTAGACGGTCAGCTCGCCCAGGCAGTGGGTGTAGGAGCCGTACTCGTTGTCGTACCAGCCGAAGAGCTTGGCGTGGGTGACGGGCATGCGCACCGGCTTGTCGCACTCGATGCCCTGCAGCCTCAGCAGGTCGGCCGGCAGCTCCACGAAGCCGGTCCGGGTGTGGTTGTCGTGGCCCTCGATGACCACCGCGGCCGGCAGGCCCAGCATGTCGGCCGAGACGTTCTGGCGCTCGGTGAAGACGAGCAGGTCCTTCTGGGAGCCCTCGGACGCCTTGCGGTAGAGGTCGTTGATGAAGGCCCGGCTGACGGCCGGATCGCCCTTCTCGTCCAGCCAGGAGTGGAAGGTCACGTTGAGGTTGATCAGCGAGACGGTCTGGGTGGGGATGCGGACCGAGTCGGCCATGAAGCCCACCTGCTGGATCTCGGGCAGCACCTGCTCCAGGGCCTTGGCCGCGCCGGTGGTCGACAGGATGATGTTGCCCAGCGCCGCCCGGGTCTTGCGCCGGTCGGTCGCGCCCGCCTTGGGCACCGAGTCCAGCACGCTCTGGGTGTTGGTGGCCGCGTGGATGGTCGACATGGAGGCGGTCAGGATGCGCGAGGTCTCCTCGGCCTCCAGCAGCGGCTTCATCATGTGCGCCAGGCCGGTGGTCGTGCACGAGGCGGCCGACAGCACGTGGTGCCGGCCGGGGTCGAAGCGGGTGTGGTTGATGCCGAAGATCAGCATGGCCGCGTCGTCGGGCGTCTTCTTGGCCTTGTCCTTGATCTTGAACGGCGCACTGTTGAGCACCTTGCGGGCGCCGGCCTCCAGGTGGCCGCGCAGGCTGCCCTTGGGATCGTCGGCCGGCACGGTCGGATCGCCGAACACGCCGGTCGTGTCGACGACCAGCCGGACCCCCTCGGCCCGCCAGCCGATGTCCTTGGGGTTGCGCGCCCGGCGCAGGATCTTGACCGGCAGGCCGTGGATCGCCAGCAGCCCCTCGGCCTCGTCGACCACCTGCAGGTCGCGCTGCCCGCCGACTCCCTGCAGGAAGCGCGACAGCGGCCCGTAGGTCGAGTCGGTCGCGATCACGTCGCAGATGTGCTCCAGGCTCTCGCCCACCTCCCGCCCGGTGTTGATCACGATGCCGTCGAAGTGCCTGCGGTGGAGGTGGTACCAGAGCGACAGCTTGCCGATCCGCCCCAGGCCGTTGAGCCCCAGGACGTTGCGGCCCTTGAGTGAGAGTGCCATGCTTCCTCCGTATCCGTACGGTTCTTCCCGGGGGACCATCCCCCGCCTCGATCAGGGCGCGTCGATGGAGGCCAGCTCGATCCGGTGGTGGCCCCGGTAGATCGTGCCCAGCCTGCCGTCGATGGCGATCGGATCGCCGGACTGGAACTCCTGTCCGCCGATCGAGCAGGTCTTCACGTCCTCGCGCACGTGCAGCGCCCGGCAGTTGACCACGCAGGTCTTCCCCAGCCGGCTGGCGGTCACCGCCGCGTGGGAGGTCGCGCCGCCGCGCGAGGTCAGCAGCCCGTCGCACTCGAAGATCATGCCGATGTCGTCCGGCACCGTGTCCGGGCGCACCAGGATGCGCTTGAGCCCGTCGCCCTGCCGGGTGTAGCGGACCAGGTCTCCCATGTCGAAGGCCACCACGCCGTTCATCGCGCCGCCGCCCACGCCGATGCCCCGGCCGAGCAGCTCCGACTCGACCTCCTCGCCCGCGAACACGGGCCAGCGGTCGCCGGTCTTGGGCTCGTAGTCCCGCGTCTGGAGGATGAAGAGCCGGCTCGCCTCGTGGGTCTCGAAGGTGAACTCGATCTCCTGGTGGCCGTAACCCCGCTCGTCGATGAGATCGTGGGCGTAGCGGTCCAGGGCCGTGTAGATCTCCGGGAAGTGGTTCTCGAGCGAGATGTCGCCGCCGAAGCTGCGCAGGCGCTGGCGCTCGGACACCGGCAGGGTGTGCACCAGGCCGGCCACCACGTCCTCGCCCTGGCTGCGGACCGTGAAGTCGCCGTAGAGCGTGACATCCTGTCCGGCCGCCAGCGGATCGCGGGTGAAGACCACGCCGGTGCCGGAGTCGTTGCCGATGTTGCCGAGCACCATGCTCTGGATGATGACCGCCGTGCCCCACTCGTCGGCGATCTGGAGCTGGCGCCGGTAGACCTTGGCCCGCTCGCCGTACCAGGAGTCGAGCACCAGCAGGACGGCCTGGACGAGCTGCTCGTGCGGGTCGCGCTCGAACTGCACGCCGTTGTCGAGCAGCAGCTCCTTGTAGGCCAGGGCGATCTGCTTCATCTGATCGGGGGTGAAGCGCATCTTGCGCTCGATGCCGTAGCGCTGCTTGAAGCCCAGGATGATCTCGTCGAAATCGTCGCGCGGCAGGTGGTGGGCCATGCCCCAGACCTGCAGGAAGCGCCGGTAGCAGTCCCAGGCCGCCCAGGCGTAGCCCGGCTTGTGAGAGAAGCGATCGATGATCTCGTCGTTGATGCCCACGTTGAGAAACGTGTTCATCGCGCCGGGCATGGAGATGGCGGCGCCGGATCGCACCGAGAGCAGGAGCGGATCGTCCGGGTAGCCGAAGCGGTAGCCCGCCTTGTGCTCGAGGCCAGCCACGCCCTTGGCGATCATGTCGATCACGTCCCGGCGCAGCTCGTCGTACGACCAGATGGCGCGCCGCCGCCGGAAGAGCTCGGTCGTCAGGACGAAGCCGTGGGGGATCGGAAAGCGGAAGGCGTGCAGGCGCTTGAGGAAGAAGGCCTTGGCCCCCAGGAAGACCCGGTTGTCGAGCTCGCTCACCGGCTCGTCCAGCGGGCAGATCACCAGATCCCGGTCGAAGGACATCACCCCCTGGATGATCTCGGGCGACAGGCGGTCGTTCATCGTGTTGAGCGCGTCCAGGACGCTGGAGACGAACGAGTCCAGCGGCTGGACCAGGAAGGCCGTCGCCAGCAGGTCCCGGTAGAAGGCCTCGGTCCGCTTGTGGATCGCCTTGAGCAGCGCCTCGCCTTCCAGCCCCTCGGCGGCCAGGCGCTGCTCGAGGATGATCCGCAGGCTCTCCTCGTGCGGCCGCATGAAGAAGTCCTGGATGACCTGCTTGATGTTGTTGGCCAGGAACTGAAAGAGGTTGATGAACTGCCCGATCGAGAAGCTCGGCGTGGTCAGGCTGTAGTGCAGCATCTCCAGGTGCGAGTCGAAGCTCTCGTCGGAGATGCCCACCAGCTTCAGACCGTCGCTGAAGAAGTCCAGGATCCGGGCGATCCGCCTGAGGCTCTGTCCGCAGACGTAGGCCATGTGCGTCTGGTCCACGAGCTGCTGCAGCAGCTGGGTCGCCAGGCTCTGCAGGCGAAAGGACAGGCCGAAAGCGGCGAACTTCGGCTCGCTGTAGCGCCCGTACATCGAGGGAATCCCGGCCGCCACGTGGCGCTTGTGGTAGATGTCCTCGTGGCCCTCGGTCCGCTTCGCGTCCAGGACGATCGCCCGCAGGCGCTCCATGAGCGCGAAGACCTGCTCCAGCGCCGCCTCGGCGTCGGTGCCCGAGACGACCGACTCGAAGCGCTGGATCTCCTCGTTCGCCAGCGCGGCCATTGCGCGCATGGACGGGACGACCCCGCTGGGGTCCAGGGAGTACTTCTGCTTGAGCAGCACGAACAGGCGCGCGAGCAGCGCCAGGCGCTTGCGGTCCAGCGCGTCGACGCCCGGATCGGCGCAGGCCTCGGCGGCCGCCTGGAGCCGCTCGGCCGGAAGCTCGAGCAGCGCCTCGGGCGTCGTCCCGAGCTGCTCGCACACGGAGCGCACCAGGCGCTGCGCGGGCTCGAACCAGCGGCCCGCGCGCGGCATCTGCTCGCGGACGTCGGCCGGCAGCATGCCGGCGAGCTCCCCGTCCTCGCCCGTGTGCCAGAAATGCGCGATCCGCGCGACCAGGTCGGCGTGGGTGTTGTTGCTCTCGGTGTGGATCTGCTTGCGCAGGAAGTGGATCAGGCGGTCCTGGCGATGGGAGAGCTCGTCGAGGGCGGTCGTCACCTCGCGCAGCTCGCCCTCGGCGCCGATGACGTTGAAGTAGACCGGAAAGACCGGCCCGAGCTGCTGGATCAGCTCGAAGCAGCAGTCGATCCCGCTGTTGAGCAGGCGCGAGACGTCCTTCTGGAAAAGGTCGGTGTCCGAGATGAAGACCCCGCCGATCTTGAGCTGGACCAGCAGGGCCGACAGCAGCCGCAGGCTGACGCTCGGCTCGAGCTCGAAGAGCTCGAGCCAGACGCGGATGTTCTTGACGTGGTTGGGATCGGTCTGCAGCTGCCAGTCCTCGCCGATGCCGGCCGCGGACGGGTGCACGAAGCCGAGGTCGATCAGCCGATCGATCAGCCTGTCGATCAGCGCGCGCTCGCCGGTGGCGTAGACCTCCTTGCCGAGCGTCAGAACGCAGTCGAGCACCGTGCCCATGTGCTCGGACTTGAGCTCGTCGAAGCGGCCGAAGACCCCGTCCACGAAGTCGATCAGCAGCGCGGGCGAGCTGGCCTCGCTCAGCGAGCGGAAGGCCCGGTTGAGGTCCCAGAGCAGCTGGTCGACCAGGTGGGCCATGCCGGGCAGGCGCACGAGGTAGAGGATGTAGTGGGCCCGGTCGAAGGGGCTTTCGACCTCGTCCATCAGGGCCCGGAAGCGGTCCGCCAGCGCGCTGAAGTCGACCAGCGCGTCCAGCGCCGCCCAGTCGCGGGCCGCGGCCAGACGGCCGGCCAGCTCGTCGAAGAAGCCCCGGCCGAGCCGGGCGGCCAGGGCGCCGTGATCGGCCTGGAAGTCCCTGCGGTGTTCCGCGAGCCAGCGCTCGAGATCGGCCGTCTCGCGCCACTGCGCCAGGTTCTTCTCCAGGGCGGTGGCCAGCAGTCGCTGCATGCGCCCGGATAGCCCCTCGATCCGCGCGAGCTCCGCGCCCAGCGTCTTGATGTAGCTCGAGGCGCGGGCGAAGAGGAAGTCGTCACGCGCGATCGCCGCCTCGAAGACGTCCAGGCTGGACTCGATCACCGCCCGGGCCTCGGCCGACAGCGGCTTGCCGCGGGCGATGCCGCTCAGGAACTCGATCAGCGTCTGCAGGCAGCGCTCGCGGTCCGCGCGCTCGACGGGCATGTCCAGCAGCCGGGCGAAGATGTCCCGGAGGACCTCGAAGGCCCGGCTGGCGTGCTCGAGCTCGGCGAAGAACCAGCGGTCCTCGAGCACGATCTTGCGGAACTCGGAGACCAGCACGCGCGCGTTGGCGTAGGGGTGGTGGAGCTCGCGGAAGAAGGCGTCCAGGCGCTTGTGGATGCCGTAGCGCCTCTGGGCCTGGGCCAGCAGCCAGGCGTGGTCCTCGGGCAGCTCCACGTCGACGGCCCGCGTGCGGTCCAGGTTGACCCGCAGCGCCTCGGAATCGAATGCACTTCCGGCCATGCGCTCTCCGTGCCGATCTCTGCATCTACTGCCAAAGCGCGAATCTGTCAACCTGCCGCCGGCCCTCCCCGCTTGCCGCCCCCGCGGGCCGGTGCTAGTCTCTGGCCCAAATGACCGTCCAGAGGAGAAAGACCATGCGTGCCATGACCGTGCTGTGCATCCTTTCGCTCTCCGTCGCTGCCTGCGGCGGCGGCGGCGGCAACACCTGCGAGAAGGCCTCCGACCTGTACTTCGACGCGATGCGCGCGAACTGCACCGACTACTCGGACTGCTGCCTGTGCATCTGCGTCTCCCAGGGCCAGGTGCCCCTGAGCGAGGATCCCGAGTGCAGCTGCGAGCCGCTCGTCGTGCCCGAGTGCACCGGCGACGCCCTGCTCTCGTCCCAGGACTGCCTGGCCGACGAGACCGCCTGCCGTCAGATGGCGGCCGACCAGGTCGAGAGCGCCTGCGCCAAGAACCCCTGCGATCAGGCGTCCGACCTGATGATCGACGCCATGGACGGCTTCTGCCAGGGCGAGGACGACGACTGCCTGTTCTGCGAGTGCTGGAACCAGGACCAGGTCGTCAACGAGGCGGGCGACGGCTGCGAGGAGCCCGATCCCGTCGATCCGGTGGTCTGCGAGGGCGATACCCTGGCCGCGGCCGAGGACTGCCTGGCCGACGAGAACGCCTGCCGCCAGCAGATGGAGGATCTGGCGCTGCTGGTCTGCCAGTCGTACCACATGGGCGATCCGTGCGACGACGACGAGGACTGCCTCTACGAGATGGTCTGCGAGGTGAACGGCTGCATGATGCCCTAGCCTCGGTTTTCCTCTTCGATCCGCTCTACTTCATCATCGTCGGCCCCGGGCTGCTCTTGGCCCTGTGGGCGAGCATGCTTGCTCATGCACCCGTTCCGAACACGGGACCGATGCGCTCCTTCAGTTCCTCCTCGAAGCGCCCGTATCCCTTCGGGCATCGCTTGCGAAGGCTTTCCATGTCGATCTCTCGGCTCACCCGCGCAAGCTCCTCGCCCGTGACCCGCCGGCCCGCGATCTCGTTGAGGACCTTCTTCGGATCTCGGATCTCCTCCGGCTTCTTCTGCCGCTTGACCGGACGTTCGAGACGCAAACCAGACTGCAGCGCCTTCTCGTCCGCTATCATCCAGGCCTCGAACTCCTGAATGGCAAGCCCGAGCGCACACGGAGTTGCGCTCTTTGCGGCCTGTGCCCCTTTGCGGAGCGCCTGAATGCGTTCGGATGGAGGAGCCCCGTCGTTGTCTACCACGACCACTATCCCGTCATATCCCGCCGCGGCCGTGACCGCGAGCTTCGCCTTCTCGGTGATGCCTCCCCTGCCGTGCAACCTGGGCAGAGTCCTGCCCTCGAGCACGACCCACTCCGGGACGCCCAGCGCCCGCTCGACGAGCACGCACAGCGCGCCTCTGTGCTTCCCTGGCGTGCTGACGTCCCTGGTCCCCTCCCCGACCACGCGGATCTTCATTGTCCGGATCCCTGTCCGATCGCCTCGTCTCCGATCGCGGTCCACAGCTCGCCCAGCTTGAAGTCCCGGAGCTTCTCCTCCATGTCGGGTATCGCGCTCATCTGCACGACCCGCGTCCCCTCTTCCGGATGCCGGGTCACCACCCGCACCTCTTCGGGCTCTGCGAGATCCAGCAGGTAGGGCGAGTGGGTCGTGAGGATCACCTGGACCGGCCGGGAGCCGAAGCCGCCCTCGCTCAGGCGGCGGAACAGACCCATGATCACCTCGAGGTTGTCCGGGTGGATGCCGTTCTCCGGCTCCTCGACGAGCAACGCCACCGGCGGCCTCGGCGAGTAGACCAGCGCCAGGAAGCCCAGGGCGAAGAGCAGCCCGTCCGAGGCCTGTGAGGCGGGCACATCGGAGCCGCCTTTGATCCGGAAGAAGATCTGCTTGCCCGTTCCGATCGGCCTCGACGTCTCGGCCGGCTTGACCTGCAACTTCTCCACCATCGGAGAGAACTGCCTCAGCTTCTCCTCCAGCGCATCGAAGAGATCGCGCTCGGAGCCCAGGTAGTAGTCCAGCAATGCCGCCAGGCCACCGCCATCCACTTCGAGCGGCGGAGGGCCCTTCAGCGGGATCGGCCAAGGCGCGGCCAGGGCCTGAGGCTGAAAGGAGTGCATTGCCATGGGCTGAAAACCGAACCAGCGCTCCCGCCACGGGTCTGCTATCTCCTTGCAAGAGACGATGGAGTTGAGGCGCCCGCGCCGAAAGTCCGGCCCCATGATCGACTTCGGCCCTTTTGGGTCAGGTGAGTACTCGAGCTTGTCGTTCTCTACCCACACGACCCGCTTGCCCGCCTCCCAGATCAGCTCCTGATCGATCTCCACGCGTCGGTCCTTCTCGACCGACATGTCGAGCCGGTACTCGAGCTGTTCACCATCCGGCCCCGTGTGCCCGAGGCGCATCTCACAGCGTCCGGCGCCCGAGATGGCCGCCTTCAGGTCGAGGCGCCCCACCGTCCAGACATCCCCTCCACCCTGGGACTGCTTCTCGAGCCCGTCCTGCGCGATCCGGGAGAGCGCGAACAGACCGTCGAGGAAGCTCGACTTCCCCGAGTCGTTGGGCCCGATGAGCACGGTCAGGGGCGAGAGCGCAAGCTCGACGTCCCGCAGACAGCGAAAACCCTTGACGTGGAAACGGCTCAGCATCTCAGGCGAACCTCTCTCCGCAGTCCGGCTCCGCACGGGCAAGCGGAAACCTGCCCATCCATGCTAGCACCTGTAGCGTGTGATTAGAAGAAAACGGCCGGGCCGGGGTGCGCCCGGGAGCTGCTCGCCCGGAGCCGCGCTACGGCTTCTTGTCCGGCGCCCGGCGCCAGGTCCCGTCCTCCATCACGAACTCGATCGTGTCGCCCTTGCTGGTCTTGACCGTGGCGCTCTTCTCGTCCTTGCCGAGCTCGACGCTCTTCGGGCTGGCGCCGACGAACTTCTTGCCAAACTCCTTGCCCTTGCCCATCTTGTCCTGCGTCCAGGCGATCAGGGCGAGCACCTGGGGGCCCCCGACCTTGTCCTCGACGTCCTTCATCTTGAGCATGCCCAGGACTTCCTTCTTCTCCTCGTCGGTCTTGGCCTGCTTGACGGCCTTCTCGACCTCCGGGGCCATCTGCATGACCTGCTTGCGCATGTCGTTGGACACGAAGGCCCAGATGGTCTCGAAGTCCTTCTTCTCGAAGGCGGTCTTGAGCTGACCGAAGGCCAGCTTGACCCCGGCCTCGGGGCTCGCCTTGGCGACCACCGCCTTGGCGGCCTCGCCGGCCTTCTCGGTGACCTTGTCGGCCGCCTTCTCCTTGAGCTTGTCCACCGCCTTGTCGCAGCCGCAGATGCACGCCAGGAGCCCCAGCGCCGCGAGCGCCGCAAAGAACTTGGATCTCGTCATCTCTCGCTCCTCCAGGCCCCATTGGGCCTCGAATGAATACAACCAGCCGAAATCGTGTATCTCGTTGATAGGCAGAAGACCGCCCCCGAGTCAAGCCGTATCGAGATGGAGCTATCCGCGCTGTTGCGTTTTCACCCCCACCCGGGTTTCGCCCGACCTCCCCCGTCGAGGGGGAGGTGTTTTTTCTTAAGTGCACAGCGTGTTACGTCCCTCCCCTGGCGGGAGGGACCGGCCGAAGGCCGAGGGAGGGGGGCGCGTAGCTTGGTCAATCATCGTGATTGCGTGC
>JAFGRB010000362.1 GCA_016935365.1 Deltaproteobacteria bacterium
GCCTCGAAGTGCAGACAGAAATCTGTTGACGCCCGCACGGCCCGGTCCTAGTCTTGTCGAGCCATGAAGACACTTCCCAAGATCCTGATCACAGGCGCGCCGGGGGTTGGAAAAACGCAGCTCTTGCAGGGGATTGCGGACACGGTCCTGGGGGTCAAGGCCGCCGGCATCCAGGCGGCCGGCATCCTGTCGGTCGAGCAGCAGGACAAGAAGGGGCGGTCCAACTACGTGCTCAAGACCCTCGACGGCCGCGAGGAGGTCTTCGCCATCACCGGCAAGGGGCGCGGCAACCGGGTGGGCAAGTACCAGGTGGATGTGGAGGCCTTCGAGAGCCTGGCGCTCGACGCGATCGGCTTCCACGCGGGGACGGATCTCTACGTGATCGACGAGATCGGCCCCATGCAGACGCTGTCTCGGATCTTCTCCGAGACGGCCAAGATGCTGCTCAAGAAGGACGAGGTGGCCGTCGTGGCCAGCGTGTCCAGGCAGGGCCGGGGCTTCATCCGCGAGGTCAAGCGCATGGCCGGCGTGGATACCCTGGAGCTCAACGAGGACAACTTCCGCGAGCTGCTCGAGCAGATCAGCAAGGAGCTGCTCAGGGCCTTCGCCGAGCGCAGCAAGGCCTCACCGAGCCCGTAGCCTGTCTCACACCCCCGGGACGCCCAGGTTGCGCCGGGCCCGGCGCACGCGAAACGCTTCGCTGACCACCGTGGATCGGCATCTCTGGCAAGGAGACGACGAGGGCCGAAGCTCAAGCGACCTCACGGTCGTGAGCATCGGGCCGAGGAGGTCGACGCAGCCAGGGATGCCGAGGCGCGCCTCTATATGCCCGGGACGCCCAGGTTGCGCATGATGAAGTCGACCCTCTCGGGCTGATGCTCCTCGAGCTTGGCGATGACCCTCTTCTCCAGGCTGCGGCCCAGCAGGGGGATCTTGATGTCCACGATGCCCTTCTCGACGAGCCGGCAGGCCTCGTCTCCCTTGGGCTCGATCCGGATCGTGCCCTCCACGGTGACCATCTGGCCCCGGTCCAGGTAGTGGCGCGACCAGCGGCTCGACATGCGGGGCAGGTCCCAGTCGTGGAGGATGACCGAGCGCTCGAGCTTGCCGGCCGAGGGCTTGCCGGTGAGGTCCAGCTTGGGATCGGCCCGCTCGATGCGCATCTGGACCTTGTCTCCTTTGTGCTCCATCTCGGTCACCGAGACCTCGCTGGCGCCGAAGCGGAAGGCCATGGCCTCCTGGAAGGCCGGCGTGCGCACGAGATCGAACAGCCTCCTGGCCGGGACCGGGAACTCGGACACCAGCTCGAACTCCGCCATGAGTCCTCCTTCGGCCTGTGTCAGAATGGCCAGCGCACCCGCGATTGTCAAGCGGGCGCTTTGACAGGTGAAGGCTCGGACGATAAGATACGCCTCCACTCGGGCCAACGGGAGGTGCCATGCATCGCTATCTCATATGCTGCGCGATTCTGCTGGGGGGCTCTCAGCTCGGCTGCGAGCAGAACGCCTGCGAGCTCTATCACCAGCTGGCCAAGGAGGCCTGGACCGAGGCCTGCATCGGCCAGGACGATGCGTGCTGGTTCTGTCGCTGCTACAACCAGGGTCTGACATCGGTCCATTTCGACAGCACCACCGGCCCCATGGGCCACGCCTGCATCGACGAGCCGCCTGCGGTGGACCTGGAATACGATTGCAGCCACAAGTGGACCGAGAGCGAGAGGGAGTGCGCCGCCGACGAGGCCGCGTGCAAGCAGGGATTCCTGGAGGTGGCCGAGATGTACTGCGAGGGCTCGTCGCCGGTGACCCCATGCGAAGACGAGAGCGACTGCCTGTACAGCGAGGAGTACTGCCTCGAGGGCGTGTGCACACACCTGCCCTGTGCCTGCGACGACGGGAGCGAGGATCTCCTGTGCGAGAGCAGCACCTGCCAGCGCGAGGGCGAGATGTGCCAGATGGGCTTCTGCGCGCTCGAGGGCTTCTAGCCCTGAGGGCGGTCGTTTTGGGGTGAAGCTGCTGGAATCGACTTCCGGCAGCGAGGGGGCTATGCGAAAGCCCCCTGAAGTGATCATGGATCTGAAACGAGCGCGACGCGCTCGTTTCAGGTCTAGCAACGCAGGCGTGAATGGAGCAGACAGGGGCCAGCGCGGACTTCCTCCGCCGGGCTGCGGCCGAGAACCGCCGCTACGGCGGCGACCCGTGGGTCTTCATCCGGGAGCTCGGCCAGAACGCCCGGGATGCTTCCGGGCGGCGGATCGAGATCCGGTCCCGGATCGAGGGGAACCGCGTCCAACTGTCCTTTGCCGATGACGGCTCCGGCATGAGCCTGGCCCACGCGCGCAAGTACCTCTTCCGTCTGTATGCATCCAGCAAGGAAGGCGAGGCCTCGAGCGCGGGCCGGTACGGCGTGGGTTTCTGGTCGGTGCTCTGCTTCCAGCCCGACGAGATCCGGATCAGCTCGCGCTGCGGCGGCCAGGGCTGGGGGGTGGGCCTGAGCGGGGACCTGTCCCGCTGGTGGAGCGCGGACTGCGAGCGGCGCGCGCGGGGCACGACGATCGTGCTGGAGCGCGACCTGGCCGAAGGGGCCGAGCGCTTCACCGAGGCGCTGCGCCGGGCCGTGGAGCGCTATCTCGTCCATCTGCGGACCGCCGGCCGCAGGCCGAAGCGGATGGTCGTGCGGCTCGATGGCCAGAGGGTGGATCGGCCCTTCTCGCTCGACAGCCCGGGCCAGCTCGTCTTCCGGGACGGGGCGGTCGAGGGGGTGGTCGGCTTCGGGCCCCGGCCGGCCTACACGCTCTACGCCAGGGGCCTGCCCGTGGCCCACGGCGCCTATCTCGAGGAGCTCGAGGGTCTGATCGAGCGCCGGCGAGGCGGGCAGGAGCGGGAGGGCATGGCGCCTTCCTACCTGCTGAACGGCAATGATCTCGAGGTCGTCATCTCGAGGCAGATGGTGCGCCGGGATCGGGCCCTGCGCCGCCTGCTCCGGACGGCCCGCAGCCGTTTCGAAGAGCTGGTCTCCTCGGCCATCGACGGCGCCGCCGAGCGGTCCTGGTCGAGCCGGATCCGCGCGGTCCTGGGGCGGGCCTGGCGCGGGGTGATCCGGGGACCTGCCTGGATGGTGATCGGCCTTTCCTTCCTCGCCCTGGTCGTCGCGGGCGGCCTCGTGGGCCTGGGCCTGAGCGCGATCCAGGACATGGGCCAGCGGGCGCTTCCCGATCGGGCTGCGGTCCGGGCATTGCCGGCCTGGCAGCATGCGGCCGAGGTGGCGGATCCCGAGCTACTGCACGGCACCGGACGAGCTCCAGGGCTGCCGCTTCCGCCCGGCGCGGAGCGAGCGCGGATTGCACTCGAGACACCCACCTTGCGCCTGGATGCGTCCGAGCACCTGGGGGCCGGGACGGTCTCGCCGCCCGGCGATGAGTCGGTCTGGGCGCTTCGATACCGGCCAGGCCGGGAGCTGCTCTTCCGTCTGACGAGCCTCGAGCGCTTCGATCCCCGCTCTGGCTGGTATGCGGGTGGAATGGACAGCGGCTGGCGAGCGCTGGCCGGGCAGCCGACGGCCGGGCCGGCCGATGCTCTGGATGTCGAGATCCTCCTGGCTGCCGGAGGAAGCTGGCTCGTACCGGTGCCTTCCGGCCATGCGCCGCTGCCGGGCAGCGCCAGGCTGGATGGAGCGCCGGTCGCGCTGGAGCGCAACGGCGACGGCCTCTACCGGCTGAATCTGCCCCGTCGAGCCCGCCTGCTGCGCTACAGGCTGGGACCGCAGGCCCGCACGCCCTGGCTCCGCGGCAGCCGGGGACGCCTGGGCGTCGAGCTGCCCCCCGCGCTGCGGCCGCTGGTGTCGCGGGCGCGCGGCATGAGACTCCGCGCGCGGATCGCGTACCTGCGCGATGCCGTGGCGGATCTGGTCCGCTACGAACGCTCGGCCGAGGTGGCCGCCGCGTACCGCAGCAAGCTCTCGAGCGGGCAGAGCTGGCTCGAGAAAGTGATCGCGATCGGCTTCGGCGACTGCGACGTGCAAAACGGGGTCCTGGCCGTGCTGCTGCGCGAGTCCGACGTGGAGGCCCGGCTGGTCGTGGGCATCGCCGGCCATCGGGGCCGGGGCTGGCCGGGCCTGCACGCCTGGGTCGAGGCGGATGAGGCAGGGCGGCTCGCGGTGCTCGACGCATCGAGCGAGGCATCGAGCGAGGCGCGGATTCCAGACGGGCAGGAGCCGCCGCCGTTCCCGGAGCTGGCCGTCCAGGTTCCGGCGTTGGACGGAGCGCTGGAGATGGCGCCGGACAGCCGGGGCCGCGGATCCATGCGATCGTGGGTCCACGACGGACTGCTGGTGGCTGGAGCCTGTGCGCTGGGCTTGCTGGCCGGGCTTACCCTGCTGGCGCGGCGGAGGCAGGGTCGCTGCGCGGTCAGCGACGACCGAAAGCAGCGCCGCGAGCTGCTGGCCAGCATGGCCGCGGATGCGCTTCGCCGGCCCGCGGCCTGGAGGAACGTCGACGGTATTTGGCACCGGCCCTTCCTGCCGGCCGAGGGCGGGCGCATGCTCACGCTGTTGCAGCTCGTCAAGCTGTCCCGGGCAGGGCGCGTCTTCCTGGGGCGCCGGGCGGAGGCGGAGGGCGAGCTCGTCGGCGAGGCCCTGCGCTGCAAGCTCCCGGTGCTGGATCCCTTCGAGCCCGACTTCGGTCCCCTGTACCGGCGCGTGACCGGCCTGCGGGACCTGGCCGAGCTGGTGCGCTTCAAACCCCTGGAGGTCGGCGGATCCGACGCGCAGCTGCTCGCCGGGCTCGACGGGCTGGTCTCGGCTGCCGCGCCGGGCATCCGCGCTTGCGCGGTGCGCGGGGACGTCGATGGCGCTCTCTGGGACGTGGACCTGAGCCCGATCGCACCGTGCGCGAGAAGCGGCTGGCCGGCGCGCTTCGTGGCCATCAACCTGGAGGGCGCGTGGTGGCGGGCGATTCGGGCGCTCCACGCGCACAAGGCTCCGCTCGCCCTGGCCGTGGCAGCCGATCGGATCGCGTCCGAGTCCCGCCTGCTCGGCGCGAGCGCCGACCGCATCCGGCGCGCGGCCGCCCGCGGGGCTCTGGGGAGCGCCAAGCCATGACGAGCCCACAGGAACAGCTGCTGGGCATCGACGTGCAGTCGGCCCTTCGCAAGGTCTCCCTCGGCCGCCTCCAGAGCATGGACCAGGTGCCCCTGGCGCTCGTCAGACAGGCGGCCCGCGCGAGGCCGCGGCGTGTCGAGATACGGCTCGGACGGCGCCGATTGGATGTCTCGCACGATGGCGATGCGCTGCCGGAGGCCGTGACCGAGCTGCTCGAGGTGCTGCTGGGCTCCGGCGAAGAGCTCGCGCGCCACGTCGCTTTGGAGAAGCTGGAGGCGCTCCGCTGCGAGGATCTGCTGGTGGCCTTTTGTCTGGGGGGCCGGGTCGTGCTCGACACGGGAGCGCAGCGGCTGGACTTCGACGGACGGCGTCCTTGCCGGGGAGGCGCCAGGCGCGAGCGCGGCTTCGCGCTCAGCATTCGCGGCGTCCACCGCCGTCGAGAGGCCGAGTCGGCCGAGCTCGTCGAGCACCTGCGCTTCGCCGACTTCGAGGTCCTGCTGGACGGAGCTCGCATCTCTCATGGAGCGCGGCTCGAGGGCCAGCTCCTGCAGATGCCGTTCGACTGGGGCGGGTATGCGGGCTGCATCGGTCTGCCCGAGCAGGGGCTGGGCTGTCGGCTGTGGGCCCTGGTCGACGGCGTGGTGCACACCCAGATCTGGGACAGCCCCGCGGACGGCGCGGTCTACGACGCCGTGGTGATCTGTCCGGAGGGGCGGGTGGCCGAGGGCCTGGAGCGAGCGCGGCGGATGGTCGGCCGGCTCTACGCAGGCATCCGGTTGAGATACGCGGACCTGGGAGCCCGGGCCCGCGAGCGGGTGGAGCAGGTGCTGTTCCGGATGGCCGACTTCGGAGCCGGGCCGGACGTGCTGGGCGAGCTGCCGGTCTTCCGGACGATCGGGGGCCGGCGGGTTCCCGCGGCCGCCCTCCGGGAGCTCGCCCGCGGCGGCGTGCTGCGGGCGATCGGGCCGGATGCCGACCTGGCCGCCTACAGCATCGGCGCCGGGGTCTTCCTGCTCGGCGAGCGGGCGCGGGACTTCGTCGAGAGGCACCTGGGCCTCGAGGTGCGCGAGCCCCACCGGCGCCTGGCCCGCCTGCCGGGCTGGCGCAGGGTACTGGCCGAGATCCCCGCCCGGGCCGGAGCGCTCTACCGCCGGATCGCCGCCCGGCTGGCCGCCGGGCGGATCCTGCGCCCGGAGGAAGAGAGCGCCGAGCAGGCCCGGCTGCGCCAGGGCCTGCAGTCGATCTTCGACCAAGGTCTCGTGCCGGGCCTGTCGAGGGTCCGGGTCGAGCTGGCCCGCGGGCGCCTGGGAGCCTGGCGCTGGATCGACGGCGCGGAAGGACAGCGCCTGGTGCTCAAGACCGGCCACCGGAGGGTGCGGGCCATGGCGCGGGCGTGTGCGGATCCCGCCATGGGCTACCCGGCCGTGATGCTGCTGCTCGAAGGCGCGGATGCCTTCGGGGCGAAGCGCGAACAGGCCGCGGGGCAGATCGCCGGCCTGCCGCTCGATCCGTGAGCGGGGACTCAGTCTCCGGTGAGCAGGAAGCGAAAGGCGACCGGGAAGACCAGCCCGGCCAGGACGGCGAGCAGGATCAGGGTGTTGGTCTCCTGGCTGCTCAGGTCGCCCAGCGCCGCGCCCAGGCTGGCGATGGCCACCACCAGGGTGAGCGGCGCCGAGAGCAGGCTGGCCACGCCCAGCATCTCGCGGGTCCGGATGCCCTGTCTCAGCAGCGCCAGGCTGGGCAGCAGGCGGGCCAGGAAGGTGGCCAGCAAGAGCTCGCCGGCCAGCGCCAGGTTGGGCCAGGAGATCGAGCTCGGATCGAATCGCACGCCCACGACCACGAAGAAGATCGGCACCAGGAGCCCATGGCCCACCACCGCGAGCTTCTCCTCGAGGATCTCCTTGCCCCGCAGCACGAAGGCGATCAGCGCGCCGGCCAGGAAGGCGCCGACGATCGGCTCCACCCCGGCCCAGACCGCGAGCATGGAGAAGACCATCATCACCAGCAGCGCTGCGCGCACGCCGATCTCGCTGCCGTCGTGCTCCTCGACGAGCTTGGCCAGCCGGCTCGGCTGCCACCAGGCCAGCGCCATGCCGAAGCGCAGGCTGAGCCCGGCGATGGCCAGCACGCCGACCAGCTTGGCCAGCGCCACCAGCAGGTCGACCGACAGGCCGTGGCGGCTGCCGAAGTAGTACAGGGTCATGCCGATCACGGTCAGGGCTTCGCCCACCGAGCCGAGCAGGATGACCTGCTGGCCGAGCGAGGTGCGCAGCCGGCCCGACTCCTTGAGCACCGCGAGCGGCAAGCCCACGCTGGTGGCGCCCAGGGCCAGGCCGAAGATCGGGCTCAGGCCCAGGGCGAAGGCCGCCAGGAAGGACAGGCCGAAGACGAGCACGCAGATCGACAGCACCATCGCGAGCGAGCGTATGCCGCGCGTGCGGATCTCGTTGAAGTCGATCTCGAGACCGGCCAGGAACATCAGCACCATGAAGCCGAACTCGGCGAGCAGCCCGACCAGATCCGTGTCGGCCAGTCCGCCGAGCCCGTGCGGGCCCACGGCCAGCCCGAAGCCGATCAGCAGCACGGCCGAGGGCATCCGCATCCGCCCGGCGAGCAGGGGCATGGCGAAGGAGCCCGCCAGGAGCACGAGCAGCATGAGCAGGTCGGACGGGACGCCGGGATGACTCGATCCGCCTGGCATGCGGGGGCTACTCCTGCGGCCAGACGGTGAGCACCAGCACCGAGCAGGCGGCGGCCCGCGCGATCCGCAGGGCCACGTCCGGGTCGAAGTAGTTGTCCCGCCGGCCGCGGCGTCTGGCCATGATCACCAGGTCGTGCTCCGAGGCCTCGGCGAGCAGGTGCTGGACCGGGTTGCCCTCGTGGTGGTGGTAGTCGAGCGGCACCTCGTAGAGCTCGCAGAGCCTGCGGATGGGCACCACCTCCTGGTGGATGACCTCGTCCGGCAGGCCGGAGATGTAGCGCGGCAGGTCCACGTTCACCGCGGTCAGGGAAGCGCCGATCTGACGGGTGAGGTCGATGGCGGTCTCGGCCGAGCGGATGTTGAGCTCCGACTCGGAGACCGGCAGGAGGATCTTCTCGTACGGCCAGCTGCCGCGCGCGAAGAGCACCGGCACCTCGAAGCGGTCGCAGATCTCGGCGTCCTTGCCGCGCAGGCCCAGCAGCCGCGAGCTCAGGCGCCTCGCGCTCGGTCGCAGGACCAGCACGCCCGGACGCTGCATGGAGATCTTCTGCTCGAAGTCCGGCTCGGTCGGACGGGGCAGCGCGAAGCTCGCCCGCTCGACCCGCCCCTGGCACAGCGGTGCGGCCAGCGGCTCCTCTTCCTGCGGCGGGGCCTCGTCCACGCCGCCCGGGGTGCCGCGGACCAGGTGGGCGGCCCCCGATCGGCAGGCCAGGCCGTCGGCCTCGGCGTGGAGCGCCTCGTCCGGCCCTCCGAGCTCGAGCGTGACCACGTTGGGGCCGAAGGGGCGCGGGAACTGGGGCGTACCCAGCCGGAGGTACTCGGCGACGGTCGGGAGGATCTTGCAGTCGCCCACCAGCAGCACGCGGTCGTCCACCTGGAGGGTGGTCTCGCCGGTGGGCACGATCAGCTCGTCCTGGCGGAAGACCGCCGCCACGCGCCAGCGGTAGGGCGCCAGGTTCTTGAGCGGGCGATCGATGACCGGCGAGGTCCGCACCAGCCGGATCTCGACCAGCTCGCCCTTGCCCAGGCCGATGCCCGCGGGCACGACGGCGCCCTGGTGGCGCAGCGAGCGCTCCACGTAATCGGCCAGCAGCCGGGAGCGGTCCAGGGCGGTGATGTGCTCTTCGCGGTAGCGCTCCTCCTGCTCCGAGTGGTGCTGGATGGCCACCACCGGGTCGAAGCCGAAGCTGCGGCCGAGGCGGCCCACCTCGAGGTTCACGTCGTCGTTGCCGGCCACGGCCACCAGGGCGCAGTGGAAGTCGGGGTCCAGCAGGGTCTTGAGCACCAGCCGCGAGGTCCCGTCTCCGACCACGGCCACGATGCCGCGCGGGCCGGCGGCGAGCGGCTCCTGGCCGCTCGTCTCGAGCGGGTTGCCGTAGCGCTGCAGGCTCTCGGCGCGCTTGTCCACCAGGATGACCTGGTGCCGGACGGCCAGCCGCTCGGCGAGCTCGCAGCCGGTGTTGCCCGCCCCCACGATCACGATGCGCTGGGACACGATCCCTCCGCCGCGGTCACCACGCCCTGCTGCACGAGCTGCGCGAGCTCGGCCGCGCTCATGGCAAGCTCGCGCGTGAGGATCTCGGCCGTGTGCTCTCCGAGCTCCGGCACCGCGGCCGCGGCCAGCGTCTCCGGCGGGGCGATGCCGCGCATGCGCAGCGGGCAGAGCAGCTGCGCCGCCCGGGGGCCGTCGATGCGGGGGAACATGCCGCGGGCGGCGAAGTGCTCGTCGCGGACCGCGTCCGCGACCGAGCGGACCGGCTCGAAGCAGGTGTCGACGCCCTCCAGGCGCACGAGCCAGTCGGCCAGGCTCCGCTCGGCGATGCGGGCTGCGATCCGCTCGCGCAGCTGCTGGCCCGGGGCGCCCATCTCGGCCGCGCGCCCGCGAAGCTCCGGGAGGTCCAGCGCCTCGCAGAGCGCGTCGAAGAAGGCGGGCTCGAGGGCGCCCAGGGCCAGGTGCTCGCCGTCGGCCGTGCGGAAGATGCCGTAGCCCGGCAGCCCGCCCGTGAGCGGCCCCTCGCCCCGCGGCGGCGCGTCCAGGCCGGCCAGCAGGAAGGACAGCGGCATGGCCAGGGACGACAGGGCGCCGTCGGCCAGGGACAGGTCGAGGTGCTGGCCCGCACCGCTGCGCTCCCGCTGCAGCAGTGCGCCCAGCACGGCCGAGACGGTCTGCCAGGTGCCGGCCAGGTCGGCCACCGGCACGCCGGCGACCGATGGCCCGCCGCCCCGGGGGCCGGTCGCGGCCAGCAGGCCGGCCCGGGCGCAGTAGTTGATGTCGTGGCCCGGCTTTTCGCGGGCGGGGCCCTGCTGTCCGTAGCCGCTCAGCGAGCACAGCACCACGTCGGCGCGCAGGCTGCGCAGACGATCGTAGCCCAGCCCGAGCCGCTGCATGACGCCGGGGCGGAAGCTCTCGACGATCACGTCGCAGCGCGGCACCAGGGCCTCGAAGATCTCGCGGCCCCGGGCTTGCTTGAGATCCAGAGCCAGCGAGCGCTTGGAGCGGTTCAGCAGCCGGAAGAGCGCGCCGGTGCCCTCCACCAGCGGCGGCAGGGCCCGGGTCGGCTCGCCGCCGGGCGGCTCGACCTTGATCACCTCGGCTCCCAGGTCGGCCAGGAAGAGCGTGGCCAGCGGGCCGGGCAGCAGCCGGCTGAGATCCAGGATGCGGATGCCTGTGCAGACGGCGCTCATGGGGCTTTCGTCTTGCCCGCCTCGCCCAGCTGGGGCGAGAAGACCTGCAGGGCCTCGCCGGCGAGCTTGCCCAGGGCGCGCAGCCTGGCGCTGCCAGGATCGCGGCCCGCGCCGCGGACCTTCATCTCGAAGCGGGCCTTGGCCGCGCTGTCGCCCGCCCGGTAGAGCGCGAGCGTACCCGAGGCCTCGGCGAAGACCAGGCCCGCTGCGACCTGCTCGCGCACCTGGCACTCGGCCCGGCCGAGCACGACCCAGTCCACCTTGCCGGCCAGCGCCTGGACGATGTCCGCCTCGCTCGGCTCGGCCGGCAGGCCCTCGATCGCGAGCTCGCCCACGTCGACGACGTCCAGGCCGGCGTGGACCAGCAGCCTCTTCATCTCGGCGACGAGCTGCGGCTGCTCCGCGTAGGCGCCCTCGTGGGTCTCGACCACCATCAGCACGGCCCGCGGGGTCTTGGAGGTCGGAACCAGGAGCTGGAACTGGACGCCGGCGCCCTCGAGCTTGCGGGCCAGGGAGGCGAGGCGCGGATCGGCGGGATCGAGGCCCGCGTCCTCGAGCACGGCCGCCCCGTCGAGCCGGGCCGTGATCGCGCGCCTGGGGCTCGCGCCGGGCTGGAGCCTCATCTTGACCGTGGCCCAGCCGTTCTTGTCCGCTCGGGCGCGGGCCGGCTCGCTGTTCTCGGTCTCCCGGAAGGCGAGCGGCGCGCCGGTGACGGCGCTGTCATCCAGATCCACGCCAGCGCTCAGGACGATCTCCTGGCCCGGACGGAGCTTCTGCCCCTGGCCGCGGGCCGCGTAGATCTGTAGCTTTGCCAGATAGGCGTCGATGCGATCCATCGGCCGGTCACGGCCCGGGGCCTCGGGAGGCTGGGGCGCAATGGCGGTCAGCTGCACGTGCTGGCCGCTCGACTGGAGCTCGAGCTCGAAGGCGACCACCAGGTCGATCAGCCGCTGGTAGGGGGGCTGGGCGGCGGGAGGCGAGAGCAGGGCCTGGATGCGCCGCTCCCTGGCGGCCAGCTGCCCCCGGATACCGGCGCTCATCGCCTTGCGATCCAGCACGGCCAGGGCGGCGTGCTTGCTGCCGCAGCGGCTGGACCAGCGCACCGCGATCCGGATCTCGGCAGCCGGGCCCGCACCGACAGCCGCAGCCAGATCGGCCGGAAGCCTGCGGATCAGATCGGCCCGGCTGGCCTGCTCGGCCTGCTCCGGGCTCGCACCCTCGGCCGCACCCGTGAAGTACCTGCTGAGCGGGTAGTCGGGGTGCACGTTCGAGACCACCCAGGCCGGCCGGCCGATCCGCACCGCGAGGCAGGCGGGCAGGCTGGCCGCGAGGAACGCCGTTGCGATCAGGGCCAGGCCCCGGAGCTTCGAGCTTCTCGCCATTGCGATCGGAGCGTACACGTTCGAGGGCGGGCCGTCAACGCGGCCGGGTTTGCCACGTTTGCCACAGGGGCTCCGCCCCTGTGAAGCGTAGCCGTTGGCCCACGGCCACCACCATTTTCAGAACACCTGACGCAGGGTTCCCCCCCAGATGGGCAGGTGATCTATTTCGCTCCTCTCGATTTTCCGTAATACTGCGAAATGCCCGTCAATGGAGATCCACCTCGGCAAGATCGAGCACAGCGAAGCCCCGC
>JAFGRB010000363.1 GCA_016935365.1 Deltaproteobacteria bacterium
CCGGCCAAATCATGGGGTATTTTCTTTTCGTGACTTGCGCAAACCCGCACTGCAAGCGCACTTGCGAACAACGCGGATTGCTCCGATCCAGGGCCTTTTATTTTTTTGCCCGGGCCTTCAAAATAGGTTCGATGATGCCTTTCGATGAGAGACCGGCCTTGGCGATGGACATGGGGGTATGAAATGCGATCTCCGATAACCAGCCTGTTGCTTCTCTTTCTCGCCGTGCTCTGGAGTGCCTGCGGGGGAGGCGGACTGCTCGAGGACGGCTGCCGGTCGGACTCGGAGTGCAAGCACGGCCGGGTCTGCCTCGACGGCGAGTGCCGCTACCCGCAGGACGCCTGCAGCGCGGACGCCGACTGCCCCGCGGGCTACAGCTGCTTCGACGGCAGCTGCCGGATCTGCGACGCGGACGAGGACGGCGCAGACGGCGCGCAGTGCGCGGGCGCGGACTGCGACGACGGCAACGCCGCCGTGCGGCCCGGCAGAGACGAGCTGTGCGGGGACGGGCTGGACAACGACTGCGACGGCGTCGCGGATCCGGCCTCGCTGTGCGGCGAGCGGTGCGCCGGCGTCGTGTGCGACGAGGGCTTCGCCTGCGATCCGGACACGGGCCAGTGCGTCCCCATCTGCAGCCCGAGCTGCGAGGGCCGTGAATGCGGGCCGGACGGCTGCGGCGGAAGCTGCGGCAGCTGTCCCTCCGGCACGCACTGCAGCTCGGAGGGCCGATGCGAGGCCGGCTGCGAGGACAGCTGCCCGCGCGAGGGCGAGAGCCGATGCGTCGGCAACGCGGTCGTCCGCTGCGAGGACGGCGATGACGACGGCTGCCTCGAGTGGTCCGCGCCGGTGCCCTGCGCGGAGGGCGAGCGCTGCGCAGACGGAGCCTGCGAGGCCTGCGTGCCCGACTGCGAGGGCCGGCAGTGCGGACCCGACGGCTGCGGCGGCGACTGCGGCCCGTGCCCCGAGGGCATGGACTGCCAGGACGGCTGGTGCGTGCCGGGCTGCATCAACGAGTGTCTGCCCGGGGAGAGCCGCTGCTTGGACCTGTCCAGCTTCCAGGCCTGCGCCGACTGGAACGGAGATGGCTGCTTCGAGTTCGGCCCCCGGCAGACCTGCGACGAGGGGACGAGCTGCGACGAGGACAGCGGCCGCTGTGTGTACCCCTGCCGGGACGAGTGCCGGCTGGGCCAGAGCTACTGCACGGACGAGTCGGGCTACGTCGAGTGCGGCTACTGGGACGAGGACCCCTGCCTGGAGTACGGCCCGCGCATCGCCTGCGAGGACGGAGAGGCCTGCGATCCGAACACCGGCCTCTGCGGCCAGACCTGTCGGGACGAGTGCTGGCCCGGGCAGAGCGTCTGCCTGGACCGCACTTTCTACTCCGAGTGCGGCGACTGGGACGAGGACGCCTGCCTCGAGTACGGGCCGGCCATGGCCTGCGACTCGGACGAGACCTGCGACCCGGAGACGGGCAGGTGCAGCGGTGGATGCGAGGACGATTGCTGGCCCGGCGAGTCGCTCTGTCTGGACGAGTACACCTACATCGAGTGCGGCGAGTTCGACGGCGATCCCTGCACGGACTGGAGCGATCCGATGCTCTGCCCCGCGGACAGCCCGTGCGACTTCGCCACCGGCCGCTGCGCAGGCCAGACCTGCACGCCCGATGCATACGAGCCGGACGACGATCCGGGCCTGGCCTCGCCCCTGCTCTCGGGCTCCCCCCAGAGCCACTCCCTCTGCCCGAGCGGAGACGAGGACTGGTGGCTCGTCGAGCTCGTCTCGGAGATGAGCCTGGTCCTCGAGACCTACGGCACCTGGGGCGACACCCGCATGTGGCTCTACGACCCGTGGATGAACATCATCGCTTACGACGACGATGGGGGCAGCGACCTGTGCTCTTTGATCCGGACGGGCTTTCTGGCCCCGGGCTCCTACTGGGTCCTGGTCAACGAGTTCAGCAACGGCCAGATCGACTCCTACCGCATCCGGGCGGAGCTCTCGGCGGCCTGCATCCCGGACTGCTCGCAGCGCGAGTGCGGCCCGGATCCGCTCTGCGGCCAGAGCTGCGGGGTCTGCCCGGACGGCTGGACCTGTACCGGCGACGGGCGCTGCAACCCCGGCCCCGGCTGCGAGCCCGACTCCTACGAGCCGGACGACGACCGCGCGAGCGCGACCGTCCTCGTGCCGGGCGTCCCCCAGGCGCACTCGATCTGTCCGGCGGGCGACGAGGACTGGTGGGTGTTCACACTCGCCGAGCAGGCGGACATCGCCGTCTTCACCTTCGGCAGCGACGGGGACACCCGCATGTGGCTCTACGACGCGAGCCAGAACGAGCTCGCCTACGACGACGACGGGGGCAACGACCTGTTCTCGCGCATCTCCGTCGGCCTGCGGCCGGGCACGTACCACGTGAAGGTGAACGAGTTCTACTCGAACCGGGAGCTTGCGGTCTACGGCATCCGGCTGGACCTGCTGTGATGAAGGGAGCGCGCGCGATGCGAACCGAGGCGATCCGGGCGCTGTGGCTGGCCGCGTGCCTCTGCTCGGCCGCCGGCTGCGGGCTGGACGTGGTGGAGATCGAGGTGGTCGAGACCGGCCAGGTAGGCCTGACCGCGCTTCGCTTCCCGGGCATGGACAGCTTCGGCAGCAGCCTGGGCCGCGCCCTGTCGGACAAGGACGTGGACCCGTCCGACGTCGACTCCATGCGGGTGACCGCGGTCCACATCCGCATGCTCTCCCAGGGTGGGCTGACCGACGACCTGAGCTTCGTCGAGGATCTGGCCCTGACGGCGGCGGCCGAGGAGCTGGACGCGGCCCGCCTGGCCCACAAGGAGAGCTTCGCCGAGGGCGTGCGCGAGGCCGACCTGGAGATCGACGCCCAGACCGAGCTCAAGCCCTTTCTCGAGGCGGGTGGCATGCGGGTCGAGGTCGGCGCCAGGCTGAATCCGCCGCCGCCCGATCTGGTGGAGCTCGAGCTCGCGGTCAAGCTGCGGGTGGACGTCAACCTCTGACCGCGACCGCCGCGAACATCGCGCCGAACATGCCCAGGTAGCCCAGGGCGCCGGCCAGGAAGGGCAGCTTGACCCTATCCCAGGCCAGGATGGAGAAGATCAGCCAGACCACGGGGATGAACAGCACGGCCAGGCCCCACAGGATGCTCGTCCGGAAGGCCTCGATCACCACGCCGATGGTGCCGGCGATCACCAGGATCGCGCACAGGCCGAAGATCCAGCGCCACCAGCCGCAGGACCGGCGGGAGCGCCGCCAGTTGTCCGGGATGGCCACCCCCGCAGCGCCCGGCTCGTCGTCCGCCTCGACCCGCTCCGCGGCCTCGGCGGCCTGCACGGCCGTCGAGCCGAAGCGCTCCTTGCAATCGTCGGTGTAGGTCAGCATCTGGCTCCGCTCGCTCGCCGGCACGGCCTGCAGGTCGCGGGTCTTGATCGGCCTGCCCTCCGCGTCCAGGTAGACGTAGACCTTGCAGCGCCGCTTGCCCGTGTCGGGCTGCCGGCTGCGGGCCGCGCTCTCCGGCGCCTGCAGGCAAACGGCCGCCAGCAGGACCAGCCAGCCAGCCTGCCTGCGCGCCTCACTCGCCAAAGAAGACTTCCAGCGCGCTGCGATCGTGCGAGTCGATGGCCCGGGCCAGGGCATCGACCTGCGGTAGGATCTGGTGGATGAAGTAGCGAGCCGAGGCCACCCGGCCGAAGTAGAAGGCGGCCTCGGGATTGTCGCAGAGCAGCTCGGCCGCTCCCGCCGCGCCCGGCTCGTAGCCCAGCGCCTGCAGCTTGTCCTGGGCGATCCGGGCCGCGTCGAGCAGGTAGTAGGCCATGGCCACGTGGCCGAAGGCCTCCAGGAAAGGGCAGGCGTGCAGCATGGCGTAGGCCGGATCCTTGCCGAGCCCCACGGCCAGATCGGTGGCCGTCTTGGTGATCGCGCGCGCCGCCTGGGCCAGCTTGCCCGCGAGCCCGCCCAGCTCCGCGTGGCCTTCGAGCTCGGCCGTGAGCTCGAAGGCCATGCCGAGGAACTGCTTGAGCCACTCGCCCTGGTTGCGGGCGATCTTGCGGCCCAGCAGGTCCAGGGCCTGGATGCCGTTGGTGCCCTCGTAGATCGACGAGATCTTCTGATCGCGGCAGTACTGCTCCACCGGGTACTCCTGGCAGTAGCCGTAGCCGCCGAAGACCTGGATGGCCATCTCGTTGACCCTAAAGCCCATGTCCGAGCCGTAGGCCTTGCAGACCGGCGTGAGCAGCTCGACGAGGTTCATGTGCGTTCTGCGCGCTTCCTCGTCCTCGGCCTTCTCGGACAGGTCGATGTAGCGCGCCGTGGCGAGCATCATCGAGCGCAGCCCGTCGACGAAGGCCTTCATGTGCATCAGCATCCGGCGCACGTCCGGGTGATTGACGATCCGGGTGCGCGGGGCGGCCGCGTCCTTGACGCCCAGCTCGGCCCCCTGGGTGCGCTCGAGGCTGTAGCCGAGCGCGCTCTGGTAGGCCACCGCGGCCAGGCTGAGGCCCTGCATGCCGACCGCCAGCCGCTCCTCGTTCATCATCTGGAACATCAGGCGCATGCCCTGGTGCTCCTCGCCCAGCAGCCAGCCCTTGCACCTGCCCTCGTCGCCGAAGTTGAGCGTGCAGGTCGGCGAGGCCTTCATGCCCATCTTGTGCTCGATGTTGCCGCAGATCATGTCGTTGCGCTCGCCCAGGCTGCCGTCGTCGGCGACCAGGTACTTGGGCACCGCGAAGAGGCTGATGCCCTTGGTGCCGGCCGGGGCGCCCTCGATGCGGGCCAGGACGGCGTGGATGATGTTGGGCGTCAGGTCGTGCTCGCCCGCGGTGATGAAGATCTTCGAGCCCTGGATGAGGTAGTGATCGCCGACCTTCCTGGCGGTCGTCTTGAGGTTGCCCACGTCGGAGCCGGCGGACGGCTCGGTCAGGCACATGGTGCCGGCCCACTCGCCGGCATACATCCTCTCGCAGTACATCCGGCGCAGGGCGTCCGTGCCGAAGCGCTCGATCAGGTGGGCCGCGCCCTCGGTCAGGGTGTGGGTCAGGTAGAAGGCCACGTTGGCGGCCGAGAAGATCTCGCCCGTGGCGTACTTGAGCATGTGCGGCAGGCCCTGGCCGCCGTAGTCCGGGCTGTGGACCATGCCGATCCAGCCGCCCTCGGCGTAGAGGTCGTAGGCCGCCTTGAAGCCCTCGGGCATGGCCACCACGCCCTCGCCCTTGTAGACCGCGCCCTGCTCGTCGCCGATTTTGTTGAGCGGGGCCAGGGAGTCGGTGGCCAGCTTGATGGACTCGTCGAGCACCATGTCGAACAGCTCCTTGCTGTGCTCGGCGTAGGCCGGCAGCTTGCACAGGCCCTCGCAGTCGAACTGCTCGAAGAGCACGAACTGGATGTCGCGCTTGTGGACCGAGAACTCCGTCGTCGCCATCGGATCCTCCTGCGTTCAATCGATGGGCATGTACCCTAGAAAGACGTCCGCGTTGCTGCAACGCCGAGCACCCCCATTCGTGCTCGGGCTCTGAACCGCCCTCCGCGCGACTGGGGTCCCCCGCTCGGCTGCGCGCAACGCTGTGTGCGAATCGAAATCATCGTGCCGAGGTACTAGCACGAGTGCTATTGACATGTCAATCAACAAGTAAATCCACAATGGTATCGATGGATTGGCATCAGTCCGCCCCGTCCAGGGCCCGCCGGGCCTGGGCCGCGAGCTCGCGGCGCAGCGACTCCGGGGACTCGATCGCAGCCTCGCCGCCGAAGGAGGCCGCGTAGGCGAGCACGAACTCGTCCGAGACCTCGTGGAGGGTCGCCACCAGGCTTCCGTCAGGCTGCTCCTCGATCCGCTCCGGGCCCCAGTGCTCGGTGACCCAGCGGGCGATCCGGTTGGAGAAGCGAAGCCGCACCACCCGCTCTCCCTCGGCGGGCAGCTCGAGCCGCTCGTCGAGCAGGGCGCCGGTGTCGAGATCGTCCTCGGGCTCGAAGATCCTGTCGACCAGCTCGGCCGAGAGCACGCGGGAGAGGCGGAAGACGCGCAGGTCCTCGCGCTCGGTGCAGAAGGCCACCAGGTACCACAGCCCCCTGCGGAAGTGCAGGCCGTGGGGCTGGATCACCCGCTCGCCGGTCTCGTCGCGGCTGGCCGCGTAGTAGCGGATCTTGACCTCCTGGCGATCGGCGATCGCCCGGCGCAGCAGGTCCAGGTGCGGGCCGGGGCCGCCGGCGCCGAGCACCAGGTAGCGCTCCGCCAGCCCGTCGAAGAGCCTGCGGGTCTCCGGCGGCAGGGAGTCGAGCACCTTGCCGAGGGCCACCCGCACGGCCACGGCCGCCTCGCCCATCTCGTCGCCGGTGAAGAGCTGGGCCGCGCAGGCGAGCGCCAGGGTCTCGTAGACCGTGAAGCGCGGAGGCCGCTGGAGCGCCTGGGGCAGGTCCACGTAGACCTTGCCCGCGTCGACGTAGATGTCGATCATGTCGTTCGGCAGAAAGGGCGGCCGGCCGACCATGAGCAGGAAGTCGATCTCGGCCACCAGCTCCCGCTCGTCCATGCGCAGGCGGGAGGCGAGCTCCGCGAGCGGCACGCCCCGGTGCCGGTAGACGTAGGGCACCAGGAAGAGCAGGGTCCGCAGGCGGTGGTGGAGATCGGCGCTCACCCCTCGCCCCCCTCGGCGATCCGCTCGAGCGCCGCCCTGACCTCGTCGGCCAGCTCGGCGGGCGCCAGCACCCGCGCCCTGGCGCGGTGCATGAGTACCAGAGGCAGCAGGCCGCCAAGGTAGGTCACGCCCTCGAAGGTGAAGATGCGGGCCTCGCCGTCGCTCTCCGCCCGGACCGCCGGGCCGAGCTCGGAAGCGATCGCCTCGGCCACCGGCGGCTCGAAGCGGATCCGGGCGTCGACCGGGTCGTGGACCCGGATCCACCACGGCTGGGCCGGGACGTGCTCGGACAGGACGAAGCCCTCCGGGGCCTCGAAGTCGGGGCTGCGGGGCTTGAGCGGGTTCACGGCCAGGCCCCGGATGCGCCCGACGTGGAACTGGCGGACGTCCTTTCGCAGGTGGCAGTGGCCCACCAGGATCCAGTCGCCCCGCCGGTAGGCCAGGCCGTAGGGGTCCACCTTGCGCTGGGTGATCTCGTCCCGCCACAGGCCGTGGTAGGTCATGGTCACGGTCTTGCGCGCCGCGATCGCCCTGTGCAGCGCCTCGAGGTTCTCCTGCTGGCGGGGCGAGTGGGCCGGCGAGGCCGGGGCGGTCGAGAAGGGCCGCATCAGCACCTCGTCGAGCCCGGTCGAGAAGGCGATCTTGTTCATGGCCAGGTGCAGATCGCGCCCGAAGGGCGAGCCCTCGATCTGCAAAGCCGCCGATCCGGCCAAAAAGAGCAGGGCCAGCTCCTCGGGCCCCAGGTCCAGGCCCGGCAGCTCGTAGCTGTCCCGCTCGATGACGTAGCCCTCCTTGTCGTACTCCTCGCCGATGCGCAGCGCGAGCGGCAGGCCCAGCTCGACGATGTCCGCCTTGTCCCGCTCGAACTTGCGGGCCACGGCCGTCTCGCTTCCCTCCTGGTAGTCCTCCGGAAAGGCGTTCCGGATCTCCTCGAAGGAGACCGGCTCGCGCGAGTCGAGCAGGAAGGCCACCAGGTCGAGGACTCGCTCGGCCTTCTTCATGCCTGCCCTTCGACGTCCTGCGGGGCGTGCACCCAGCGGCCCTTGATGCGCCCGGAGCGGTCCAGGCTCAGGCCCTCGGGGAGCGCGGCCTCGACCTTCTTGCGGTAGCCCTTGACGTTCCAGCGCAGCTTCTGCAGGGCGTCGGCGATCTGGGCCCGGACGCGCACCGGGGTCTCGTCGTCGACCATGATCTCGAGCATGGGCTCCCGGGCGCGCTCGTCGGCCCTGCGCACCAGCGCCGCCAGGGCCTCGAGCTGGACCTCGTCGCGGTGATCGCGCAGGAAGGGGATCAGCGTGGACACGACCCGCTCGTCGTCGTACTCCGCCAGCTGGGCGACCAGCAGGACCTTGCGCTCGGGCTCGCGTACGTAGTCCGTGCCCACGGCGTCCAGGGCGCGCACGATCACGTCGACCGCCTCGGCCGGTTCGCAGACCTCGTCCAGCACCTTGAGCGGCCAGGTGATGGGCACGCTGGCCGCGTCCTTTCGGTGGATGTAGTCCTCGACGGCCGGCACGACCTCCTTGCCGAAGCCCACCAGGATCTCGAAGACCTGCTGCTTCTCGTCCTCGTCCTTGATGCTCTTGTCGATCATGACCATGAAGCGCTCCAGCAGGCCGAGGTGGCCCTCCTTGCCGCCCAGTTGCTGGAAGAACTCGACCGCCTTGGCGCGGTCGTCGCCGTAGCCGTAGCGGTTCTTGATGGCCTTGCGGTGGCGCTGGATGGCCCTGAGCCGCTTGCGGTCCTTGCGCTGCTCGAGCCAGTCGGCGAGACTCATGGGCTCACCTTCCATGTCAGAGAAGCGCTGCCGAAGACGCTGGAGAGCTTGAGCAAGAGCTCGCCGTGGGCTGGGTCCATCAGCGGAGCGCCGTCGGGGCGCACCCGGGGGAAGACCACCAGGTAGGCCCGGCCGAAGCCGTGCAGGTAGGGGAAGAAGGCCCGCACGTTCGGCCCGCGGCCGTTGAAGCGGTGGACCCGAAGCGGGGTGATCCCCGGCTGATCCGGGGCGCCCCGGAGGGTCATCCGCCAGACCGAGTCGCGGTCGTCCAGGTCGTTCCAGGCGCGCTCGCTGAGGTCGGCGAAGACGAAGAACTCGTAGCCGTCGCTCTGCGAGCGCGCCACCCGCTCCAGGTCGCTGTCGGGCTTGTCCGGGCCGACCTCGAAGATATGGATGTACTGCTCGGTCAGGGCCCGCTTGAACTCGGGGGTGATCATCGTGGCGTGCACGGTCATGACGCTGTTGAGGTCCTTGACCACCTGGGCCGAGCGGGTCAGGCCCTCGAGCGCCAGCCGGTAGCCGGCGTCCAGATCGCGCGGGCCGCGCATGTTGGGCGTAGGGTGGCAGCCGAGCGCGAGCAAGGCGAGCGCGCACGGCCATCTCGCAGACCTTCCGGCCACTTCCGAACCTCCTGGGCCCGATTGTGCCCCCGGACTGCGGTCAGATCAAGGACTGAGTGGACAAGTGGACAAGTGGACAAGTTGGCCACATGAACCCATCAGGGCTTGGGGATCCGCACGGTCGCGCTCACCATGGCGCAGCCCGCGAGCAGGTACATGGCCGCGAGCGGGTGGAAGCCCGCCCCGAGCAGCTCGACCTCTCCGAGCCACAGCGCCTCGCCAAAAGCGTCGAGCCCGAAGGCGGCCGCCAGCACGCCCGCCAGCAGGACGCTGGACGGGATCGGCAGCCCCTCGTAGTACGGCACCTTGCCGTCCTCGCCGCCGAGCTGGTCCAGGGTGGCGTTGTAGCGCGCCAGGCGGGAGATGCCGGCGGTGACGAAGAGCACCAGCACGAGCACGTCCCAGCCGCCGCGCAGGCCCAGGGTGTAGCCCAGCACGGCCGGGGCCACGCCGAAGGAGACGATGTCGGCCAGCGAGTCGAGGTCCGCGCCCAGGTAGGACGACTTCCGCCGCCAGCGGGCCACGGCCCCGTCCAGGATGTCGAGCAGCAGCGCGACCGGGATCAGGCCGAAGGCGATCCAGATGTAGGTGGAAGACTGCCCGTCGAGCCACTTGAGGCACATGAAGATGGCCAGGGTGCCGCAGGCCGCGTTGCCCAGGGTGAGCAGGTCGGCCAGCACCAGCTCGCGCAGCATGCTGAAGTGCTTCCTCCTGGCCGGCCCTTCCCCGCCGCTCGCCTCCACGTCACCTCCGCACTATCTCCATCGCAGACCATTGTAGATCATGCCTCACAGCGCGTCGAGCGCAGGGCGCTACCCGGGCAGGAAGTCGTGCCGGTCGAAGACGCTGAGCAGGCTGTGCCCGGCCGCCTCGACCGCCTCGCGGCCGCCCTCGAGCCGGTCCACGAGCACGAGAGCGCATAGTACCTCGAGCCCCGCCTGCTCGACGCGCTCGAGCGAGCGCAGGGTGGAGCCGCCGGTGGTGATCACGTCCTCGCAGACCACCACCGGGCAGGCCGGGCCCAGGTTGCCCAGGCCCTCCACCCAGGCGCCCGTGCCGTGGCCCTTGGGCTCCTTGCGGATGATGAAGGCGTCCAGGGTCGGCCCGCCGGAGATGGCCGAGTAGGTGCTGATGGCCGAGACCATGGGATCGGCGCCCAGGGTGGGCCCGCCCACGGCCCGGGCTTCCGGGAAGCGCTCGCGGATCAGGGAGTAGAGCAGCCGGCCGACCAGGAGGTGGCCCTCGGCGCACAGGGTGGTCTGCTTGCAGTCGATGTAGAAGTCGCTCTCCTTGCCCGAGGTCAGCACGACCCTCCCCTGCCGGAAGGATCTCCTCGCGAGCAGGTCGAGCAGCCTCCTCCGGTCGTCGGGCATGAGGCCCTACCTCACCCGCTGCCGCCCAGGCCTCAGCGCTTCTTCTTGACGACGACTTTCTTCTTGGAGCCGACCGCCTTGGGCGGCTTGACCACCTTGGTCGGCTCGGGCCTCGCGGGCTTGGGCGGCGCCTTGGGGGGCGGAGCCGCCTTGGGAGGAGCCGGCTTGGGTGCGGGTCTGGCCACCGGCTCCAGCCTCGGCCGGGTGGGCTCCATCCGGCGCGGCGCGGGCCGGTAGCTCGGCTTGACCCCGGTGCTCGGGCGCGGCATCTCCAGGTCGCCCATGTCCACCTGGCCGCGGAACAGGGCGCCCTCGTTGATGATCACCCTCGGGGCCCGGATGTCGCCCACCATGCGGCCCGTCTCGGTGAGCTCCACCGAGTCGCTCGCCAGCAGGTTGCCGACCATGATCCCGCTCACGACCGCGTTGGCCACTGAGACCTCGGCCTTGACCACCCCGCCGGGCTCGATGATCAGCGTCTTGTGTAGCTGGATGGAGCCCTCGATGTGGCCCTGGACGGTCAGGTCCTCGTCGCCTTCCAGGTTGCCCTTGATGAGGATGGACTCGCCGACGACAGTGTTGCTGTCCGCCATGAATGCTTCCTTTCAGTCCATCGCGACCGGACCTAGCGGTCCATGTCCACGTTGCCCTTGAAGACGGCGCCGTCCGCGATCAGGATGCGCGGGGCTTTGATGTCGCCCACCATCCGGCCGTCGGACTTGAGCTCGACCTTCTCGGAAGCGAGGATGTTGCCGGTCACCGAGCCGGAGATCTCCACGTTCTGGGTGTCGATGTCCGCCTCGACCACGCCGGAGTTCTCGACGTACAGGCTCTCCTTGAGGCTGATCTTGCCCTTGACCGTGCCCTGGATGACCAGATCCTCGTCGCCCGAGATTTCACCGTCGATCACGATGGACCTGCCGATGACGTTGGCCATTATCGTCTCCTTGATTCAGTTGCGCGTTCCGTGTTTCCTAGAGTATGCCGTCGGGCAGCTTGACGTCCATGTCGATGTTGCCCTTGAAGCCCGCGCCGTCCTCGATGACGACCACCGGCGCCTTGATGTCGCCCATCACCTTGGCGTTGGTCAGGATGGCCACCCGCTCGGAGGCCACGATGTTGCCGCTGGCCTCGCCCTTGATGGTCAGCCGCTCGGCCTCGATGTCGGCCTGGACCACGCCGGTCTCCTCGATCGTCAGGTGGTTCTTCAGCGCGATCTGGCCCTCGACGCTGCCCTCGATGATCAGATCCCCTCCTCCGCTGAGGTTGCCCCGTATGCTGATTCCCTTTCCGATGACGCCCGGTGGTTCGGCGGCCATGGGTTATCGCCTCCTTCGATGGGTTTTCGAATACTGCGCGGCACGATACCGTTAAGGTCCTCCACTTGTCAATCGACATGCGCGCTCAGGTCGATCTCGCCTCCGCGCCGCCCGGATCGGCCGGCCGGAAGAGCTCGTAGGTCGTGCCCACGCCGATCCACAGCCCGGCTAGAGCCAGATAGTACTCCGGAAAGATCATCAGCACGCCGAAGACGTAGACCGCCACCGCGTTGGCCAGCTGGAAGATGTTGAAGGCCTTGTTCTTGCGGGGCACGACCTTGGGCACCGGCAGCGGGCTGACCATGGCCAGGCCGAGCAGGAGCATGAGCGCCGGGAAGTAGCGGGCCAGCTCGGCCCCGAAGCCGTGCGCGTGCAGGACCAGGATGCACGAGGGCACGATGATGCCGCAGAAGGTCGTCGGCATGCCGCGGAAGGTGCGCTCGCCCGGCGGGTGCTCGACCACGTTGAAGTGCGCCAGGCGGACCGCCGCCAGCAGGGAGAACAAGGCGCAGCTCGCCACGAGCAGGAAGCCCTCGACCGAGCCGAGCTCGATGCCCCAGGCCGAGACCCCGGCCGTGTAGACCAGCATGGCCGGAGCCAGGCCGAAGGCGATCAGGTCCGCCATGGAGTCGAACTCGGTCCCGAAGCGCGAGCTCGCATTCAGCAGGCGCGCGGCCGTGCCGTCGGCCTTGTCCAGCAGCACGCACCATAGAATGAACCAGGCCGCCAGCTCGAACTCCCGCTCGACGGCCAGGCCCATGGAGAACAGCCCCAGCGCCGCGCTCGCGGCGGTGAAGAGGTTCGGGACCAGGTATCGCAGCCGACCTCTCAAGTCTCTCTCCCCAGCCAGTCGACCAGGTCGGAAAGCGGCCTGTCCCGGCCCAGCTCGTTGAAGATCTCGTGGTAGAAGTCCTCGTAGATCTCCAGCCGCTTGTCGCTCGAGCCGGCCGACTCGAAGAAGCGGCGGCTCTCCTGGACCGAGGCCAGCTTGTCGTCGCCGGCGAGCAGCATGAGCAGGGGCACCTTCAGCCCGGCCGCGGAGGCCATCGAGGCCTGCTGGGCCTGCATGACCTCGGTGAACCAGCGCGTCGTGGCCACGTCGCTGACCAGCGGATCGGCCGCGTAGCGGTCGACGACCTGGCGGTCGTGGCTCAGCCAGGCCGGGTCCACGCCGCTCTTCATGGCCAGGGTGGGCAGGATCTTCGAGACCAGGCGGCCGGCCGCCACCTTGAGCGCCGGCACCTCCATGGCCAGGCCGAAGAACGGCGAGCTGAGCGCCAGGCCGCGAATGCGCTCCCCGTCCAGCTCGGCCAGCCTGGCGGCGATCAGGCCGCCCTGGCTGTGGCCGAGCAGCACGGGCGGCTGCGGGTAGCCGTCCTGGGCGATCTCGGCGAGGAAGGACCGCACGTCGCCGAGGTACTGGTCGAAGGAGTCGATGTGGGCCCGCCGGCCGCCGCTCTGGCCGTGGCCCCGGTAGTCGAAGGCGGCCGCGGAGTAGCCGGCCTCGTTCAGGGCCGCGGCCACGTGATCGTAGCGCCCGGAGTGCTCGGCGAAGCCGTGGACCAGGGCGACCAGGCCGCGCGCGCCGTCCTTGAACCAGCGCCGGTAGAACAGCCGCAGGCCGTCCGCGGCGCTGAAGAAGTGCTCCTCGTAAGAGACCGGGGACCCGCCTTCCACCTCGGCAGCCATGCGACCTCCCTGCTCGGAGAGCCTGGTCGGACCCGGATCAAAGCACGGGCCGGACGGAGCGTCAACCCGCCTCTGTGGAATCCGCGCTGTAGCGTCTTCACCCCCACCCGGGCTTCGTCCGACCTCCCATCAAAAAGGGGGAGGTGTTTTTTTGAAAGTGCACAGAGTGTTACGTCCCTCCCCTGGCGGGAGGGACCGGCCGAAGGCCGAGGGAGGGGGGCGCGTAGCTTGGTCAATCATCG
>JAFGRB010000364.1 GCA_016935365.1 Deltaproteobacteria bacterium
GGCTTGGGCTCGAGGGGCTTGGGCTCGAGGGGCTTGGGCTCGAGGGGCCTCGGCTCGAGTGGCTTGGGCGCGATGGGCCTCGGCTCGATGGGCCTCGGCTCGAGGGGCCTCGGCTCGAGCGGCCTCGGCTCGAGCGGCTTGGGCTCGAGCGGCTTGGGCGCGATGGGCCTCGGCTCGAGGGGCTTGGGTGCTGGGCTCAACGGTTGCGGGGGAGGCGCCGCAGGAGCGGGTCTTACCGGTGTAGGCGTGGGCATCGCAGGCGCAGGGCTTAGCGGTGGAGGGCTCGCTGCAGGTGGCGGCGTCGGAGCGAAGGGTGCGGGTGCCGTCGGGGTGGGAGGCGGGCTCGGAGCGAACGGAGCGGGTGCCGGCGCTGCGGGGGGGGCTGGAATCGGGCTCGGCGCGATCGGCGTCGGAGCCGGTGCATGCGGTGCCGCGCTCGGAGCCGCCGGAGCAGGAGTGGGCATGGGTGCAGGGGCCGGCGTCGGCGCCGGGGCGACCGGCGTGGGCGCTGCCGGGGGCGGAGCCACAGGCTGCGCAGCCGGCGCAGGAACGGCCCCAGCGCCGGCCAGAAGCTCATTGACCTTGTCGATCAGCGCCTGGCTCTCGAAGGGCTTGGTGATGTGACCATCGGCACCGACCTCCCGGGCCCGGTTCTCGTCGAATGCTTCGAATGTACCGGCCAGAAGCAAGACCGGGATTCCTTTCAGATTCGGATCGGACTTGACGGCCTGGCAGACCTCGTAGCCGTTCTTCTTGGGCATGATCACATCGGCCAACACGATGTCCGGTCTGAGCTCCTTGGCCTTGTTGACCGCATCTTCTCCGTTGTCGACGGATGTGATCTCGAAGTCCTCATTGGCGAAGGTGATCCCGACAACTCGCTGGATCGTGATGCTGTCGTCAGCCAGTAGCAGAGTCTTAGGCATCGAGGCCTCCTCCTGCCCGTCTCTCTGGGCGCGCGGTTATCCCGATGTGGATGGAACGGGCACACATTGGAGTTCCGATCGGATAAGTGAATAAAAATCCGTTGCTTCACCTACCACAAAGGGGCAGGAGTGTCAAGGAACTTGACCGTTTCCAAAGTGGCTAGCGCGGCTGTGATCCGCCGATCAGGTGTAGCTTCTGGCTGAAAGGCGGCTTGGAGACCCGGCAGCCTCGCCGTGCCTGGAAGTAGAGCAGAGAGTCCACCTCCACCCGGATCCGTCTGCCTCCATCGGTCTCCACCTCGAGATGATACGTGCTGGTGTGGGCGGTCTGGCTCGACTCCACGATGGTCACGGGGCTCTCGGCTCGGGATACGACCACACCCTCGAAGGAGTCGAGCCACAGCACCCTCGGGCGGAGAACGAAGTAGGTGACGATCAGGCACGCCAGCACGACCAGGGCCGGTAGGAGCCGCCGCATGTCCTGAGGATAGCATGACTTCACGGCGCGAGCCTCGATCGGTATCGACTTCGCTTTTGTTTGACGTGCTGCGTCATTGGAGGTACAATGACCGCCATGCTCGGCTCCAGGCCACTCAAGCACTTTCCTTCCTGGCTGGCGGGCTCCGCTCGCCAGACTCTGGCGACTCTGGAGGCGGCGCAGCGCTTCGCCCCGATCGATGGCAGCGCGAGGAGGCTCATCGTCCTCGTGCCTGGGGCTTTCTGCACGTCGAGCGTCATGAACCGTCTGGGCGAAGAGCTGCATCGACGAGGCGCTCAGGTCGCGGTAGCGCCTTCTTTTCCCTATTACTTCTCTGCTCTCGCGAACCTGTGCCGCCTCGACCGGGCAGCAGACGACCTGCTGGCTTGGCTCGAGGGCCTGGCGGACAAAGGGATCGTGGAGATCGACGCGGTCGGTCATTCCAACGGGGGCCTGATCGCGCTTCTCGCCCAGCAAAGGAACGGCTCGGGGCGTATTCGCATCACCCGGCTCGTCACCATGGCCACGCCCTTCGGCGGCTTGCCCGGTGCCAGCGCCCTGGGTCGGCTCTTGCCCTGTTGCCAGGATCTCATAGACGGCAGCGATGCGCTCGCACGGGCGCATCGGGCTGCGGGCATCGTGGTGCGCTGCCTGGTCTCCGAGAGCGACTTCCTGGTGCCGCCCGTGCTGCAGTTCGTCGATGGACAGCGCAGGACTCTGATGCGGGGGTTCCAGCATACCGACTTCATCGTCGGCCCATCTGAGAAGCTCGCCCAGACGGCAGAGGAGATACTGCGATGGCTGCCAGATCCATGAGCGGGGAAGCGTCCCGGCCCCCCTCGAAGGACCGCGCGGTGGGAGACGCGCTCAGGAAGCTGCTGCTCGAGCCCGTGGACCCCGATGACGTCGACCTGGTGGATCCCGAGGTGCTGTCGCTCCTCTTGCCGCTGGCGGAAGCCTTTGCCAGCTACTACCTCCGCATGGACGTGGAGGGTATCGATGGCGTGCCCCACGGCCGGGCGCTGATCGTGGGCAACCACAATGCGGGCATTACCTTCGTGGAGCCCTTCGGGATCGGAGCGCGCTGGTATCGCGAGAGACCGGACGAGATCTTGCAGTGGCTCGTGCACGACGCCATGCTGGCCATGCCCGGCCTGCGCAACCTCTTGATCCGCGGCGGCTGCGTACGGGCTTCTCACCAGACCGCCGATGCCGCGCTGGCGCGCGGCCGCAAGGTGGTCGTCTTTCCCGGCGGCAACCTGGAGGCCTTCAGGCCCTATCGCGATCGATACCGGATCGTATTTGGCGGGCACAAGGGCTTCATCCGCCTGGCACTCCGGCACGCCGTCCCGATCGTGCCGATGGTCATCGTGGGCGGGCACGAGAGCTTCTACATCCTTCACGACGGCCAGGCCATCGCGCGCCTGCTGCGACTGAAGAAGCTCGTGCGCTCCGAGACCTGCGCGCTCTTTCTGGGGCTGCCTTGGGGAATCGGGTTCGGCCCCATCTTCCACTTCCACCTGCCCACCAAGAGCCAGGTGCGCTTCTTGGCGCCCATCTCGCTGGATGCCTATGGTCCGCAGGCCGAGAGCGACCCTGCAGCGCTGGACGCGATCTATCGACAGGTCACCCGCGCCATGCAGCGGGCCATGGATGACATGGCCGGCCAGCGGCGCCTGCCGATCCTGGGCTGATCCCGTTCAGACCGGGGGGGTTGCCGGGGGGATGCCTCCCTGCTCGTGGACGCGGATGAGGTAGCCGAGGATCATCAGGGAAGATGCATTCTCGAGCTGCTTGTCCGGAGCGGCCTCCATCACCTGCTTGGAGTAACCGAACATGATCGCAGCCAGGTCCTCTCCGACGACCTGCCGGATGATGTCCTGGAGACGATCGGGCCGCATGCTGGCGAGCTCTCCGAGGAAGCCGAGGGCCAGGTCTTTCTTGGACGAAGTTTCCATGTCGCCGTCAACCTAACAGGGGCTCTGGATGTCCGTCAAGCCCCGCCTCCTGGCTCATTCGACGATCTGGCGCTTGCCGGCCGTTTCGGCGAGGGCGAGGTTGAGCCTGGCTGCCTGCTCGGGGCAGCGATGCGTGAAGTCCATCAGGCTCTTCACCAGGGACGTGGAGATGGGCGCGAGTGCTTGCCCTCCGGCGCCGTCCGGCGGATGCATGCGAGAGGCGCCGCCTTCTGCCAGGAGGCGCAGGCAGGCAGACAGGGCCGAATCGCAGTCCGCATGCGCCTTCAGGCGCTCGCCGATCTCCTTCTGGTGCAGGATGACCAGATCCATGGGCTCGGCGAGGGCCGAATGCTCCGCGACCGGCTCCGTGCCGGACTCGCCGGCGGGCTCGCAGGCTGCGGCGAGCGAGAGCACGAGCAAGCCGAGGGCCCGCGTCATCGTCCTGCACCTTCGATCTGCGACAGGGCGCGCCTGGCGGCGGCCTGGACCACGGCCTCCCCGTCCAGCATGGCCTTCTCGAGAGCGCCCACGGCCGGCCGGGCTGCGGGCCCGATCGAGCCCAGGACGTGCGCGGCGAGCTCCCGAAAACGCGGCGCCGGATCCCGGAGTATCGCGATCAATCGCTCCACGGCGGGGGCCGCGGAGGGCCCGAGGTGGGCCATGGCGAGCAGGGCAGCCTGCCTGACCTGCGGGACCTTTCGGTTCTCGGCCGCCTCGAGGAGCTCGGGCAAGGCCTCGGCCGCAGCGGGACCGAGAGCGCCCAGGACGCGCGCGGCTGCCGCTCGCACGGGGGCGTCGCTCTTCTGCATGGCCTGGCGGAGCGAGGCGACGGCCTCCGGGCTGGCGCAGCGCATCCGCTCCGCGGCCCTGGCGAGCTCCGGCGCGGCGTCGGCGCTCGAGTCTCGCAGGCTCTCGGCGACCGCCGCCAGGTGCTCGGGACAGGAGGGCGGTTCGATCCCGGCCAGCCCGGCATGGGCCCAGGCCTGCACCGCGGGCGAGGCGTCTGCGCTCGCCCGCTCCAGCGCATCCGCGGTCCGGGCAGTGCTGATGGCCACCAGGGCCTTGCAGGCGTCGAGGCGGACGCGGGCATCCCCGGAGCGCAGCGCGGGCTCGACCGCGGGCACCGCGGGATCGGCCCGGGGGCCGAATCGGCCCAGCGCCTCGACCGCTGCGGCGCGCACCTCGGGGCTGGGGTCGGCCAGGAAAGCGGCGATCTTGCTCGCTGCGGCCGGCCCCCCTCTGGCCAGGCTCTCGATCTGGGCCACGTTGACGCCGCTCGTGCGGGCCGGGCGGCCCGCGCTCGCGATCGCGGCCTCGTCGACCCGGTAGCTGCGCTCGCCCACCGATCGCGCGTAGGCCGAATGGGGGCGTTTCGGCTGTGGGGTCTCGGGCTGCGGGTCGGCGAGGTGTCCGCAGCCCGCGAGCAGGACGACGAGCCACCAGCCGCGTCTCATAGCAGCACCTCGAGCTGGAGCGAGACCGTGTTGACGCTGCCGCTGAAGATCGAGTTCTGGGGCGGGTCGAGGATGGAGTCGTTCACCTCGTCCTTCAAATACCAGTAGTGGTAGTAGGTCAGGGCCACCCGCCAGCGCTCCGCGAAGAGGTAGCGAGCGCCGAAGCTGAGGCCGGCCAGGTTGGTCGTCGGGGACTCGAGGCTCTTGGTCCTGGACGGCGATGGCGACTTGTCGTAGGTAAAGCCGGCCATCAGCTCCAGCGGCAGGCTGTCGGGCAGGGGCCGGACCAGCGTGCCCGCGGAGACGGTCCAGGAAGGCTCGTAGTCCTTCGGGGTGATCATGGGGTCTTCCACCGCCGGCTCGCCCAGCACGGTCTGATCGATGTTGTGATCCATGCTCTGTTCCTTGAACGCATCGTAGAACCACCAGCGGAAGTCGAAGGCCAGGTCGAGCTCGTCGATCACCGTCCAGTTGATTCCGACGCCCAGGCCCTGGGGGACTTTCATGCGCGTGGTCTGGTCATACCGGCCGAGCAGGCCCCGGCCTTCGGTGACCGCCAGCAGGACCGGATCCTCCTCCTCGACGCCCGGAGGAAGCGCGATGTCGAGATTGCCGTCCAGCGCGACGTTCGTGCCGCCGAGGAGCACCAGGCCGAGCGCGAGGCTCTTCAGGGGCCTGGCGGTCAAGCCCAGATTCCAGAAAGGCCGGTAGTCCTCGCCCAGCAAGTGCAGGGTGTAATCCGCCGTCACGTCCCCGTAAAGCGGGACGTTGAGCCAGCGCTTGCCCTCCATGCGCACGTACATCACGCCCAGGCTGGCGCCGAGCGAGATCCAGTCGATGGGTTCCGGCAGGTGACAGGCAGCGGTTAGCGAGGCGAGGCCCACGACGAAGTAGGCCTCGGTGACGATGTATCGCGACGGCGCGTCCTCGGGCATGAACGCGCCGATGAAGTCCGGCACGTAGACGCTCAAGGCCACGACTGGGCCCTTCTCGAATCCGAAGTCGGTCGAGAGCCCCAGCATGGGCATCACGCCGAAGTAGCGGGTCGGGTGGTAGGTCCCCTCGAAGAAGCCCTCCTCGGTAACCGGCGTGTCGATGAAGTCCTCGCTGCCGTAGCGGCCCTCGCCTCCGGGCCAGGCCTTGAGCCGCGCGCTGGCCTGGACGAAGGACATGCCGAAGGAGACGTGAAAGCGCGTACCGCGCAGATCCGCGAGACCCGCCGGGTTGTGGAAGACCGCCGACAGGTCGTCCGGGACTGCGATGCTGGTCATCATGCCTGTCTTCTTGGCGCCGAGCTCGATGATGGTGAAGCCGCCCGCGTGCAGCGGCTGCGGGCCGATCAGAGCGAGCAGCAGCCCGCCGAGCAGGGCGATCCGGGTTCGCGACTGGGCCATGACAATAACCCCCTTGGCGTCTCAGTACTGGATGCTGTAGACGAAGCTGGCCTTGGGATGGCGCAGCAATCGCTCGGCGATCTCGGGCTGGTGGATCGAGCTCAGGCCCGCGCCCTTGGTGAAGTCGTCGATCAGCGCGCGCGCCGCGTTCAGATCGCCCGCGGCCTTGATCCGTCCGACCTCGACCATCAGCTTCTCGAAGGCTGCGGCAAAGCGATCGAAGTCGAGCTGGAAGCAGCCCTTGTCCCGCACGTTGGCCGCCGGCTGCTCCTGCAGCCAGCGCATCGCCCCCTCCCGCGCCAGGAAGCCCACGTGGATCGCGGCCACCTGGCTGTACGGCTTGGGGCGGCCCGAGGAGTCGAACAGGCCGCGGGAGATGTGTCCGAAGCACCAGATGATGGCGTGCAGGTAGACCTTGCGGGCCTCCTCGTCGCCGAGCAGCTTCTTCTTGCGCAGGAAGTCGATGTAGTACAGAGCGCCGGTCTGGGCCTTGAGCTCCTCGAGCACCGTGGCCGTCGCGCCACCGAAGATGTCGCCCGGGCGCTTGCCGTCGAGCTTGTAGTCCGAGTGCGGGCCCAGGTTGTGCGTGATCTCGTGCAGGATGATGTCGAGCAGGTTCAGGCGCTTCTCGTCGGTGTAGTAGCTCAGGCTCTCGGCCGCCAGCACGGAGTCGGCTTGCGCGCGGCGGATCGCGAGCGAGTCGGGGTCGGTATACAGGTTGGACATGACGACTGTCCGGCCGCGTCCCTCCTCGGCCACCTTGCCCCAGTTGGGGAGGCTCTGGCCGATGGTGGCGCCCATGGGCGAGCGGGCGTCTCCCGCGTTGAGCACGATCTCGATGAAGTCCGGCATGTGCACACTCACCTCGCGGGCCGCGTAGATCTCCTTGCCGGCCGCAGCGTTGATGCCTGCGGCCAGGACTTGCTCCATCTCCTGGCGCAGCGGGGTCAGGCGCTGCTGCCAGAACACGGAGTCGGGGTCGATCCGGGCGAAGGAGACGTGGAAGCCGGCCTTGCGGTTGCAGGGCTCGAAGTAGACCTCGTCGGGGCCGATGCGCAGATACCAGCGGCTGTTGCTAGAGCTCATGGCGGCCCAGGCCTCATCGGCCGGACCCCACTCGTCGGACTCGAAGCCGCTGGCCGCCGCGAGCAGGTACTTCCGGAGGGCTTCCTCTCCCTCGGAGATGGCCTCGGCCGTCGCGCGCAGCTCGGCCGCGACGCGCTTCATCCGATCGGCATACGCCCGGTGATAGGGCACGGCCTCGAAGCCGCCGCCGGCCTTGTCCTCGACCACGGAGAAGGGGGACAGCAGCTGCTCGGCGTTGGGCTCCTTGCCGAGCAGCTCGCAGAAGGACTCCTTCTGCTGCAGGGCTGCGGGGTAGAGGCCCGAGCGCTGCTGCGGAAAGCCGGGGCAGGCGTTGCAGAAGGGATCTCTCTCGGTCTCGGGCGCTACGCACCAGGGCGACTGGTTGCGGCGAAACAGGGCCTGGCTCGTCCGGTCGTCGGGGTGCATGCAGCCCCGATAGCCGAAGGAGCCGGCCTGCAGGCCATAGAGCTCCTCGATGATCCAGGCGGCCGCGGAGATGTGCCGCGCGATGGCCCGGTCCTGCTCGGAAGCGGAGCGGAAGTCGGAGCGCACGAGCGTCGGCCGGCCCTGATCGAGCTCGCGCCTGACGGCCTCGCGCCGGCGGATCTCCTTCATGGCGGCCAGGGTGCGGAAGAACAGGGGGCCGAGCTGGCCTTTCGGATCCAGGTAGGCCTCGCGCCGGCCCCGGATGCCGAGCAAGACCAGCTCGTCCGGATCGAGCTGGCCTGGATTTCGATCGTCGCTCTGCCAGAACAGGGGCTGATCCAGCAGGGCGGCCAGGCGGTTGAAGTCCTCCCGGCCGAGCCGCGGAGCGGTCTCGGCGCCGGGTGCGGGGCGCTCGGGGGCGGCATCCGCGGCTCCCCGCTGCGGCGCCAGCCCGGCGGAGACGGGCGGGCCGGCTGCGACGCAACCCGCTGCGAGGATGGCCAGTGCGGTCAGCTCGGCGGCGTGCCTGCGGAGGTCGAATCGTCCTTTTCGGCTTGGCATGATCTCTCCTGGAGCAGATGGCAGGCGAGATGATTCCATATTCCAGACCGGGACTCAAGCGGGTCGGAGGTCCGGCGCTCGTTTGACATCCGGGGTCCAGAGGCCTAGATTGTGCTCGGGATCGGGCTCGCAGAGATCGAAGCCGCCCGGAAGGTCGAGATGGGATCGACGAAGAGCAGAAGCTGGCTGGCCATCGCCTCGGTGGGCTTGATCTGTGCGGCCTGCGAGCCCAAGGGCATCGGCCTGAGGCCGGATCCCGATCCGGTCCAGGAAGCGCGGCAGATGACCCGCAGCGGCCAGGCCGTCGAGGCGGTCGAGTGTTTCGAGGACATACTCCGCGACGATCCGGAGGATCTGGCCGCCCATCGCGGGCTCGTCGAGGCGGCTTACTTCGCGGGCCGGCTGGCCGAGTTCGAGAGGCGCTACCGCTCCAGGGCATCGGGCGGAGAAGGCCTGGGGCACTACGGGCTGGCGCTGTGCGCCGTGGCGCGCGGTCCCGGGGGCATGAAAGCGGCCATCGAGCACTTTCAGAAGGCCGAGGAGCTCATGCCGACCGAGGCCGATGTGCCGTATCGGATCGGGCTGGTCTACATCATGGACGCCGACTTCGAGCGCGCGGCCGCCGCTCTGCAACGCGCCATCGAACGCGACGGACAGCGGCCCGAGCCCCGGGTGGCCCTGGCCCACTGCCGCCTCCAGCTCAACGAGTCCGCCAAGGCGATGGACATCCTGCGCCCCATCCTGAACCAGTCGCCGGGGCCGGACGTGGTCAGCAAGGCCCGGGCCGTGGCCGCGCGCATCTTCGACCTGGAGCGCGACATCCCGCCGGACGCGGCTCCGGAGATCCAGAAGGCCACGACCTACCTGGGCCAGGAAGGCGTCCAGCAAGCGCTTCTGCTGCTGTCGGAGCTCGCCGCCCGCTACCCGGAGCTCGCGCTGGTCCACTTCCTCAAGGGGCTGGCGCACAGCCGGATGGACAACCGCGGCGAGGCCATCGTGGCCCTCGAGCGCGCCATCCAGCTCCGGCCCGACAACCCGGAAGCCCTGGTCGCGCTGGGCGACATCTACTTCCGGGTGGGCAAGTGGCAGATGGCTCGCAAGAGCTACCTCCAGGCCGTCGGCCTGAACCCCTTCTACCTCGAGGCCCACATGCGGATGGCCGAGCTGTGCGAGGCGCGAGGAGATCACGAGGGAGCGCTGCAGGCCTACGAGAAGGTCGTGCTGCTCGAGCCGGACAACGTGCGCCATCGCCACGCTTACGCCGATGCCCTGGCCCGGACCGGCAGGCTGGAAGACGCGGTGGCCGCGCTCGAGGCGATCCTGCTCTACAACCCGGACGAGCTGGAGACGCTCATCCGCGTCGCCCGGCTCTACCTTGCGCTGGCCGAGAAGCGGCCGGCAAGGCGGGTGGACTACCGGCAGCGGGGGCTGGACTGCGTCCGGCAGGCGCAGGAGCTGTCGCCGGACAACCAGGCGCTGCGCGAGCTCTTGGACTCGCTCGAGGGCTGAGGGGAGGCGAGCAGATGCCCATCTTCGAGTACCAGTGCCGCCGCTGCGAGCACTGCTTCGAGGAGCTGGTCCTGGACAGCTCGAAGGCGATCGCGTGCCCGGCCTGCGGCTCCCGCGAGGTCCGGAAGTGCCCCTCGCTCTTCGCCCACAAGAGCGACGCCGGCTTCAAGCCGAGCAGCGGCAGCACGAGCTGCAGTGGCTGCACCGCCTCGACCTGCACCGGTTGCTCGAGCAAGTGAGAATAGCTCGCTCAGGATTGCGGACCGAGCACGCTTCGCGCCCTGTCCAGCCACGCGCGGAGCGATCTCGCGTCTGAGGGGATCCTGTCCAGGTCCGCGCCCTCCACCACCTCGACCATCTCGGCCGTGTTCTTGGGGCAGTCTTCACGATCTGCTAGTCGGTTTTCTGGTTTATTCATCGACTCGGAATTGTGCTCTCCGCATAGCGCCAGAATCCAAGCCTCGAGCTTCTCGATGGCCATGCCTCCGATGATAGCCGGTCCGCCTGTTTGCTCGCAGGATTCGATGGTGTACTCAATGTCCCGCTGACGCTTATGGTTCTTCTTGCCATCCCGGTCGCGGACGAACACAACGGCGTCGAGACCTAGTTTCTTCGCTTTGTGATGGACATACTCGATGTTGCGTTTCTCGGCAGCGCCGTGCATTCCGACGCAGTACTTGTGTATCCAATGCCACTTCACGGCGTGAACGATAGCCCAGCCATGGGGGTGTACCTTCTTCAGCAGGGCCTCGATCACACCCGGCTCGTCGGTTCGGTATGGCTCCTCATGATGCCAGCCTCCGAGCTCGTTCGCTCCCTCTCCGGCGAGCAGGAGCTTCATCCGTCATCTTCTCCAGAGAGCAACGGTGCCTCGTCGTCGCCGTTGGCGTAGCTGAGCCATAGTTCGCCCAGGGCGAAGATTTTAGAGCGATCCGTGAAGTTCGGCGTGTCCTTGATCGGGTGGACAATTGTGCCCTGAACTGCGTCACGGGTGACCAAGGTGACTTCTTCTGGCTCGAGCTCGTTGACCACGAGCGGGCTGTGAGTTGCGATCAGCACCTGGGAGCTCTGCGAGACGTCCCGGAGCACCCTGACGACCTCGGCGATTCGTGCCGGGTGCAGCCCGTTCTCCGGCTCCTCGACCAGCAGCAAGGATGGGGGACCGAGTGCCCTGATCGCGGCGAAGCCTAGCCAGAACAGCATGCCCTCGCTCATCCTGTCGGAAGGGACCAGGGTGCCGTCGAGCAGTTCGATGCCGAGCACTTTCATGGTTGTACTGACATTGAACATACGAAGGTGCTTTACGGTTGGGAATAGCTTGGGAAGTTCTCTTGAGATGGCCTCGAAGGTGTCATCGCTTTGGTTGCGAATAGCATCATAGACCCCAGCGAGCCCCTTTCCTCTCTCGTCCTCGAAGCTGATCGCACGCTTGTCTGGGATAAGCGAGCTTGGCTCATGCATCCTGTCAGGCTCGAAGCGGACGAGCCATGAACCTGTTAAGGAATACCGCTCGGGATTGTAATCCTCAGGTAGGATAGTTCCGAGATCCAAACGGGTGTCTGCGGTCGGGTTCCTTGCATAGCTTCTGAATGGTTGCCCATTAATACGAATCTCTTCTGTTAGCCTCATTTTCGGATTGCAGATTCGGTAGGATACATTTTCCATGGTCCATATCTCAATCTCTGATTGAGAGCTTTGAATTAGATCGAGCTTGTTTTGATATTGCGGGATGCTCCCTCTTCGTTGGCTGCTATGTGTTGCAAGATCGACAACCAGCCCGGCCGCCTCCAGCAAGGTGCTCTTGCCGCTGTCGTTCGGGCCGATGAATGCATGCAGCGGTGTCAACTCCACCGTGGCGTCTTTCAGGCAGCCGAAGCTGCGAGCCCGCAGGCGTCGGATGTAGCGCACCATGGCTCACCTCCACCGCTCGAGTAAGCTCTGAGCGTATTTGAGCGCATCGAGGTGACTTGTTCAAGTTTTGTTCGGCAGCCTATGCTCCGCCCGAACGCCTTTTCAGCGCGCCCTGGAGCGCCTTCGAGAGCGACCGGACGACCCCGGCGAGGTGGCGGCCGTCGCCGGCCGGGATCTGCAGGGCCTGGACGAAGGCGAACAGCTCCTGGGCGTCGTCCGGGCCGTGGCGCCTCTGGAATGTCTCGCGGCTCTTGAGCCGGCGCATGGCCTCTCCAAACACGCGGGCGGCCTGCATGCGGTCGGCTTGGCTCACGCTCGGCATTCTATCATCCTCGACGGGCTTCAGGGCTGGATCTCCATGACGTGCAGGCCGGTGGTCCTGGTGCCCGCGAGCAAGCTCGCCGGCTCTCCGGGACGGATGGCCAGGACCTCGGCGTCCAGCGTGACCAGGCCCGCGTTGCGCTCGGCCCAGCTCTGGCCGCCGTCTTGGCTCACGGCCACGCCGGCGCCTTCCACGGCCGCGTAGAGGGTCTCCGGCGCGGCCGGATCGACGAGCAGGGCCCTGACCGGGCCGCCGATCGAACCGGCCGGCGTCCAGCTCTGGCCCGCGTCGGTCGACCTGTACAGGCTGCCCGCGCCGGCCAGGTAGAGCGTGTCCGGATTGCCCGGATCCAGGGCCAGCGGGCATCCGAGGCTGCTGAGCTCGGTCCAGCTCCGCCCGCCATCGCCGCTCGCGAGCAGGCCGCCGTCATCGGAGCAGACATAGACCCTGGCGGCGTCCCGCGGGTCGATGACGATGGCGTCGATGCACAGCGCCTCGGCCGCGGCGTCCGCAGCCACCCAGCTCGAGGCGCCGTCCTCGGAGCGGAAGACGCCCGCACCGCAGGTCCCGGCGTAGACGGTCTGCGGCGACGAGAGCGCCGCGGCCACGACCCCGTGATCGAAGGACGCGGCGGGCGGGCTGCGATCCGTCCAGGTCTGGCCGCCATCCGTGGACTTCATCAGCACCCAGCTGCTGTCGAGCAGGTAGGCGTAGCCGGCCGCGTAGACCGTGTCCGGCGAACCGGCGTCGACCGCCAGCGAGCGGAAGAAGGTCCAGTCGCCGCCCACCGGAAAGCCCATCTGGGTCCAGTTGAGCCCGCCGTCTGCGCTGCGATAGCCGCCCAGCTCGTCGGTGCCGACGTAGAGGATGTCGGCCGAGCTCGGCGCTGCGACGGCGGTCAGGCACCACAGCGCGGCCAGTCCCTCGTTCGCGCTCTGCCAGCTCGCCGCTGCGTCGCGGGTCGCGAACACGCCGCCCGTGACGGTCCCGCCGTAGATGACGTCCGGATCGTCGGGGTTCATGGCCAGGGTCTGGATGCCCCGGGTCCGGTTCAGCCCCGCGTCCATCTCGGTCCAGGTCGCGCCGGCGTCTGGGCTCGCGAGGAGCTTGTAGTACTCGGAGAGGGGATCCACACCCCCGTCGAAGGTGGCGGCATAGAAGGTGTCGGGCTCCTGGGTGCGGATCGCAAAGCCCAGCACCTGCCGGGAGTCGGGGAGGGTGTCGATCGGGGTCCAGCTGTCTCCGCTGTCGCTCGATCGATAGAGCCCCGACCAGCCGTGGCCGAAGGCAGCACCCCCGTCCGGATGGAAGGCGAAGAAGTTGAAGCGGAGCTCGACGCCGGCCGACCAGGTGGCGCCGCTGTCGGTGCTCTTGCGCACCGAGGGATCGTGGGTGGCGAGCAGCATGGTTGACGGGCTCGTCGGATCGAAGGCGATCGCATAGGCGCCGGACATGGGCGGATCGAGATCGATGGCCGCCCAGGTCCGGCCCCCGTCCGTACTCCTGTGGAGCAGCCCGGCGGGCGGCCAGGCCGAATCGTCGCTGCCGGCGATGAAGATCGTCTCGGGGTCCCGGGGGTGGACGGCCACGGCGTCGGCGTGCTCGGTGGACAGCACGGACCAGCTCCGGCCTCGATCCGTGCTCTGCAGCAGCCGCCCCTGGGCCAGGTAGATGGCCGACGGCGTGGCCGGAGCGAAGACGAAGGGCGAGTAGTTGCCCCCGGCGTAGCCGATGGCGCTCGACGCGTGCCAGTGGGCGCCGCTGTCGTCGCTCCGGAACACGACCCCCGGCAGGGACAGGGCATAGACGGTCGACGGGCTCTGCGGATCCACGCCGACCGACCAGATCGGTCCTCCGTAGGGACCGCTCTGCTCCCAGACGGGGCCGGTGGAGCCGTCCCCATCCCCGCCGCCGTCTCCTCCATCGCCGGCCACGCCGTCCCCATCGGCGGGCGAATCGCCGCCGGCATCCGCCGCACCGTCGTCGCCACCAGCATCGCCACCGGCATCGCCACCGGCATCGCCACCGGCATCGCCACCGGCATCGCCTGCATCGACCGCGCTGCCGTCGCCCGAATCGCGCCTCCCCCCATCCGTATCGCCGGAGACGGTTCCCGAGCTGCAGCCGGCCGCGAGCGCGACGAGCATGGCGGCCAGGAAGGACGCTGCCAGCCTGAACATGGTCTCCTCCGGGTCCGAGTGTATCTGGGAAGAATAGTAGCCTCCGTTTCTCCGCGCGGCAATACGCGCATGTTGCCTCGTGTTTACACGGGACCCGCAGGCGGTTCCGTATGCTGGAGGAAAAGGAGGGTAGCCCATGAAGAGACCCGCGCTGATCATCTGGCTGCTCTGCTCGCTGAGCCCGCCCGCGGGGGCCGAGCAGGAGCCCGATCTGCGAACCATTTCGGTCACCGGCGACGCCGACGTCCTGGTCGTTCCGGACGAGGCCGTGCTGCGCTTTTCCGTCCAGGCCATGGACGGCGATCTGGACGATGCCCTGGATGAGGTCGACAGCCGGGCCGGCAAGGTCCTGCACGCGATCGAGGAGGCGGGCATCGCGCCCAAGCAGCTCCAGACCGACCGCGTCCAGGTCTGGCCCGACTACGACTGGCGCAGCGGCAAGAACAGGGGCTACCGGGCCAGCCGGGACGTCGTGGTCACGCTCGAGGACGTGAAGAAGCTCGAGGAGATCCTCCGCCGGGCCTTCGACGCCGGGGCGACCGGCATGGGCGGCGTGACGCTGCGCACGAGCGAGCTCCGCAAGCACAAGGACCGGGCGCGCCTGCTGGCGGTGCGCGCGGCCCAAGAGAAGGCCCTGGCCCTGGCTTCGGCGCTCGGTGCGGGGATCGGCCGGCCCCAGCGCATCGTCGAGGAAGTGCAGCCCGCGCAGCCCTGGTGGTGGGGCGGTTCGGGCCGGGTGGCCACGAACGCGGTCGAGAACGCCTCGCCGGGCCCGGGCCAGAGCGGTGAGACCACGGCCCTGGGCGAGATCCGGATCAATGCGAAGGTGACGGTCTGCTTCGAGCTGCGCTGAAGCGAGGGGCCGAGAAGGCCTCAGCGCTCCTCGTCGGGGCAGAGATCGGAGAGGATGGAAGCGGCCTCCCTTCGCAAGGTCGGATCGGGATCGGACAGGCTGTCGGACAGGACCCGGAGCGCGAGCTGCAGCTCCTCGGGCTCTCGTCTCGAGGCCTGGTAGGCGAGCCGCTGCAAGAGATGGGGCCTCTCGGCTCGCGTGCCCTTCTCGAAGCGCGCGCACGCCTCGCGCAGCCGGGCGAGGCGTCGCTCGCGCTCGAGCTCGAACAGCGCGGGCCAGCGGGGGAGCGCCGGATGCGCGATCCGCTCGAACAGGGGTCGGCTGCCGATCCGGGCGAGGAGCAGCTCCTCCGGCAGCCCGTCGAGCGCGCAGCCCCCCGCCGCGGCCTGCGCGGCCAGGCACCTCTGCACTCCCTCGCAGAGCCTGTCGAAGCACGCGAGGACCGCGGACTCGAGGGTCGTCCAGTCCCCGCCGCCGGCCAGTGTGCGGTCGCGGCGCTTCTCGAACGCCGGCTGGCAAGCGAGAAGGCTGGCACACAGGCGTTCCAGGTCCCTGGCGGTCAAGGCCGTCGGATCGCGCTCCATCTCCTCTTGCAGCTCCCGGCTGCAGCGGTCGAAGTCCTCCTCCAGCGGGGTCCGCGAAAAACCGCACGTGTCCGCATCGACCGCGAAGTCGACGCCCTTCTTGCCCGCCTGGATGCGGGCGGCCAGCGCTTCGAGCTGATCGATGAGCGCGGTGGTCACGGGCCCGCCCTCCCGGTCCCGCGCCGGCTGCCCAGCAAGCCTGCGCTCGCCAGGAGCAGCAGCCACGCCCCGCCGCTTCTGTGCGCGTGGCTGCAGCCGGTCTGCTGCTCGGCGAAGGCATCTGCATGAGAGCGCGCCGCACGCATGACGGGCCGGGCTCCGAAAGGCTCGCCGTCGAGCTCGCAGCGGATCTCGACCTGCGGCGGGCTGCCTTCCGGGCAGTAGAGCCAGCGCGCGTACAGACCGTCGCCCGAGTCACCGATGCGCCCAGCGTAGGCGGGCTCTGCGGATCGGGCCGCGATCGCGAGACCCGGGCCCAGCGGGATCCCGTGCCCGTCGCGCGGCACGGCTGCGAGCTGGGCTCCCTGCGCGCTGCCGGGCGGGAGCCAGGACCGGCTGGTGGCACACAGGCTGCGATCCGGATCCAGGTAGCGCCCCCACTCGCCGTCGAGTACGCAGACGGGGGCGAGCGCGTCCAGCCTTCCGTGGCCGCAGCCGCGATCCTGGGCGATCATGTGCTGGGCGCAGGCGGCCAGGATCGCGCGCACCTCGGTCCCTCGGAGGCTCGGGTCCTTCTCCAGCACCAGCGCGCACAGACCGGCGGCGAACGGTGCGGCCATGGAGGTGCCCGAGCCGAGGGCGTGTCTTCCGTCGGGCGCGATCAGAGCGGCCGAGCCCCCGGCGTAGAACATCGAGCCGGCCTGGAAGGGATCGCAGTCCGCGGACAGGCTGGCGAAGACGGACTGCCCGGGCGCCAGCAGGTCCGGCTTGATCCGGCCGTCCCGGCTCGGGCCGGGCGAGCTGAAGGCCGAGCGGGCACCGGGCAGCGCCTGCAGCCGGTGTTGTCTTCCCTCGAGGTCCGTCCAGCCGCTGCGGAACCCGAAAGCGCCCACGGCCAGCGCAGCGCGGCTGGTCGCCGGGGGGCCCACCAGGCAGGAGGGATCGCGGTGGCTCGTGAAGCTCGGCCGGGGTCCGGCGAGCTCCCAGTCGCCGATCCAGGCGTCCACGCGGCTACTGGTGCCGAAGAGCGAGATGGACCAGGCTCCCTCCTGTGGGGCGGTCACGGTCAGGCTCGCGCGGCCGAGGCCGTTTTGCGGCCGCGGCTCCGACCAGATCAGCGTCTCGATCTCGCCGTCCGGAGTGAGCTCGCGCTGGACCACCTCGCTGGCCAGGCTGAGCACGGGAGAGGACGAGGCGCCCGAGGGGCCCCGCAGCCAGATCGCCACCGGCCCCTCGGCCTCGTGCCACAGGTCGACCGTGAACCAGCCCGAGGGCTCGGACACGGGCAGCAGCATGTCGAAGGAGATCGGTCCCGCCCAGGGTGAGAGCTCGGCCTGGGCGTGCAGATCCAGCTGCCCCTCGTTGCCGGCGGCCACGACCACAGCACAGGGGGGATCGTCGGAGCCGGCCAGGGCGTCGATGGCCAGCTCCACGGGCTCGGTCCCGTCGTGGGCGCCCAGCTGATCGCCGAGCGAGAGGTTGACCACCAGCGGCTGTGCGCGCTGGCGGGCGATCTCCCGGACAAAGGCCAGCGCGGCGAGCACCCGATCCTCGTCCGCTCGCCCGTCGGGCCCGACCGTCTTGACGATCAGCAGCCCGGCCTCGGGCGCCACGCCCGTGTAGACCGGATCGTCGCCCGCCGCGATCCCGGCCACGTGGGTGCCGTGCCCGAGGACGTCGCGGCCGGCATCGGCGGCCGGGCCGGCCTGGCCATCCAGCTCGGCCTGGAGCTCGTCCGTGCAGAACACGGCGCCGTCTCCGAGCCGTTCCAGATCGGGCCAGATGCCCGCCGGCGGCAAGGTCTGATCCAGCAGGCAGACCACCCGGCTGCGCCCCTCGTCATCCCGGAAGTCCGCGTGGCGCCAGTCGAGACCGCTGTCGATCACCGCCACGAGCACGCCGGCGCCGCGGCCGGGAAAGCGCGCCTGGGCCTCCGGCAGCCGGAGCCAGGACCGGGCCTGGTCGAGCCGGAGCCGGAAGCGCCCCGGCAGATCGGCCTGGACCAGGGCGGGCATCGCGAGGAGCGCCTCCAGTCGCTCGCTGTCAAGGCGCAGCGCGCACACCCGTCCCAGGCAGGCGACTGGCTCTGTGCCCGCGGGCCAGGCCTCGGGCAGCCGCTGCCAGATCGTCACCAGGCGCAGCTTTCTGCTCAGCGGCCTCTGGATGGCGATCCGCGCGAGCGCCGGTCCGCAGCGGGGGCAATCGCCCGCCGAGGCTGCCCAGGGCAGGCCGGCACACAAGGCGGTCGCGAGCGCCAACACGCGGGCGATCATGCTCGATCCATGGTCGCACGGAAGGGCGTCTGGGGGAAGAGCGCGATCAGTCGAAGTTGGATCCGATGCCGATCGAGACGCGCAGGCTCTTGGGCTCGGTCTCGGCGTGCAGCGCATCGTTGGGGTAGTTGTCCACGTAGACCCGGTCGTCGTTGATGTCGTACATCCCGCCGTAGATGTCGTTGAGGCCGTAAGAGATGCGGATGAAGCTGTTCCAGGTCAGGTAGCCGAACATGTAGCCCTTGACCTTGAGCACGAAGCTCAGGTCGTAGAGCATGTAGTTGCCGTTCTTCTCGGCGATGTCCTTGAAGGGCACCTCCCGGCGTACCGTACCCCGCTTCACGGCGGGATCCCAGTAGCTCTGCGGGTTGTGGAGGATGTTGCCGTAGACGTCGCGCTCGTACTCGGCGGTGTAGCCCCAGAGGTTGCCGGCCGTGCCCGCGATCTCCGCCCACAGCCCGGCGAAGTAGAACGGGCCGAACTTGCGGTCGATCCGCCGGTAGAGCGGGAAGCGGTAGGACAGGCTCAGGATCAGCATCGTCTCGCCGCCCAGGCTGAAGTCCTCGTAGCCGGCGAACTCCTGGGTCGTCGACTGGGTGGGCACGTAGCGCAGCGGGTGCAGGGAGCCGGCGAAGAACTCGTCCCAGCGGTACACGTTGCGGTTTTGCCAGCCGGCGCGGATGTTGATGCCCAGGGTGTGATCGCCCGCCTTGTTCCACCAGCTGATGGGGATGTTCTCCTGATAGGAGACCTGGATCTCGTGGTAGGTGTAGTCGTCCGAGTGGTCGCCGGGCGGGTTGTGACGGCCGAGCCACTCCACGTCGGCGAACTGCTTGTCCGGCATGCCGGTGCGGGTGAAGTTGTACATGAGCGAGGTGCGGCGGCCCTTGGGGTTGACGTCGTTGAGCCCGCGCCACCTGTTGATCGTGTTGTACTCGAGCGCGAGCATGTAAGAGTTGTTGGTCACGAAGGCGTCGGCATTCGTGTCGGTCCGCCCCTGGGAGGTATAGTAGCGGTACTGGTACATCAGGTCGGCCGTCAGGTCGTAGCCCAGGGCATAGCTGATGCCGGCAAAGCCGAAGTCGACCGACTGGCGGTACTTGTAGTTCAGCGGCGACTCGAAGTGCTCCTCGCTGCGCGTGTTGGCCAGGCTGCTGGATCCGATGCCCTGGGCGATGTCGCCCGCGAAGTCGATGTGCACCCAGCCGAGGATGAACGACGGGTACCAGAAGTTGTTGATGTAGATCAGGCGGTAGTCCGAGGTGGCCCCGAGCAGGACCTGGCCGATAAAGCGGTGCTTCTCCAGGTAGTCGCACAGGACGAGCTGGGTGCCGATGTTGATGCCCCGGCGCTCGTAGAGGAACAGGGGGATGCCCTCGACCGGAGCCCAGTTGCTGGGCAGGAAGGGGCTGTACGATTCGCTCTTCTCCTTGATCTCGGGCAGCTCCTCCTGGTAGGCCAGGTTGCGCGCCACTTCCTCCTGGCTGACGTCGTAGCCGGCGTCGACCGTCTTGTTGTAGAAGTCCTCCTTGCGCATGCCGCGGAAGTGGAGCCCGAAGGAGTTGAAGTACGTGAACAGCATGTCGCCGCTGGCCGTCAGGTGCGGGGTGTAGACGCCGCCGATGACGTTGGTGAGCTGCTGGACCTCCCGGGTCTCCAGGTCCATCAAGTAGGCGTTGTAGATGCCCGTCCGGTCCGATACGTAGAGGAGGTGCTTGCCGTCGCGGGTGAACTGGCCGTCGCGGTCCTCGGCCCGATCCCAGGTCAGCGGCTGCAGGCCGGAGCCGTCAGCATGGATCATCCAGATGTCCTGCTGGTGGTTGCGGTACAGGTCGATGGCGATCTTCTCACCGTCGGGGCTCCAGCTCGGCTTGCCCAGCTGGGTGCCGTCGGTCTTCTTGATCAGCCACTTGATGCAGTTCTCGCGCTCCTTGCCGTCGATGACGCACTTGCCGTCGATCGTGGTCTCGCGCGCCTCGGTGGGCACCAGGCCCAGCCAGTTCTGGCCGTCCTCGATGTGCACGAAGGCGATGGTCTTACCGTCCGGGGAGTAGGACGGATAGACCGCGCGCAGGCGATAGCTCAGCCGCTCGACGTCCTCGGTCTCGATGTCGTACTCGAACAGGTCGTAGCGGTAGTAGCCGTCCAGAGTGATGCACGGCAGCCAGGTGTGCGGGCAGCGGAGCGTGGAGTAGAGGATCTTCTTGCTGTTCGGGTGCCAGTCGTAGCCGTTGAAGACCGAGGCGCCCGGCACCGACTTGGCCTCCTCGCCCACGGCCGCGTACTTCGTGGGGGAGATGTAGCGATTGGAAAAGACCGGCAGCTCCTCGGACTTCATGGGCATGAGCAGGACGCCGGTCCGGAGGGAGAAGGCGAGCCACTCGCCGTCGGGCGATGTCGTCGGGCTCATGTTCCACGGGCTGCCGCCCTCGTAGTGCGCCTTGCGCTGCCGGCGATCCCAGTACTTGATCTTCGGCTTGGGCTTCTGCACGTCCTTGAGCGCGGCGTTGATCTCCGCCATGTCGGCGCCCTTGAGAGCTTCCTTCTGGACCTGGGCGAACTTGTTGCAGGCGTCCAGGTCCGTCGCGTCCTCGGGCAGCTCGGCCTCGACGGCCTCGTAGCGCTTGATCGCGTCTTTGAGGAGCGGCTCGAGCTTCTGGAGGCGCTGCTTCTTCTGCGCGTCCTTCTCGTCCTTGAGCATCTCCTCGATCGTCTCGACGGTCTGCTCGGCCTCCTCGGCGTCGCCCGGCAAGGCCAGCTCGTGCTTGACCACGCCCATGGTGACCTTGTAGCGGTCGCGGTCGAGCTTCTCCTCCTCGAGGTCCTTGCCGTAGACGTAGAAGAGCTGCTCGCCCTCGTGGAGCGCCTTGCGGATCGGCGCGCTCTGCCGTTCGTATCGATCGCGCATCCAGTTGATGTAGCCCTCGTAGAGGTCGTGGCCCTCCACCCCGAGCACGTCCTCGACGTTCTTTTCCCAGACCAGGTGGCCCTTGCGATCGGAGTTGACGGCCAGCTGGGCGTACTGCTCCTTGCCGTACTTCTCCTGGACGTACAGCGCCATGGAGTAGCCCTGCTGGTAGCCCTTCTCGCCGTCGAAGCCGGAGTACTTGTCTCCGATCGTGAACATCTCCTCGAAGGTCAGCGCGTTCTCGTCCAGGATGGTCATGCGCAGGTGCATGTCGCGCGAGGTCGTCCACCAGTTGAAGCCCGCCATGTGGGCGCTGTACTCGGCGATGCCCTCGGTCCACCAGAAGGGCGTCGAGAAGCCCAGCAGGACGCTGGCGCCGAAGTCGACGTTGTGGACGCCGTCCTCGATCAGGCCCGAGCCGAAGAAGACGATGTTGGACTCGGCCTTCCAGTCGTTGACCTTCAAGGAGACGATGTGGCCGAACTCGTGGGTGAAGCAGTCCGGGATCCACTCCTGCCGGCCGCGGAGCACGTAGTAGAGCGGGGTGGCCCAGACCGTGACCCAGTCGACGCCGTAGGCCGCGAAGCCGTTGGCGTTTTCTTCCATGTCCCGCAGGATGATGTGGACCTTCTCCTTGAGGGGGTAGTCGAACAGACCGGTCACCTTGGGATAGGCGATCTCGGCGTACTTGGCCATCATCCGGGCGGTCCACTCGATGTCGGGGTAGTAGTGGATGACGAAGTGGTCCGTCTCGAGCGACAGCCAGTCCACGTCCGGGTAGTTGCCGTCGTAGAACCAGTCCGCCCGCGAGGCGGCGGGCGTCAGGAGGATGCCCGCCAGCGCCAGGATGGCCAGGACGTTGTGTATCGCGCGGTATCTCATGTCTCCTCCGGATGCCTCAGTAGCGACCCGTGAGAGCCAGCCCGAACTCGCCCACGACGAGACCGCCGAGCTTCTGGCCGAGTACCTGCATGGGCTCGAAGTTGTCGATGGTCGGGTTGTTGCCGTCCTTGTTGACGATGTAGCGGCTGTTCTTGCCGATCAGGTGGATGTCGGCGAACAGGACCAGGTCGATCCAATCCAGCGGCCGGATGATCAAGCTGGGCGTGAGCGTGAAGAGGTAGCCGTCGTTCGATGCCCGGCCTCCCTCGGGGGTGACGACCTCCCAGTCCTCATACCGCGCGCCGTTGAACAGCAGCAGCTCGGTCTCCTCGATCAAGCCCGTGGCCGGGTTGGTCCAGCGCACGGTCTCGGTCCGGTACTCGGCCAGAGCCATGGCCGAGGTGTTGCGCCACGTGAAGCGGCCCGAGACCTGGAGCGCCACCCACTTGATGCCGCCGACGATGTCGATCTGGCCGTAGATCTCGTCGCCCAGATCCAGACCCGCGTTGGTGATGGAGGTGTGGCGGTCGACGATGTACTGGACCGTCTCCGGAAAGCGCAGGTTGTAGCCGAAGCTGGCCCCGACGGAGAGGTACTTCCAGACCTGGAAGCGGCTCAGGAAGGACAGCTCCACATCCGTGGTCCCCGTGCCCGTGATGTTGTAGGTCTCCGCCCCGGGCGTCTCGCTGCCCGTGGGCAGCTTCCAGCGCAGCCCGATGCCCATCGACAGCGTCGGATCGCTGCGCCTGAAGAACTGGTAGATGATGCCCGTCTCGCAGTCGCCGATCTTGCCCTCGGTCTCGCGGTGGGCGCCCGCGGTCGTCAGCTCGCTCCAGACGATGGGCACGTGGGTCCAGAATGTCCAGTTCTCGGTAAACCCGTAGTACCAGGAAAAGTCCAGAAATATCATATCGAAGCTGCTGGGCGCGGCCTGGAGCTTCTCGTTCGAGTTGAAGAACTGGTTGCTGGTCAAGAAGCGCAGGCCGGCGGTCATCTCCAGCACGGCCATGCCCTTGCTGATGCCCTTCTCGGTCTCGAGCCAGGGCTCGGTGTCCCAGCTGGAGTGTTCCTCGAAGGCCGCTGACAGTGCGGTGGCGGGTGACAAGAGGACACCCGTTGTCAAAAGGAGGGGCAGGACTCTCTTCATGGCTTCGCTCCGGAGCTCGTGGATCCATCCATCGCTTGCAGGAAAAAATCAGATATTCCGAGCACTGTCAAGACATGATTTGTCCACAATCTCGCAATCTGTCTGTGGCGTCGCAGGCCGAGAAGGTGTATCATGCGCCGGCCGTGAGAGCAGCCAAAGAGATCAAGGGCCTGGGCTTGCTGCGCGAGCTCGGCGAGTTCGTGATGCTCTCCTTGGAGGTGCTGATCTACTGCTTCCGGCCGCCCTATCGCATCGGGCTCATCGTCCAGCAGATGGACTTCGTCGGCGTGGGCTCGCTGTTCATCGTCATCCTGTCGGGCTCCTTCACGGGCGCGGTCTTCACCCTCCAGAGCGTCTACGCCTTCTCCATGTTCAACATGGAGTCGATGGTGGGCGCCACGGTGGCGCTGGCCCTGACCCGGGAGCTCTCGCCCGTGCTGGCCTCCTTGATGATGACCGGCCGGGCGGGATCGGCCATGGCCACCGAACTCGGCACCATGCGGGTCACCGAGCAGATCGACGCGCTCAAGTCCATGGCGGTGAGCCCGATCCAGTACCTGGTCGTGCCGCGCTTCGTGGCGTCGGTGCTCATGTTCCCTGCCCTGGCCATGGTCTTCAACCTCGTGGGCGTGGCCGGTGCCTACGTGGTCGGGGTCGAGATGTGGGGCATCGATCCGGGCAACTTCATCGCCAAGATCCGCTGGTACGTCGAGGCGCACGACATCGTCTCCGGCCTGATCAAGGCGGGTGTCTTCGGGGGCTTCGTGTCTCTGGTCAGCTGCTACAAGGGTTACAACGCGGAAGGCGGTGCCCGCGGCGTGGGATCGGCCACGACAAGAGCTGTGGTCATCGGCTCGGTGGGCATCATGGTGCTCGACTACTTCCTGACCGTGCTGATGTTCTGAGCCCGTGATCCCGCTGGGACGAGAGGCGCATGCCGGACGATTCGCGACACATCGACGCCATCATCCTGGCCGGCACCCTCGGTGCGAGGCGCTTCCACATCGACGGCCGCGAGGTGGCCAAGCCCTACCTCGAGTTGGGGGGAAAGGCGCTGGTGGCCAGGGCGGTTCGGGCGGCCCTCGGCGCGCAGGGCATCGGCAAGGTCTACGCGGTCGGGGATCGCGCAGGCCTGGAGAGGGCGCTGGATCCGCTGCTGCCGTGTGAGCGGCTGGTCATCGTGGATCAGGGCGCCGACCTGCTCACCAACTGCTACCGGGCGTTCTTCCTGCACCTCCTGCCGGACCGCGGCTTCCCGCGCCCCGAGGCCGACGAGCTGGACGCGGCGGCCGTCGCCGATCTCGTCGCCCAGAACCCGGGCGCGCGCGATGTCGGGGCGCTCTTCATCACGGCCGACCTGCCCTTCATCCATGCGGAAGACCTGGAGCGCTTCCTGCAACGCGCCCACCCCGACGCCGCAGCCGTGTTGGGGCTGGTGGATCACGCGTGCTTGAGCGGCATGCAGCGAGCGCTCGGCGATCGCACGGTGCTGGATCTCTGGAAGCTCGGCGCCTTGCCCATGCGCGGGCTGGACGTCCGCCCGAGCAACCTCTGGCTCGTGAGGCCGCTGCGGACCCAGCCGCAGCTCTACACCGTCGTCCGGGACCTCTACGAGCACCGGTGGCTGCTCAAGCAGGACGGCTCGATGCACTGGGCGAACTGGTGGGGCATGCTGAGGGCCCTCGCTCTCCACACGGTCCGCATCCGAGGCCGCCGGCGACTTCTCCGAGGTTTCTTCAACATGCTGCCCATGCTGGCGGCCACGGTGCTGGCCCGCCTCTGCATGCGCCTGGGCCGCTGGCTCTCCTGGCCGTTCCGGCTCTTCATCGGGCGCCGGGACCTGGAGTTCGTCGGCAGCCTGCTGCTGGGCGCGACCGCCCGGATGGCGATCGGTCGGGACCTGGGCCCGGCCATCGACATCGATGTGGAGGAGAGCTACTGGGCCCTGGCCCGCAATGGCGAGGAGGGCTACCGGAGAGTCGGGCGGTATCTCGCCGAGCTGACCGGACCGCCGGGGATCGAGGAGGGATCAGCGCCTGCGGCGGCGGAGCAGCAGCATTCCGGCCACCAGGGCCAGGCCGAGCCACTGCGTTGATCGGCCGCTGGCCGCGCAAGTGCAGCCGGGCTCGTCACCGCGGGCCTCGGTCACCGCGAAGGCCCCCTCCAGCGTGAGGACGAGCGAGCCGACCTGGACGCTGACGTCCCGCAGGCCGACGGGCGCCGTCTCGGCGATCGAGATGACGGCCGAGACCTGATCCGGCTCGTCCGGCTCGAAGCGCACCTGTCCGACATCGATCCCCTGGCCGGAGAAGGAGACCTGCGTCTCGGCGTCGAAGGGGATGTCGGTGCCGAGGACGTAGACCGTCTGGTCCGCCGTCCCCTGGGGGGCCCGGTCGGGTGTCACGGCCCGAATCTCCGGGTGGAAGATGTCGAGCAGAGCCTCTCCCCGGGCCACCTCGGTGCCCGTGACCGCCAGCAGGTCGCGGGGGTTGCCGGAAGCATCCTCTCCGACCTGGACGGTCGCCTCGAGCCGGTCGGCGGCCAGGACGTTCACGCCGCTGACCTCGATCCCGTCCGGCGGCTCGATGTACAGCTCGGTCAGGCCCTGCGAGAACTGGCCATCCACGGCCTCGACCGTGATCGTGGCCTGTCCCGGCGGCTCCAGCAAGGCCGGATCGACGGAGGTGATGCTGCCCGGCGCGGTCACGCTGAAGCCGGCCTCAAACGTCGCGCGCTCGCAGGGCGCGGGGACCAGCAGGTCGCAGAACGCCCCGCTCACCGTCACGGTCACGTCTCGGCTGTCCTGCGCGGCCGCGGGCAGGATGACCACGGTGGTCTGCAGGTGGGTGCTGTCCACCGCCGTGGTGTTCAGGGTCGAGAGGCCGATGCCGGAGAACGAGAGCCCGGCCTGCCCGCGGTCGAAGTGGGTGTTGAGCCCCACGAGCTCGACCGCGATGCCCGGATGGCCCGCATCGGCGTGATCCGGGTCGATCGAGACGAGCGCGGTCTCCGCCCCCTGGAGCACGGCAAAGGCGTCCGCGAAGGTCAGATCGTCGCCCGGCATGCTCAGGAGCAGATCGCGCCGTCCGACCAGAGCGTCGGCCGCGATGGCCACGTCCGAGAGCACGAGCGTGAGGTCGTCTGTGGCCTGGAAGGAACCCAGGCTGACGCCATCGCCGAGGGAGACCGCGCTCGCCGAGGTGTAGCCCCCGGGGCCGCCGGTCAGCGTCATGGTCGGCAGGGTCTGGCCCTGGATGCCGGAATCGGGGCTCAAGTCGAAGGAGCGCTCCTCGACCGTGAACAGCCCCTGGCCGCTGGCCACCTCGCTGCCTGTGGTCACGGTCGCGTCGTAGGCGCCCAGCGGGGCCGACGAGGAGATGGACAGGCTGGCCTCCAGCGAGGTCGCGCTCGTCGCCGTCTCGTCGAGCACCTGGATGCCGAAGGGCGAGAAGGACAGGCTCGAGCTGGCGTCGAAGGAGGTGTCGCTGCCGCGGACCGTGACCGTGATCTCCGAGCCTCGGTAGCCGGTCGACGGCGAGATCGACGCGAGAGAGGCAGCCGGGCCGCCCTCGGTGATGTGGAACATGTACTCGCCGCGGTAGTAGTACTCCAGCGAGGAGACGATCACGTCCTGCCAGCCCGAGGCCGCGCCTGCGGGGATGGTGACTATCGCGGAGATGACATTGGGCTCCTCCATGGTGACATCGCCGTGGGTGATCTGGGCCGGGTCGAAGGAGATCTCGGCCAGGTAGTCGATCATGGCGCCGTCTGTGACCGCGATCGTGAACTTGAAGGGCTGCCCGTCCGCGGCGTGCTCCACCGGAGACACCCACTCGATCTCCTGCGCCTTCGCGGGAGCGCCGGATAATGCGACCAGCGCGACGGCCAGCGCGGCTATCCGAACAGTCGGTCGGGACGATCTCATGCCACCACCTCCGTGCTTGTCGGACAGTCTAGCACGCCCTGAAGCGGCTTGGCCAGCAAGGGAACGCCGGCCGTCGCTCGCTTGACCGGCGCGGCCGGGCTTTGGCAGACTGGGGCCATGATCGCGATCGTCCCCGCACAGCCCGCCGACGTGGAGCGAGTGCGGAGCATCTCGAGCGAGGTCTTCTCCGTCTACGGCGACTACGCCAGCATCCTGCCGCGCTTCTTCGCGACCCATGGCGTGACGACCTACCTGGCCCGGCGGGCCGACGAGGCGGTCGGTTTCGTCATGCTGGGCTTCCTGCCCTGGAACGCGGGCGAGGAGGACGACGCCTGGATCGCCGACCTGCTGGCCATCGCCGTGCTGCCGGCCCACCAGCGCTGCGGCGTGGGCAAGGCCTTGATGGGGCAGCTCGAGAAGCTGATCGGCGAGATGTCCGAGTGGCGGGACCTGAAGGAGATCCAGCTGACCTGCGCGGCCGGCAACGAGGCGGGCCTGGCCTTCTTCGAGCAGCACGGCTTCCGGGTGATCGACAGGCAGCACGGCGCTTACTCGGCCGGGCAGCGGGCCTGGCGGCTGGCGCGCAGGCTCTCTCCGCGGACGCGAGCAGATTGAACAAGGGCGCCTCTCGATTTCCGTGACCGATGTTCGATGGGTCCAAGCCCCAACGTGGCGCAATACTCTTACGGCAGGCACTATGTTTCGCCCCGTTGGGGCTTCTTCTCACGCTTCACGCCCATTTACCAGGGCTTCGCCCTGAGCCTTATACACATCTCGGAGCGCAAGGAAAGAATGGACTTGGCACGCTCCGAGATCCGGGTTTTCGCTGCGAAGCAGCGATGGGATATAGCCTGGGGCTTCAGCCCCAGGGAAGCGGAGAGAAC
>JAFGRB010000365.1 GCA_016935365.1 Deltaproteobacteria bacterium
GTCCCTCCCCTGGCGGGAGGGACCGGCCGAAGGCCGAGGGAGGGGGGCGCGTAGCTTGGTCAATCATCGTGACTGCGTGCCATTTCCAGGCCAAATCACGGGGTATTATCTTTTCCTGACTTGCGCAAACCCGCACTGCAAGCGAACCTGCGAACAACGCGGATTGCTCCCTCTCTCAGCCCCCGAAGAGGCGCTGCCTCAGGCTCCGGCCATGAAGCTCCAGGTCGAGGGGCCTCTTCACCTGCCTGAGGCCCGGCAGGGCGGCCACCAGGCGCTCGACGCCCACCTGACGGGCGAGCTCGTCGACCAGGGCCCGGCAGAGGCGGTAGTCGGCCAGGCGCTGCGCGCGGCTCACCCGCCGATCGGGCAGCCCGAGCCTGCGCTCCAGCTCGGCGAGGCCGCGCTCGTCCGGCAAGGCCCCGCCCGAACCCGAGCCCGGCGCGCCGGACAGCCTGTCGGCCAGCCCCTCGTCCAGCCAGCGCGGGCAGGCCCGGCCGACCGTCCGGCGGATCATGAGGTGGACCAGCTCGTGGGCCACGGCCCTGTCCGGATCCTGCATCCGCCTCAGCGAGCGGGCCGGCTGAAGGATGATGCGCTCGCACACCAGGGCCGCCCCGATCTGCCAGCTCCGGCCGGTCTGCCGCTGCCAGGCCTGCATGTCGGCCGCGATCTCGATCCGGATCCGCCCCCGGCTCTGCCGGCCGAACAGGCGCTGGAGACGCTCCGCGTGAGCGCAGGCCACCGCGGCCAGCTCCTGGCCCAGGGCCTCGTCGGCCGGGCTCTCGACCCTGAGATCCACGCGGTCGCACTCGTGCACCCACAGCCCGGGACCCGCCTGGGCGACGAGCATCGCAGACAGTGCAAGCCCAAAGTAGCTCATCGCGCAAGGCTCCCCAGGGCCGTGCCCGGGAAGTAGTGCTCCAGGATGGCCCGGTGATCCGCGCCGGCCCGCTCCAGGCCCATGGCCCCGTGCTGGCACATGCCCACGCCGTGGCCCAGGCCGCGGCCGAGAAAGACGTAGCGCCCACCCCGCGCCTGGACGACGAAGTGGCCGCTCTTGAAGCGGCTCCACCCGAAGCGGCGGCCCATCAGCAGGTGGAAGTCCGCTCCGGAGATCGACGCCTCCCCGCCCGGGCCCGCGATCCGCACCCGGCGGACCCAGCCGCCGCGGCCGGTCTCGGCGATCGAGACCGCGCAGCGGCCGGCGGCCGCGGGCAGCTTTGCCCGGAGCGCGGCGCAGAGCTCGTCGCGCTCGACCTCGAAGCGCCAGCGGAGGTGGTCCGAGCGGGCGCACAGCGCCCTTCCCTCCCGGCTGTCCTCCACGCCCTGCAGGTAGGGCCGGGCGGTCTCGCCGCCCCAGACGTCGGCCGCCGAGGCCGTGTGCCCGCCGCAGGTCGAGAAGTAGGCCACGTCCGCGAGCTCGCCCTCGAAGAGCAGGACCTGGCCGGCCACCTTGCGCAGGCTCTCGAGCTGGGCGGCCGTGCAGGCGCCGTCGCCGGGATAGACCTGGCAGTGGGTCAGATCGCAGAAGTCGAAGCCCTCGGCCGCGTGGCGGCCCAGGTGCGCCAGCGCGTAGCTGCGCACCAGGACGGCCTGGGCCTCGAGCGCCTCCGGGCCCGCGCCCCGGATCTCGTAGCAGGCGACCTGCTCCACGTAGCGCTCGAAGGGCACGTGGACGACGAGCCGGCAGCGCTCGCCCTGCGTACCGATCTCCAGCCAGCCCGGGTAGGACCGCTCCGCTGCGCCCGGCACCCGGACGCGCAGGGCTCGAGAGCCGCGCGGGCGGATCCGGAGCTCCGCGGCGCGCAAGCCCTCACCCCCTGATCCCCGCGAACCCTCACCCCCTGATCCCCGCGAACCTTCACCCCCTGTCCCCCTCTCCCGGGAGACTGTCGAAAAACGAGGTTTTTCGACTTGCACGCCTCTGCGTTCCGCGGAGTTGCAGAGGTCATTCTCGATAATCTTGCGATTATCGACAGTCTCCCGGAGGGAGGATCTCCGATCCCCGGAGCGCTCCGGCGGAGGAGATTGCAGATCGAGGACGATCTGGGATCCCGGCTCGCAGCGCAGCGAGGCGCGCCGGGCTGCGAGCCGCCTCGAGCGGCCGTCCGGGGCGACGAGCTCGATGTCCAGCTCCGCGCCCGGCGCGCGCAGGCTTAGCTGGCGCGGCCGGTACTTCGAAAGCACGCCCACGGCGACCTCGGCCGGAGCCGCTGGCGGGCCGGCCTGGGCCAGCAGGACGAGCGCGAGCATCAAGACCTTCATCGCCGGTCACGCTCCGCCCGGCAGGCCTTCCACTGCGCGTAGCCGCGCTCGACGATCTCGCGGGCCGCGGCCGCGGCATCGGTCGAGCCCTGGCCGTCGAAGACGAAGACCACCAGCGCCAGGGCCGGCGCGCGCATGGGCGCATAGCCCATGTACCAGGCATGGGTGCGCCAGGAGACTTTCTCCCAGGCCGCCGTGCCCGTCTTGCCCGCCACGCCTAGCCGGGCCAGCCGCACGCCGCTGCCCGTGCCGAAGGTGGAAGCCTCCTCCAACGCCGTGCGGATGAAGCGCAGCGCGCCCGCGTCCTCGAGCACGCCGCGCCGCCCCCCGGGGCCATCGCCCGGATGCGCCCGCCGCGGGCTCAAGAGCGCGCCGCCGTTGGCCACCGCTCCGATCAGGCTCAGCAGCTGCAAGGGCGTGACGCGGATGTCCCCCTGACCGATGGCCAGCTTGCCGGCCGTCCCGTCCGTGAGCGCCGGCAGCCGTCCGGCCAGCTCGCCCGGCAGATCGGAGCCGGTCGCCCGCCCCAGGCCCAGCTCGCGGGCGGCGGCGAGCAGCCGCCCCTCCCCGATGCGATTGCCGAGGTCGGCGAAGTAGAGGTTGCAGGAGTAGGCCAGCGCCTTGGCCAGGTTGACCGGACCGTGCCCGGCTCGCCGCCAGCAGCGCACGCCGTCCGGGCGTGCCGGCCCGCGACCGCCCCGGCAGCGGAAGACCCGGCCCGGATCCACTCGCCCGGCCTGCAGCGCCGCGTAGGCCGTCACCACCTTGAAGATCGACCCGGGCTCGGCCAGACGCCCGGCCAGGACGCGGGGGTTCTGTAACCACAGGATGCGGCCGGTGTGCGGATCGGAGAGCGCGAAGGCATCCCGCTCGCCGATCGCCAGGCTGCGATCCGCGAGCCCCCGGGCCATGCAGCGCCGCATCTCGGGCGAGAGCCGGCCGCCCGCCAGGCCGGGCCGGGCGAGGAGCGCGAGCAGCACGAGCAGGCCGGGCCCGAGCAGCCCCCCGGGCACGCTCGGCCACGCCCGGCTCATCGCCGCCTCTTCTTGCCGCCGGTCTTCTTGCCGCCGGTCTTCTTGCCGCCGGTCTTCTTGCCGCCGGTCTTCTTGCCGCCGGTCTTCTTGCCGCCGGTCTTCTTGTCGCCGGCCTTCTTGCCACCGGCCTTCTTGGTGGCATGGGTCTTCTTGCCGGTCTTCTTCCTGGCGCGCCGCCTGCGACGCCGGCGGCTGCGCTTTTTGCTATCCGTCTCGGGCCAGCTGACCTCGATCGCGCACCTGTCCCCCTCGGCCAGCTTGCGCTCGTAGCGCTTCACGCGCGTGCTGCCCGGCCGGCGCACCTCGACCACGTGCAGGCCGGCCTCGAGCTCCAGCTCGTGCACCGGCGCGAGGCCCATCGGTCTGCCGTCCACCATGACCTCTGCGCGCCGGTCCGAGACCACCGTCAGCCAGCCGACGAGCGCGATCGGCTGCGCGTCCGGCCAGAGCCAGATCGCGAGCACCGCGATCAGCGAGAGACCGAGACCGGCCCCCAGCACGAGGAGCGGCCAGCGGCGGCGCCGGCGAGGCAGGCGCACGACCTTGGGGCTCGTGAGCTCGTCGCCGCCTCTCGCCTGCGGCCGCAGGCTGGCCGGCAGGCTCTTGGGCTCCACCAGGCCCAGGATCTCGTCCGTCCGGATGTCCTGGGTGTAGTCCCCATCGTCGGCGTCCTCTTCCTCGGGCAGGAACTCGGCCAGCTCGGGCGAATCGGCCTTCTCCCCCGGCGTGAGCAGCCGCTCCACCCGCTGCCCGATCGCCGCCGCCACGGCCTGCTGGCCCTGTGGGGAGTAGAAAGGCTGCAGCATCTTGGCCAGCTTCTCGCCCGACTGGACGCGCTCGTCGGGATCCTTGGCCAGCATCCAGGCCGCGATCTTGTCGAGATCCTCTGGCACCGCGGGGTTCTTCCGGCTCGGGGGATCGGGCTCGAGCTCGATGATCTTCTTCCAGATGTCTCGCGGCAGCACGTCGTCGAAGGGGTTGAGCCCGCAGAGCAGCTCGTAGAAGACCACCCCCAGGGAGAACAGATCGGCCCGGCCGTCGAAGTCCAGGCCCTTGACGTACTCGGGCGCCATGTACTCGTACTTGCCCTTGAGCACCCCGGGCTGGGTGGAGCGGGCCTCCTGCGTGACGCGGGCGATGCCGAAGTCGGTGATCTTGACCCGCCCCTCCACGTCCACCATGATGTTGCCCGGGCTGATGTCCCGGTGGACCACCGGCCCGGCCTCGGGCATCGCTCCTCCGCTGTGAGCGTAGTGCAGGCCGTTCGCCACCTCGGCCACGACGTAGGCCGACTCGGCGATGCCCAGGGCCGTCTCGCCCGGCGGGGCGTGCGAGATCAGATCCTCGAGGTCCAGGCCCTGGAGGAACTCCATCACGATGTAGTAGTACGAGCCGTGATTGATCAGGTCATAGGTGTGCACCAGGTTGGGATGGGCCATCTGCGAGGAGATGCGCGCCTCGTTGAGGAACATCTGGACGAACTGTCGATCGCCGGACAGCTTGGGGAACAGGCGCTTGATGGCCACGATCCGCGTGGAGCCGTCCGGCATGGAGTCCTCGGCGCGGAAGACCTCGGCCATGCCTCCCCGGCCCACCTTGTCGAGCAGGCGGTAGCGACCGATATTCTGGCCTTCCAGCATGCACACCCCGCCTGCGCGCGGCTCAGCCCGTCAAGGCTGCTCCTCGCCTTCCTGGGGCGGCGCGACCTGGAACCTGCCGACCTCCACCTTGTCGCCCGTCTTGGTGAGGATCTTGTGGAACTCCAGCCGCTTCTCCCGGCCGGTGCCCTCGAAGAGCACGACCTGGAGCCGGCAGCGCGTCTGGGGATGGCCGTGTGACGAGAAGTACTTGACCTCCACCAGGTACTCGCCTGTCTGAGCGTGGGTCAGGGTGAAGACCTCCGGCCCGTAGCCGTCGGTGTCGTCCACGTCCAGCCGGCCGCCCATCTCCGTGGTCCGGTGAGAGTAGAAGCACTCCTCCCCGGCCGGATCGGTCACGTGCATGTCGACGTCCGTCCCGTCCGTGTCCCAGCTCAGAATGACCTGCATGTCCACCGGCGGCACGTCCGAGAAGACCGACACGCTGTCGCGCCCCTCTCCCGCATCGTTGCGCGCGACCACCTCGATGGAGTTGGCCCCCTTGGAGACCACGATCGTGGCCTGGAAGCGGTTGCCCTTCAGGTCCAGCCAGCGCTCGTAGCCGTTGACCACCATGATGGCCCGGGCGACCGATGCGCCGCTGACCGAGCCGGACACCTCGACGATCCGCTCGGTGGACCAGCCTCCCACCGGCTCGTCGATCTCGACCGTGGGGGCCTCGGTCGGCCCGGCCACGGCGGAAGCGGTCAGCCAGAGCAGGCCCGCGATCCCGAGCACGCATGCAGTCCTCATGACCCCTCCTTCACCCGCACGAGGTGGCTCGCCGAGTTGCCGGCGAACTGCGGATCGTACATCGGCATCACCCGGGCCGGCAGGACGTGGTAGTCGCCGGGCAGCGATGCCCGCACCAGGAAGGCCAGGCGCCGGCTGCCCCGGTCCAGGTGGGAGAGGAAGAAGGCCGCGTGGGTGTCGTGGAACTCGCGGTGCATGCCCGGCTGCTGGAGCCGGATGCCCGGCAGGGCGTAGCCGCGGTCGCGCTCGACCGGCTGGCTGCCGGCCGGGATGGGCGCCTCGATCATGATGAAGTCCGCGGGCTCCGAGGCCTGGAGATCGAGCTGGACCAGCAGCAGATCGCCCGGCTGCACCCGGGCGCCGAGCGGCGCGAGCCCGAGCTTCCATCCATCGCCCGCGACCTGGCGGGTGATCATCTTGAGGCTGCGCTGGATGCGGAACTTGCTGCCCTGCTCCCGGATGGGATCCTCGCGGCCGAAGTAGCTCACGGCCGCGTGGTAGAACAGCAGGCCCTTTCCCTCCCGGCTCAGCTCGAAGGTGTTGGTCCCGGCCCTGGCGGGCACGCCGTGCAGCAGCGCGACGCTGGGCTTGAAGATGTCCGCCTTGCCGAGCGAGCGGGGCTCGAAGGCCTTGCCGTTCAGCGAGGTCGTGACCTTGGCGGCATACTCGCGCTGGCCGAACTTCTTCAGGTAGTCCACCAGGGCGAAGACGGCCATGGAGGTATCCTGCGTCGAGCGCCAGTGACCGCGCTCCTGGACCGCCATGAGCCAGCGCACGGCCCCGGGCAAATTGACGCTGTCGGGCTGGGCCGCGAGCAGCGCCCGGAGCACGGCCGCGGTGGTCTCGACCGGATCCACCTCCCAGCCCGAACGCGAGTCGTCTCCCCACCAGGCGCCCCGGGGATCGGTGTGCACGGCCATCTCGATCTGGCCGGCCAGCTTGGCCGCCGACTCCCGCTTGCCCATCTCCAGAAGCGCCATGGCGAGCACCGCCTTGCCGTACTCGGTCAGCTCGCCCTGGGCGGCGAGCTTCTGGAGCATGGACTCGTACTTCTCTCCGACCAGCGCCAGGCTGTAGAGCAGGTACGAGCGTTCGGTGGGGTTGAGCCGGCGGTCGCTCGTGAAGCGCTTGAGCCGCTTGACCCCCCGCGCGAGCATCTCCTCGTCCACCTTCCAGCCGAGCCGCCCGGCCATGGCCAGGCCGTGGACCACGTAGGCCGTCATGAAGGGGTGGGTCGGATCGTCGAACCACCATCCCCAGCCGCCATCCGAATGCTGGAGGGCGGCCAGCCGGGCCAGGCCGGCGTGGATCTGGCGGGGCAGCTCCTCGTCGAGCCGCCGGTGCGTGAGCCCTTCCTCGCCCAGGGCCTTGGCCACCAGGAGATCGGGCAGGAAGCGGCTCATGGTCTGCTCGGTGCAGTGATAGGGGTAGTCGTTGAGGTAGCGCACCGCCGCGAAGACCGCCGGCGCGACGCCGGTCGAGACGGAGAGCTCGGCGCGCGTGCTCCCCTCGGCCGCGCTGGCCGGCACGCTCAGCTCCACCTTGGCCTGGCTGCTCCCGTCGTCCAGGCTCCCGCCGGCCAGCAGGACCTGCTCCATGCCGTAGGGCAGGACGGGCAGGCGGTGCTCCAGGGCGTCGGAGAACCGGCTGCCCTCGGCCCGGGCCCGGAGCACGGCGGTGCCGGCCCCGGCGGCCCTGCCCGTCCAGAGCGCGCTCGCCATCGCGCCCGGCTTGACCTCGAGGCTCATGGGCTTGCCCTCGAGCACGATCTCGCCCCCGCCGCTCTCGAGCAGGACCTGGAGGCGCTGGGCCTGGTCCGAGTAGTTGTGGACCATCACCGCCAGCGTGCAGGCGTCCTTCTCGACCAGGAAGGCCGGGGCCGCCAGACGGACGAGGACCGGCTTCGAGACCCGCAGGCTGCCCGTGCCCTGGCCGACCTGGGTCTCGGCCGTGATGGCCCGCGCGGTGCCCCGCCAGGCGGTCAGGTTGTCCGGCACGCTGAGCGTGCAGCGCGCCACGCCGTCGCCGTCGGTCTTGAGATAGGGCTCGAAGGAGAGCGTGTCCTTGAAGTGCTTGCGGACCTCCACCGCGGCCAGGGCCTTGAAGGAGCCCGGCACGACCGGCTCGCGGTACTCCAGGGCGGCCATGCGATCCTTGCTGTCCTGGCCGTAGCCGTAGAAGCGGAAGTCCAGCGAGGAGGTGGGCCGGACGTTGTTCCGCTTGCGGTGGTAGAAGAAGCGCGAGATGGGCACGGCGATCTCCGGGCTCAGGCCGTAGATCGCCTCGTCCACCACGGCCAGGGCCACCTCGGCGTTCTCGACCGGCCGGCCCGCGTGGTCTCGCACCAGCACCTCGAAGCGCACCTGCTCGCCGGGCCGGGCCTCGGGCTTGTCCGTGCGCACGGACACGTCGAGCAGCTTCTCCCGCGGGGGCACGACGATGTCCAGCCGGCGCTCGAACAGGCTGCCTTCGAAGATCGTCGCGGCGCGCAGGAAGAAGTTGGGCGTCTGCTCGGGCTCGATCTCGAGCTCGTAGACGGCCGAGAAGCCCCGGGCCTTGACCACTGCGTGCCGGTAGAGGTTGCCGCCCTCGACCGTGACGAGCAGGTGGGAGTCGGCGTGGGGGGTGAGCAGCAAAAAGCGGGCGCTGTCCCCGACGGAGTAGCTTCGCCGATCGGCGATGATCTCCATCTCCTCCGGCACGTAGGGGATGTCGCCCCCCTGCGAGGTGACGAAGAGCCGCGCGCGAGCGTCCACGGTGTTGGCCTTGGCATCCTCAGCCCGGGCCTCGATCGTGTAGGTGCCGCTCTTCGGCGGTGTGAACTCGAGCCAGCCCTCGCCCTTCGGCCCGGTGCGGATCGGCTTGCTCAGCAGCTCGACCTCGGCGGCCTTGTCCGGATCGCCGCCCTGGCGAGCACGCACGGTCACCTGGACGTCTGCCGGCACGGGCCGCCTGTCGAAGTCGGTGCTGCGCACCCGGATGCGGGCCTCGCTGCCCGGGCTCTGCAGCAGGTGCTCGGGCTCCAGGCTCAGCCGGAAACGAGCCCGGGTGACCTGGATCCTGGCATGGCCGCTGACCGCCTGCTCCGAGGCGTCGGTCACCACCGCCTCGATGCCATAGGTGTAATCGAGGCTGTCGGCGCGGGTGTCGAAGTCGAAGGCGAAGCGCCCCTGGGCGTCCAGCCGGCCCTCCTTCTCGACGATGGTCTCCCGCATCGTGTTGCGGTACTCGGCGTCGGAGTAGTACCAGGCGTAGTCCGCATCCACCCACCAGGGCACGTAGAAGCGCGTCCGGTAGACGCTCACCTTGACCTTGGCATCGGGCACGGGCGGCCCGAAGTAGTAGTTTGCCAGCACCGTCGCCGAGACCTTCTCCCCGCTGATGCAGGCGCTGCCCGGCGTCTGGATGCGCACCTTGTACTCGGGCTTGGTGTACTCCTTGACCTTGAACTCCCCGCCGTAGTCCTTGCCGTCCAGGCGCGCCACGAGCCGGTAGGTGCCCAGCGAGGCGCCCTCGGCCAGGGGGAAGCGCCCGTCGAAGGCGCCGCTTTCCTTGATCGGCAGCTTGGCCGAGAAGACCTCGTGCCCGTTGGGGTCCTGGGCCGAGAGCTCGACCTGACGCACCGTCTCGTCGATCCGGTAGCGCTCATCCCGGTAGGCCCTGACGATGCCCTTGAAGAAGACGTCCTGCCCCGGGCGGTAGACCGGCCGCTCGGTACTCAGGTAGACCTTGCGGGTGAAGAGATTGGCCGGGTGGTAGGTCGGATCCAGGATCGCGAAGCTCGCGCCCTTGGAGGCGAAGACGACCATCTCCCGTGTCAGCGGGATGTCCTTGCACCACACCCCCTCGGAGTCGGTCTCGCCCTTGGCCATGAGCTTTCCGGCCGTGTACAGCTCCACCTGGGCGTCGGGCACGGGCGTGCCGAGCGCCGGATCGACCGCGTAGACCAGCAGGCGCTGGCCGCTCTGGCGGGTCAAGACGGCCAGCTTGGAGACGATCACGACCGTGTACCCGACCTCGTGACCATAGACGCCCTCGAGCAGGTAGACGCCCGGCGCGAAGGTGTTGACCGCCACGTCCAGGTAGCTCCACTCCCCGTCCGGACTCTCGATCCACTCCCGCCACATATCCACCAGCGGAAAGTCCTTGAGCAGCGGGATCGCGGTCGAGGGGGCCGGTACCTCCTCGGACTTCTGGATCGCGCCCTCGACGTCCTCGGGATAGGCCTCGCGGGCCGCGGCTCTCGAGGCGCTGGACACGCCCTCGCGGGCGAGCTCGACCGCGTTCTGCAGGCCGAGGCGCCAGATCTCGGCCAGGACGTCCAGGCTCGAGGCCCGGGTCGGACCGTTCTGGGTCTCGACCCGGTGCAGGTCCTTCTGCCCGAGGAAGAAGTCCCGGGCAGCCGGGATGCGGTAGAGCCGGAAGTCGACGTGATCGAGCCCGCGCGACTCCATGCGCACGGTGACGCGCTTGTCGCCCGGCGAGAAGATCCGCTCGGTCGACAGGTAGAAGCGCGGCTGGTCCGCCCTGGCCGGCCCGGCCAAAAACACCAGCGCGAGCAGGAGCCAGCACGTGCCGGGGCGCCTGCAGGCCTGCGTTTGTCTTGTGCTCATGGTCTTCCTCCTTCAAGGATCTTCCAGCGATAGAAGCCGAGGAAATGCGGGTTGTCGGCCCGCGCGTGCCAGCGCTCGTCGCGGTGGCGATCGAGATCCGCAAGCCGCACGAGCCGGACCTCTCCCGGCCCGTCCGCAACCGGACCGGTGTGATAGACGACCCGCTCGCCGGCGAGCAAGACCATCGAGTGCATGGGCGAGTGCGGGTTGTCGATGTCGCGAAAGAAGAGCAGATCCCCGGGCAGGGCGTCCGCGGCGCTACCGGAGATCCGCAGACAGTTGAGCTCGGCCAGCACCAGGGCGCTGGCCGAGACGGCGAAGTCGCGGGCGGGATCGTCCCCTGCCCGAAAGACACCCGGGGCCGTGCGAAAGACGCGCGTGCCGATCACGGGCACGTCCGGGTAGGAGTAGCGCCGTACGTCCGCGCTCGGGCTGCGGTGCAGGTAGGGGCGCTCGGCGAGCCAGCGCCGGTCGTGCGCCCGGAGCGCCTGGGTGTATGCGAAGCGCAGCAGCCCGGCGCAGTCCCGGTGGACCTGCTCCCAGCGCGGATCCGGCGCGTAGAACTGCGACTCGGCGATGGCCGTGAACCACTGGCGGAAGGCCTGCCGGTCGGCCGGGTCGGCGAGCTCCACCTCGTCCGGCATGCCGTCGGTGTCCCGGTCCCCGCCCGCCGAGACGAGCTCCAGGCCGAAGCGCAGCCTGCCCGTGCCCGTGTCCAGCTCGAGCTCGACCGGGCCGGGCTCGCCCGTCGCCCGCAGCCCGAGCACCAGGCTGGCTGGCCCCTCGCGCCGCGCCTCCGGGCCCACGATCCGGATTCTCTCCGCACCCCGGGTGACCGTCAGCTCCACGTCCCAGGGGTAGAAGGGCACCGGCGTGCCGTAGATGCTCTCGAGCTGCCAGACCAGCCGGGCCGAGGCCGTCCCGTTCGCGGGAAGCCTGTGGGGATGCAAGGCCGCGACCCGGCGGATCGGCAGCAGCGCGCTGAGCGCGAACAGGCCCACCAGCACGCATGCGGCCAGCAGCAGCCTGCGGGCCTGCATCTGTCGACCGTCCGCTCGCACCGGCACCTCCCAGGCCGCCGAAATCAGAGCGGGACCAGGCTTCCCTCGACCTGGTTCGCCTTTCTCTCCAGACGGCCAGCCAGCTTGCCCACCTTGCGCACGGCGGCCAGGAAGGGGCCGAGGGTCTCGTCGACGTCGGTGGCGCTGAAGCGCTGGCCGCTCTTGAGCAAAGCCTTCGCGTAGGCGTCGAGATCGGCGCCCAGCCGGTCGCAGTCCACGAAGGCCAGCCCGAACAGGCCCTGGCTGCCCATGGCCGCGGCGAAGGATCCGTCCGCCAGCGACGGGGCCTGGCCGCTGGCCGCCGCCACCACGCGGCGGACCGACTCGGGCGTGGTGCCCATCACGAGCCAGCCGTCCACCACGGCAAAGGCGGCCTGGATCTCGCCCGCGATCCGGTAGAGCTTCCGCCCGCTCTCGGTCTTCTCCTCCTCGGGCTTGCGCCCGAAGAAGGACTCGAAGGCGTCCGATACCAGCGGCTCGATCCCGTCGGCCTTGCCGAGCTGCACCAGCACGGCCGCCTCCGGTCGCGGCCTGGTCTCGAGCTGGAAGCCCTGCAGGACGAAGACGGCCCGGGCGTCCAGCCCCTCGAGCAGCCTGGCCTCGAGCTGGGCGAGGGCCTCGTCCTTCTCGGGCTGGCCCGTCTTCACCAGGGCGCGCCAGATCTCGGCCAGCGGCAGGCCGGAGCGGCCGAGCACCAGCCGGCTGTCCGCGGGCAGCACGCGCGCCACGGCCGCGGCCTCGACCAGGGCGCCGCCCGCGGGCTGCTCCCCGGCGAGCGCGCCCGCGATCGCGAGCTTCGGAGACCCGCCGGTGCTCCAGGTGAGCGCCAGGAGCTTCATGGGCAGGGCGGTCTCGAGCCAGTCGCCGCTCCCGTCCGGCTGCAGCAAGATCACCAGGTCGTCGGCCTTGCGCGCGGCGAGCAGCTTCTTCGCCTCCTCGTCCGCGGCCAGGGATTCGCCCGCCTTGCCGGCCGAAAGGTGCAGGGAGTCCAGCAGCATCTTGCGGTCGTTCGAGACCAGCAAGAGGTTCGAGAAGACCGCGTAGAAGAGCTCGCTGCCCTGGCCCAGGTCGACCTGGCGGAACTTGAGCCCGTCGTCCTCGATCTCGGCGAAGCGGCCGGCCTCGATCTGGTTGAAGAGCTCCGCCAGGCGATCGAGGGCCTGGATCTTGAGGTCGATCTGCTTGACGAGCAGCACGGCCTGCCCCTCCCCCAGGTTGCGGGTGGCCAGGCCGGCCGGGGTGGCCAGGACCTCGCTCAGATCGAGCTTCTCCAGCTTGACCGGCGACATGCCCGCCAGCCTGTGCCTGGCGGTCGAGAGCCTGTAGAGCGCGTCCGAGAACAACATGTCCGCCCAGACGGGCGAGGCCCGCACGCCCTGGAACCAGTCCCGCCCCTGGAGCCAGGTCCACAGGGCCGCCGGCCTGTCGCTCATCACGACCGCATCGACGTCGGCCGGGATCAGGGCGGACAGATCGACGCGCGAAGCCCCCGGCAGCTTGTCGAGGGTCGACTCCACGCGCGGGGCCGCCTCGCCGGCCGGCTTCTCGGCTGCCTCCTCCTCGCACTTGCAGGCCGTGGCCGACAGGCAGAGCCAGAGCGCGCACAGCGCGCCCATCACGATCCAGCAGGACCTCACATCGCACCTCCGGGCCAGGATTCGTACAATCGTCTGCCGACGGTACACCGCAGCCCCGGGAGGGTCAAGCAGGCCCAGGCCGGACTGGACGGATATGGTGTAGCGACCCAGCGCTTGACTCGTGCACATCATACACATTAGAATACACATATCTCTTGATCATGGAGTTCTGCATGCGTACGAACATCGACCTGGATGACGACCTGGTCAGAGAGGCCTTTCGGCTGACCGAAGCCCGCACGAAGCGAGAGCTCGTGCACCTGGCCCTCGAGGAGCTCGTCCGCATCCGAAAGAAGAAGAACCTGGCGGAGCTGGCGGGTCGCATCCGGCTGAGAGACGGCTTCGATCACAAGCAGATGCGCGAGGTGCGTGGCGGTGATCGTTGACACCTCCGTGTGGATCGACGTATTCCGCGACGCGACCGGAGAGAGGCGCCGGCTTCTCGAGGGGATCGTGGACCCGGAGGAAGTCGTCCTGACATCCTTCACCGAGCTCGAGCTCCTTCAGGGCTGCCGCGACGAGCAGGAGTGGACGCTGCTCCGATCGTACCTGAACACCCAGGAGTACATCGAGCCTCAGCGCGGAACCTGGGCGGCGGCAGCACGGATCTACTTCGATCTCTGCAGACTGGATCGGAGAGTCCGCAGCCCCATCGACTGCTGCATCGCCCAGCTGGCCATCGATCACCAAGTCCTGCTCCTGCACATCGACCGCGACTTCGAGACCATCGCCGAGATCCGGCCCCTCCAGCAGCAGCGCGTGGTCTGGTAGTAGACCATGCCCACCCTCTTCGCCTCGCCGCCCCAGCTCTTACTGGACTGCGCGGCGATGCTCGCGTCCGAGGGGGTCGCGCTCCTCGGCCGGCTGCTGCTCGGCCTAGCGGTCCTGCGAAGCTCGCCACCGCATTACAGCAGGTACGGTATCAGGGCCTTGCGCTCCGGCGGGTAGTCGGCGAAATGCTCGCGGCACCAGCGGTGGTTGCGAAGCGCCCGCGGCACGAGGTTGGCCGCGCTGACGGCCAGGATGGCCAGGCCGGCCAGCGACCAGCTGGCCGCGGCCCAGCCGGCCCACATCACGAGCTCTCCCAGGTAGTTCGGGCAGCTCACCCAGCGGAAGGCGCCCCCGGTCGGGATCGCGTAGGTCCGCTGCCCGGGCTCGCGCAGCCGGCGCAGCCGCGCGTCCGAGCTCGTGCACAGCAGCCAGCCCGCGGCGAACGCGGCTGCGCCGGCGAGGAAGCGGGGATCGAGCAGGTACACGCACGAGAGCGCAGGCCCCAGCCCGAAGAGCCAGCGGCCGTTGAGGTATGCGAAGCCCGCATTGAGCAGCATGCCCGAGAGCACGACCGAGAGCCCCATCGAGCTCCCGCGCGGCAGGAAGGGGTAGACGAAGGTCCGGTAGGCGTAGTGCAGCTGCCACAGGCCGAAGAGCACGATCGCCGCGGCCCGCTGCTCCGTCGGCCCGAGGGCGAAGCAGATCCCCATGCCCACCGGCTGGGGCAGCTCCATCAGCATCCAGGCGAGCCAGCTCGGCAGGTCCGGGCCGCTCCAGCTCGGGCGCGCGTGGCGCCCGTAGGGCGCGGTGGTGAAGAAGGACAGGCCGAAGACGACGCCCGCAAGGCAGAAGATCGCGATCAGCAGGCCTCGGTAGAACGCGGGCTCGCTCATCGCGCGCGGCGCTCCGACGCGGCGCGCAGGTCGCCGATCGCCTGCGCGTAGGCCTCCTGCTCGGAGTAGCGCGGCCGGTAGCCCAGCAGCCGCTCGGCCTTGTCGCTGTCCACCGTGTAATCCGAGTAGAGCTGCCCCACGGCCGAGGGCGTCAGCACGGGCCTTGTCTCGAGCACGGGCCGCAGGCAGCGGGAGGCGTGCCAGACGAGCCTGGCTGCGGCCATGAGCGGCGCCCTGGGCACGGTCCACGGCAGCAGGCGCACCCCGGCCGCGCGCAGCATGGGCGCCATCTGCTCGCACAGGCTGCGCGCCTCGAAGTCGGTCACGAAGTAGACCTGGCCGCAGGCCGCATCGTCGCCCTCCAGCGCGGCCCGTCCGGCGAGCAGGAGGGCGTGGACCACGTTGCCCACGTAGGCGCACTGCATCCGCGCCGTGCCCACCCGGGGCAGGAGCCCGAAGCGGGCGCTGCGCAGCATCGGCCGCAGGTGGTAGGGATCGCCGCCGCCCCAGATCGAGCAGGGGCGCATCACGATCGCCCGCAGCCCCCGACCGTCGGCCTCGAGGACCGCCTGCTCGGCCCGCGCCTTGCTGGCGCAGTACGCCGTGTCGAAGCGCTCGGGGTACGGGCAGCTCTCGTCCGCCCCGTGCAGGGGCTGTCCGGACCAGAGGGCGTCCAGGCTGGAGACGTGCACCAGGCCGCGGACGCCGCTCGCCCGACAGGCGGCCACCACCCGGCGCGTCCCCTCGAGGTTCACCGCGCGCACGTGCTCCGGCGGATGCTGACCCCAGTCGACCAGCGCGGCCAGGTGGAAGACCAGGTCCGCGCCTTGCACCGCGCGCCCCAGGCTGCCCGCATCCAGGATGTCCCCGGCGACGAGCTCCAACGCGGCCGGCCAATCGCCCCGGCCGCTGTGTCGATCCAGGACGCGCAGGCGCGCCGCGCGCAGCTTCGGATCCCCGCTGCGCGCGAGCTCCGCGAGCAGCGCCCGGCCGAGGTAGCCCGCGCCGCCGGTCACCAGAATCGTCGGGCCGTCCGCCGCAGGCGGGGCTCCCGGCCGGGCCGGAGCCCCGGATGGAGCCCGAAAGCCGGTCTGCGCTCTCGCCCCCGCGGACCGCGCCGCGCTGCGCCCGGCGTTGCGGCCCGAGAACACGCAGTCGGCCACCGTCGGGCCGTCCGCCGCAGGCGGGGCTCCTGGACGGGCCGGAGCCCCGGATGGAGCCCGGGAGCCGGTCTGCGCTCTCGCCCCCGCGGACCGCGCCGCGCTGCGCCCGGCGTTGCGGCCCGAGAACACGCAGTCGGCCACCGACAGGCCGCTCAGGTAGCCACCGCTGGACACGCCCAGCGCGCAGCGGCCGGCCGCGAAGAGGCCCGGGATCGGCGAGCCGTCCTCGCGAAGGACCCGGGCGCTCTCGGGATCGCAGCGCAAACCGCCCAGCGTGAAGCACGGTCCGAGAAAGAGCTTGCTGTCCAGCTCGCAGCCGATGGCCAGGAAAGGCCCCTGCTCGATCGGCCTGCGACAGGCGTCGGGCTTGCCGAAGGGGTCCGGTTGCCCGGCCCGCAGCCGGGCGTTGAACCCGGAGACGGTGCGCTCGAGCGAGCCGGCCGGCAGGTGGCAGGCGCGCTCGAGCCCGGAGAGCGTCGCCGACCGGCGACGGTTGATGTGCAGGTTGACCCAGGTCGAGAGCTTGCGGAAGACCAGGTCGTTCGCCTGGCCGGAGAGGATCTCGTCAAGACCGCGATCGCCGAGCCTCTCGTCGGCTGCGCTCTGGCGCTCTGCCACGCGCAGCACGGCCTGGTCGATGATCAGGTAGGCCCGGCCGCCGGGCTGCTCGGAGATGCAGCGTCCGACCGTGGCGCCGTAGAGGCTCTCGTCGCAGAAGCGCTCCCCGCGCCGGTTGACCAGCAGGCCGCCCAGGAACGCCTCGGGTGGATAGAGAAAACGCCAAGCTGCGCAGCGATCCATGCAGCCGACGGCCGCGCCGACGTCCGCGGCCATCGAGATGCCCGCCCCGTCGTCACCCGGCGTGCCGAGCGGCAAGGCCCGGAGGAAGCCCGGCGCGTGCCGGGCGAGCATGGCCGGGTTGTAGACGAAGCCCCCCGTGGCGATCACCACGCCTCCCCTGGCCTCGGCGCGCAGTGGCTCGCCGAGCGCCCGCTCGAAGGCGCGCAGGATCCGGGCCGCGGGGCGGGCGAGCCTGGCCAGCTCGCAGAGCAGCGCGTGCAGCCGGGCCCCGGCGCCCCGCCCGGGAAGCTGGCGTGCCTCCACCCCGACCACCCGACCCTGGCCGTCGCAGAGCAGGCGGGTGGCCAGGCAGCGCCTTCGCAGCTCGACGCCCCTCGCGCGGGCGGCGCGGTCCAGCGCATCGAAGAGGACCCGCCCGCGCTGGCCGTGGCCCTCGGGCACGTGGCCGCGCGGCGCCCGGGAGCCTGGATCCGCGCGCTGCTCGTTGCCCGAGTAGTACAGGCCCACGCCGGCGGGCGGCACGACCGTCTTGTCCGCGCAGAAGACCGCCGGGAAACGCAGGCCCTGCGCCTCGAGCCACTCGAGGTCCTCTGCGCTCCGCTCGCAGAAGGCCCGCAGCTGCCGCGCGTCGCCTGCGGCTTCCGCCTGCAGGTAGGCGAGCATGTGCTCGACGCGATCGTCGAAGCCCGCGGCGCGCTGGCTGCGCGTCCCCCCGCCCGCGTAGACCACGCCGCCCGAGGCGCGGGTGGCCCCGCCGCCCGCAAAGCGCTCGAGCACCAGCACACGCGCACCCGCAGAGGCCGCCTCGATCGCGGCGCAGACCCCGGCGCCGCCGTAGCCCAGCACGACCACGTCGGCCGCGACGCGCTCCGGCTCCATCATGGACGCGCCTCCAGGATCCGCTTCCAGCGCAGCGCAGATCTCGACGCCGTCGCAGCCCAGCACACCACGTCGGCCGCGACGCGCTCCGTCTCCATCATGGACGCACCTCCAGGATCCGCTTCCAGCGCAGCGCAGATCTCGACGCCGTCGCAGCCAGGCGCTCGAACACGGACGCGCCTCCAGTTCCCGCTTCCA
>JAFGRB010000366.1 GCA_016935365.1 Deltaproteobacteria bacterium
AGCCCCCTCGCTGCTGGAATACGATTCCAGCAGCTTCACCCCAAAACGACCGCCCTTCGGGCGGCTAGCCCTGAAAACAAACGCGGCCTGGAAAGCCACACTTGTTTTAGGACTAGCCTGCAGACATGAAGGCATCCACCTCTGCGGCGAGGCTATCCTCGTCCGGCTGAGCATGCAGCCATCTGACTTCGGCTGCCGCGCGGAACCACTTCATCTGGTGGCGCGCATAGTGCCAGTGAGACAGCTTGACACCGGTGACCGCTTCATCCAGCCTACAGGAGCCCTTCAGGTAGGCGTCGAGCTGTCGGTAGCCCGAACACGCAAGCGCACGCCGAGCCCCCTCGGCCTGCAGAGCGCGCACCTCGTCCAGCCAGCCCTCTGCGAGCATGCGCTCGACTCTCTGCTCGATGCGGGTGCGCAGCGCAGACCGGGGCCAGTCCGGCGCGACCTGCAAGGCCCGGTAGCGCGGTGGCATGCGGGCCTGCTCTGCCTGGATTTCGGAGATGGGTCTGCCCGTCAGCTCGAGAACCTCCAGGGCCCTCACGATTCGCAGGACATCACCCGGAGGCATACGCACTGCGCTGGCGGGATCTGAGCGCCGCAGTCGTTCGTGCAGGCAGCCTGGCGAGCGTGACTCCTGCTCCTGCAGCTGCGCGCGGAGCGACTCGTCGCGGGCGGGTGTATCGATGATACCGTTCAGCAGCGCGCGGATGTAGAGACCGCTTCCGCCGCATACGATCGGGACGAGTCCGCGGCGATGCAGCTCGCAGATGTGCTTCGCTGCGCATTCCGCAAAGCGTGCGGCGTCGTATGTCTCGCCGGGCTCGCAGATATCGAGCATGTGGAATACCACGCCCACTCGTTGCGCGCCCGTCGGTTTCGCCGTGCCGATATCCATCCGGCGATAGATCTTTCGCGAATCGGCAGAGATGATCTCGCTTGACAACCTGCGAGCCAGGGAGACGGCCAGTCTGGACTTGCCGGATGCCGTAGGGCCGCAGATGACCAGGACCGGCGCTAGCCCCTGTGGAACCAACGCTCCACCTCGCGGCGTGAGAACTCGGCAAAGACGGGTCGGCCGTGCGGACAGAGCGCGCCGAAATCGACTCGTTCCACCTCCACGAGAAGCGATCGGATCTCGGCCTCTCCGAGCTCCCGGCCCGCCCGGACCGAGGCGTGACAAGCCATCCGGCTCAGAACGCCGATCCGCCTCTGCTGCCAAGCCGAATCGTCACCCGTGTCGCTCAGCTCATCCAGCACATCCCGGACCAGATCGAGCACTGGCGCCTGCGCCAACAGGGCGGGTATCGACTTGACGACGATAATCCCCGGGCCGAATGGCTCGAGATCGAAGCCCATATCGGCAAGCCGCTCTCCGTGTTCCTCTGCAGCAGCCATGGCTTCTGCGTCCAGCTCCAGCTGCACGGGGACGAGCAGGCGCTGGGAGCGCACCACACCCGCGTCCAGCGATGCGCGCAGACGCTCGAAAGTGACCCTCTCGTGCGCCGCGTGCTGGTCCACGATGACGAGCCGGTCCTCTGAGGCCAGGACGATATACGTCCGCCACAAGGTGCCCACGATCGGAATCTCGACCAGCGGCCTTCCCCCATCTGATCTGTCCAGATCTGCCGAGTGCACCAGCTCATGTGCAGCCCAAGCAGCCATGGCCATCGGGGCGCGTGCCGTCCATCTGTCTACAGCATGCGGAGATCGATCGTAACGCGCCAGCGCCTCCCGGACCCTGTCAGCGTGCTCGCTCTCCTGCACGCCTGCAGGCGCCCGGGATCGGATCACATAGGTCCTGGCCGCACCTTTCGTGATGGCCCACGGTGTGGCGGCGAGCACCTCTGCGATGGATGCGGTCAAGGCGCGCTGGACGTGACGCGCGTCTGAAAAACGCACCTCCGTTTTCTGCGGATGCACATTCACATCCACGCACTCGGGATCGATCTCCAGCTGGAGCACGACCACCGGGAACCTGCCTTCCGGAAGCACAGTCCTGTAGCCCTGCATGACCGCGTGCTGCAGGAGGCGATCTCGCACGTACCTGCCGTTGACAAACAAGTACACAGCGCGGGTGTTGTGCCGGCTGCCGCCAGGGTCGGAGAGCTGGCCTCGAATGCGAAGCCCCCTCTCCTGGTGATCGATCGGATGCAGGTGCTCGTAGACCTGACGGCCGAGCAAAAGGGCTGTCCGCTGGTGCGGATCGGAGCTGGGCGGTGCATCGATGAGCTTGCGATTCCCGTGCTCCAGCCGCAGATGGACATCGGGGCGCACCAGCCCGAGCCTCGTCACCCAGGCGCTGATGTGGCTCATCTCGGTGCTGGCGCTGCGCAGGAACTTGCGTCTGGCGGGGGTATTGAAGAAGAGATCTCGCACCTCGACCTCGGTACCGGCGGGAGCGCCGATCTCGCGGATTGCAGCTGTCTTGCCACCCTCGCTCACCAGCTCAAGGCCGGCTTCGTCCTGCCTGCGCCGGGTGACGATGCGAAAGCGGCTTACCGCCGCGATGCTCGGAAGCGCCTCGCCGCGAAAGCCGAGCGTGCCGAGCCGCTGCAGATCCTCGAAGGTACCTATCTTGGAAGTGGCGTGACGCAGCACGCACAAGGCCAGATCTTCGCGACCCATTCCGCTCCCGTCGTCGGTGACCCGCACCAGCGCCCGGCCGCCCTCCTCGACCCGGCAGACGATCCGCGAAGCGCCTGCATCCAGGCTGTTCTCGATCAGCTCCTTGGCCACCGATGCCGGCCTCTCGACCACCTCGCCAGCGGCGATCCGGTCGATGAGCTCCGAGTCGAGTACGCGGATCTTGGTAGTCATGCCCGGAGCCCCGGAAAGGATCAGAAGCGGACACCGGCTCGGAAGGTACCGCTCAGCAGGTAGGTGAAGCTGCTCGCCGAGCTGTCGGTGCTGTTGAACATCAGCAGGTAACCGAAATCGCCCGCCACCCCCAGGAAGACCAGGTCGGCGATGACGAAATCGAGATACAGCCCCACGCTCATGGCCATGCCGAGCTCCAGGTAGTCATCCTCGAGCTTGGCTCCGTCGTCGAAGTCGTCCTTGCCGCCGTGGATCAGGGCCAGCCCCAGGCCGATATCGATGCCGGGCAAGACATCCAGTGCCGCGCTATCATAATTGCCAAGCAGGTCGGAGCTGGTCATGTTCATGCCCAGGTACGCGATCCCGATGTGGGTGAGGAACCCGTAGTCGTAGTGTGCGGTCACCCCCAGCATCTCGGACAACAGCAAGTCGATACGGGCGCCCACGGTCGGGCCCTGGGTGCTGATCTGGGCATCGTCATAACCCTGATCCTCCTCGCTCCACTTCTTGCCGACCAGGCCCTGCAGGGTTCCGTAGCCGACCGTGGGCGCGATCCGGACGCTTGCACCCGGCTCGGCTGAAGCGCTCGCAGTGCTCGGCGTCTGGCCTCCCTGCTGGCTGGAGACGGCCTTCTTCTCCGGCTGCAGGGTCAGCTCCAGCTTGCGCCACTCCCCTTCCTCGACCTCCAGCTCCACCTCGGCCACGCCGCAGCTGCTCCGGGCGAGCAACTTCCGGGCGCACACGGAGACTGGAAAGCGGCCCGGCGAGGTGCCCAGAGGGTCTCCGTCGAGCAGCAGCTCGGCCTCCACGTCATTGCCGGCCGGATCCTTGGCATCCACCTGCACGCCGCCCACCTTGGGCTTCAGCTCCACGTCGACGCTGCGCTCCTTCCGGGCCAGGATCTGGATCCTCTCGCCCTTGTCATAGAAGCACGGGCTCGAGACCAGCACCTCGTAGTTGCCCGGATCCAGCGGATGGCGCTCCAGGGGCGTCTTGCCGACGACCGTCCCGTTGACCAGCACGTCCTGGCCCGAGGGTTGCGAGCTGACCGTCAGCATGCCGAAAGTGGGCTCCAGCTCCCAGTCGAACTCGGCGCCCCTGGCGAAGACCACCTGCTCGGTCCTGCCCCGGTAGCGCTTCTTCTGCATGGAGACCTCGTGGGTGCCAGCCGGGAACTTACGCGAGCAAGGGGTCTGCTCGCAGACCAGGCTGCCGTCCACGATCACGACAGCACCCTCGGGCTGGGAGCGGAACGCGATGATCGTCTCCTGCCCGCCCTCGAGGTCCAGCTGCTTTTCCCGCTCGCCGATCTTCCCTTCACGGAATTCTTCCCTGACGCGGCTTCCCTTGGTCTGCCAGGCCCGGATCTGGGCCGCGACTTGATCCAGGGAGCGCTTGAGATCCCTGGGGCTGCAGCCGCGGTCCGCGGTGGCGCTGATGTCGGTCGCCTGGGTCCTGAGGTCGTACAGCGCAGCGGTCACCGTGCAAGCATCGCCGAGCTGGATGATCTTGGCGCTGATCATCTTGTTGGCGGCAAGCTCTCTGCCCAGCTCGATCTGGCACTTCTCGTCGAAGCACTCGTGGTAGGACTCCGAGGCCTTGTCGTCGAGCAGGCGCTTCATGTCGGTCGGCGCCTGGATCGAGAAGCTGCCGCCCGTGGCCAGCGCAGCCGAGAGGTACTCCGTCAGCGACTCCACCAGGGTCTTGTCCAGCTTCCCGGTCACGTCCTGGATCGGAAAGACCGCCACGATCGGACGCGTCTCCGCCTGAGCGCCAGACCAGACGCAAAGGCAAGCAAGCACCACACAAGCCAGAGCCCGCCAAATCGATCCGATGCCGACAATCTGCATCGATGCCTCCGACGTCTACTGGTAGAGCAGGTAGTTCGTCGACTCGAAGGAACCTGGGAAGAACTCCATCAGGGCATTGGAGGACTCGAAGAGCAGAAACACACTGTCGTCAGCGAGCCTCCCCTCATCGTCCTCCTCTCCGTCGATGTCTATCGAGACCAGCTCGCCCGCCACCCCGGCGCGAATCGAAGGTGCGAAACGCGCATGCACGAAGCCGGAGTCGGCATTGAAGCCAAAGGCAGCATCGCGGGGGACCCGGATCGGGTCCTCATTTTCGTCCAGCGAAGTCGGGGCCAGGATGGTCAGAGCGATCATGCCGTTGTCGTATCGAACGCCCATCTCGATCCTGTCTCCCATTACTCCGCTCTCGGTTCCCACGACCATCCAGCTCTCCCGCACGCGCACCTGGTAGCGGATCGCCTCCGGCCAGCATCTGCCCGGGTCGACGCCCGAGACCTCGACCAGCCTTAGGGACTTCTCGTCGACCGATTCCACTCTGAAGTAGGTTTGGGCGTCTTCCTTGCCGTCCGCGACACAGGCCGGATCGGGCACTTCGCCCACGCCGGCAGGCGGGCTGAGGACCTGGAGGTAGTCGCCTGCCTGCACGCCAGCAGCCCCGTAGTCCAGACCGTAGCGTTCGTCCTCGAGTGTCCAGCCATCGAATCGCCCCGAGCTGGACTGGTCCGTCCCGGGCAAGACGCCTTCCCAGGTGATGATCCAGGACTCCGAACGGGTGTAGCCGGGGTAGAGCCAGACTCCGTGATAGATCGGATCGAGCTCGTCCACCCCGTCATAGACCCGGTCGAAGTCCTCGATCTGGGGGTAAGGGCAGCTCTCCGCTCCGATGCAGCTTGCGAGCTCCTCCGGCTGGATCACCTCGCCTCGCTGCACGTAACCGATCTCCCCCAATGCCGGCCCGTAGAACGGCTGGCTGTCTACCGTCCTGTGGTTCACGGCGTCCAGCAGATAAACGTTCCCGTCCATGTCGGAGACGTAGGCGAAGAGCCGGATGACCTCTTGATCCACGCCTTCGCGCTCTTCCTCGGGAAGCAACTCGGTCGTGTAGTCGATCGACTCGCTGCCCTCATCCAGGACGCTCAACGAATGCCCCTCGACGAAGGTTATCGATCTGGGAATGCCGGGCAGCATGAGCGACGATCCATCCTCGTCCGGGTTCCGGGCCGTGTCCGGCAAGGCCTCGTAGCCCGTCGGTACGGGCGCACGGGACTGCAGATCGACGAGCCGGATCTCCGGAGAGTCCAGGCGGACCGCATACACGATCTGCTCGTCCGGTGTCAGGAAGACCCGCCGGGTGGGCCCGCCCGCATCCACCCGATCCAGGGACAACGACAGCGTATCCAGCACTGCGATGCTGTCAGAGGCCTCGTCCGCCATGACGAGCGTCGCACCGTCGTGCGTGATAGCGAGCCCAGAGGGCACACCGCCGACATCGACGATCTCTGCGAGATCCAAGCGCTGGGGAATGCCTTCTCCGAGTGGATAAGTGAATTCCAGACGCGCGAGCTGGCCGCTCAGTGAAAGGCTCACCCAGACCGGAAGCATCTTGTCCCTGCTCCAGGACGGCTCTTCCCCGCCTTCGACTCCCCGGGGTACCGCGATGCTCTCGGGTGCCAGCACGCTTTCGTCGTCGAAGCTCAAAGGTGCCCTGCTCACACCGGCCCGACAGCGCTCGTTGTCCGGATGGAGAGAGGAAGCACAGGTCGTCGTGTCCCGGTCGCAGTCCACCTCCACCAGCCTGTCGAGGTCGACGAGCGAGAGATCGCCGGACAGTCCGTTGGCGACGAACAAGAACTCGCCGGTGGGATCCATGCCGGCGCAGGATGGGTAGCGCCCCACGGGCACGCTGAGGGGGAAAAAGGGATTGACCGATGAAAAGAAAGCCCTTTTCTCGGCGTCGAAGATCCTCACATCGTCGCTCTGGGACGAGACGACCGCCAGCAGGAAGTGCTTCTCCTCTTCTGCGCACTCGGGCAAGTGTTGAGGGCAGCCCTTGAAGACCTCGAGGTCCACCGGTGCATATAGCCGGCCGGTCAAGGCTGGCTTCGGCTCGTCACACGCGAAGCAGGCCAACCAGCAGGCGGCAGCCAGCATACAGGCCTGCCAACGACTCGTGCTTCCAGCGGCTCTCATTCCAGACTCCGATCCACCGGCTCTCCCACTCGCGCCACGACGTCGAGAAATCCAGCCGAGGACGGATCCACATCCACGATGGCCAGCGTGTCCTCCTCGAAGCAGGTCACCAGGCCCCATTGGACGTCGTCGTGATCCCAGAAAGCGATGTCGTACGGTCCCTTGCAGATGTCCTCGCGCGCGGAGATGAGTCGGTGCTTGACGCCGTCGATAGCGTAGATCGCATCGTCCTGCGCGCAGGTCACGAAAAAGATCTCCCCCTTGCGCCGGAGGAGCGATGGCTGGTTGCCCACGACGACTTCGCCCAGGAAGCGCTGCGATGGCCGACCATCATCACCGGGCTGTGTGTCCATGAAGATGAGCATGTCCGGGTCGCGGATCAGGAGAGCCAGTGTCAGGCCGTCGGCCGCAAACTCCGCTCCACGAGTCTCGTTGCCGAGCAGATCCTGGAAGAGATTGACCTCGTGGACCTCCGCGTCCGACCCCAGCTGCGTATCGAAGTAGAAGATCGGATTGGTTTGGAGATCCGGGAAGCGGCTGGTGACAAATGCCATGCCGGTGGTCGGCGAGATGGCGATGTCGTTCGTGCCCAGGACCTCGGTGTCCAGCTCGTACTTCAAGCCGGGCAGCCCTTCCTCATCCACCGGTACATCCCAGACCTCGACGGCGGTGCCGCGTAGAAAAGTCACGTAGGCTGAACGCGATCCGTCTTCGTGGTCTACGAGCTGGATGTCAAATGGATCGTCCGCCTCGAGCTCCATCACGTATCTTGCGCCATCACACATCGGAAAGGGCTCATCCGGCCGCCGTTCGCTGGTCCAGCAGTTCAGCTCGATCGAGTCCGGTCCGGCGTCCACATCCAAGAGAATGATCTGGTTTGTCTCCCTCACCGAGACAGCGGCCTGCGTGCCGTCCGATGACAGGACGACCGCGGCGCCGAAGTTGTCCAGGCCGACGGAGACCTCGTCGAGGATGAAGCGCTCGAGATATGGGTCGTCTGGATCGGGCTGAGAGAGGTCCGAGGCCTGGATGCCGGCCAGGTCGATCACGCGCAGGCTCGCTCGTTCGTATCTCAGGTCGAAGTTCGAGCAGGTCACGAGCGCATAGCCAGCCGGGTGGACAGCGATGCCCACTGGAAACTGGAGGCTGTGCTCGGGTGCTGGAATGCCAGGTCGCTCCTCGGCGCAAGCGGGCAGCATCGACGCTGCGGCGAGGCAGGCGATCACGTGCATTCGTAGAGCCCGGTATCCCAAGTTACTCACCTTCGCCTCGTGGTGGACTTCCTACTGGCAGGTTTCTTCTTGGCAGCCTTCCTGGCTGCCTTCTTGGCAGTCTTCTTCCTGGCAGGCTTCTTCTTGGAAGCCTTCCTGGCTGCCTTCTTGGCAGTCTTCTTCCTGGCAGGCTTCTTCTTGGAAGCCTTCTTGGCAGCCTTCTTGGCAGGCTTCTTGGCAGCCTTCCTGGAAGCCTTCTTGGAAGCCTTCTTGGAAGCCTTCCTGGCGGGCTTCTTCTTGGAAGCCTTCCTGGCAGGCTTCTTGGTAGCTACCTTCTTGCTGGCCTTGACGGAAGGCATCTTCTTCTCTCTTCTATCTGCGATGGCTGCCTGGGCTGCAGCCAGTCTGGCAATCGGCACCCTGAAGGGAGAGCACGACACGTAATCCAGCCCCAGCCGATGACACAGCTCGATCGAGGCCGGGTCTCCCCCGTGCTCGCCGCAAATGCCCACCTTGAGATCGCGTCGCGTGCTGCGCCCTTTCTCCACACCCATGGCCACGAGCTGGCCCACGCCGTCCACATCGATGCTCTGGAATGGATCCACGTCCATGATGTCCTTCTCGTAGTACATTCCCAGGAACTTGCCGGCATCGTCACGGCTCAACCCGAGTGTGGTCTGGGTCAGGTCATTGGTCCCGAAGGAGAAGAACTCGGCCACCTCGGCCACCCGATCGGCCGTCAGCGCAGCCCTCGGCAGCTCGATCATCGTGCCGACCAGGTAGGCGATCTTCACGCCCTGCTTGGCGATCACCTCGTCGGCGACCTCCCGAACCACCCGCTCTTGGTCCGCGAGCTCCTTCACGTTGCCGACGAACGGAATCATGATCTCTGGATGCGGTGTGCTGCCAGTCTCCTTCTTGACCTCGCAGGCGGCCTCCAGGATGGCCCGGGCCTGCATGGCCGTGATCTCCGGATAGGAGATACCCAGCCTGCAACCCCTGTGCCCGAGCATGGGGTTGACCTCGTGAAGAGAGTCGATCTTCGCGCGCAGTCTCCTCTCCTCGACACCCATCTTCCGGCACAGCTCTGCGATGTCCTTGTCCTCTTGCGGCAAGAACTCATGCAGCGGTGGATCGAGAGTCCGGATCGTGACGGGCCGATGCTCCATGGCCCTGAAGATCCCCTTGAAATCCTCTCGCTGGAGCGGCAGCAGCTTGTCCAGGGCCCGCTTACGGGCGCGGACGTCATCTGCCAAGATCATCTCCCGCATGGGACCGATCTTGGTCTCACCGAAGAACATGTGCTCGGTACGGCACAGGCCAATCCCCTCTGCTCCGAAGGCCACCGCGCCCTTCGCCTGATCTGGCTGGTCGGCATTGGTCCGCACCCCGAGCCGCCGCCTCTTGTCCGCCCAATCCATGAGCTTCGCATACTGTGCATAGGTCTTCGAGTGCTCGGAAGGCAGCACGCCATCCAGCACCTGAACGATCTCGGATGGACGTGTCTGGATACGCCCCTCGATCACCTCACCTGTCGTACCGTCAATCGACAGCCAGTCCCCCTCCGCCACCGTATGGCCCGACACATGCATGCTGCGGGCCTTGTAGTCGATCTTGAGATCTCCGGCACCCGCCACGCAGACCTTGCCCATCTGTCTCGCGACCAATGCAGCATGCGAGGTCATGCCTCCGCGCGCGGTGAGAATCCCCTTGGCGGCATGCATGCCTCGAATATCCTCGGGTGAGGTCTCGATGCGGACCAAAAGCACCTGCTCTCCTCGCTCGGCCCAAGCCTCTGCATCCTCGGCATTGAAGACCACACGCCCCGAGGCCGCGCCCGGACCCGCATTCAGCCCCTTGGTCAGCAGACGCCCCGAGAGCAGGGCATGCTTCTTGTCCGACTCGTCGAAGACCGGCTGAAGGAGCTGATTCAGACCGTCGGCGGGAATCCTGCGGATCGCCTCGTCCGCGTCGATCAGCTTCTCATCCACCATGTCCACGGCAATCCGCACCGCTGCGAATCCGGTCCGCTTTCCGGTACGGGTCTGCAGCATCCAGAGCTTTCCTCGCTGGATGGTGAACTCCATGTCCTGCATGTCGCCATAATGCCGCTCGAGCCTCGCAGCGATGCTGTGGACCTTCTCGTAGATTTTTGGCATCACGCTGACCAGCTCTGCGATCGGCCTCGGTGTCCGAATTCCAGCCACCACGTCCTCACCCTGGGCGTTCATGAGGAACTCTCCATAGAACTTGTTGTCCCCGGTGGCCGGATCCCTCGAGAAGAGCACGCCCGTTCCGCTGTCATCCCCCATGTTCCCGAACACCATGGCCTGCACGTTGACGGCCGTTCCCCATTCGCCCGGAATGCCGTTCAGCCTTCGATAGGCGACAGCCCGATCGTTGTTCCAGGAGCCGAAGACGGCGCCGATGGCACCCCACATCTGCTGCTGAGGGCTGTCCGGAAACACGCGGCCGGTCTTCTGCAGAATGGCGCTCTTGAAGAGCTGGACGAGCTCTTGCAACGCTTTCGCGTCGAGCTCGGTGTCGTAGTGAACGCCGAGCTCCTCCTTCTTCTTCTCCAGGATCTCCTCGAAAGGATCCACATCGTCCTTGCCCTTCGGCTTGAGCCCCAGCACGACGTCACCGTACATCTGGACAAAGCGCCGGTAGGAGTCCCACGCGAATCGCTCGTTGCCAGTCTGGGAGGCGAGCCCCTTGACCGTCTGATCGTTCAGACCGAGGTTGAGCACGGTATCCATCATGCCCGGCATGCTCACCCTGGCGCCGGAGCGCACGGAAACCAGCAAGGGATTTGCAGCATCACCGAATCTCGCCCCCATGACCTTCTCGACTTTGGCCAGGTTCTTTCCGACCTGCTCCTTGAGACCCGCCGGGTAGCGTTCTCCATGCTCGTAGAACGAAGTGCAGACTTCGGTGGTGATGGTGAACCCTGCTGGAACCGGGATGCCGATGCGGCTCATCTCCGCAAGGCCAGCTCCCTTGCCGCCGAGTAGATTCCGCATACTGCCCTGGCCGTCAGCCTTTCCGTCCCCGAAGAAGTAGACCATATTCCGTGCTGCCATCGTTTCCTCCGCTCACACTCCGTCTTTCGTCTGCAGTCTGGTGAAGTCCGCCATCCGTCCGAATAGACCGTACAGCTCCTGAAGCAATGCCTTGCGGTTTTCCTGCCTGGGAAGATCGTCCGGGTCATTGACCAGTACTTGATCGAAGAATGTGTCGACCGGCTTGCGCAGCTCGGACGCCAAGAGACCCAGCGCTTGCTCGTACCGAGATCCGGAAACGAGCTCCTCGAACCGGGGAGCCGTTTTCTTGAAGACCTCGTGAAGCTCTCTCTCCGCGCTCTCCGACAGCAAGGACTCGTCCACCTCCGCGCCGCCGAAGTCCTTGATGATATTCGCCACGCGCTTGAAAGCCACAGCCAGATCTGCAAAAGCAGGCTGCCTTGCGAAAGCAGCCAGGGCCTCCGCACGCCTCGACGCTTCCGTCATGTCGTCCATGCCCGCAGCCAAGACGGCATCCACGACGTCCGCCGGCAAGTTCTCGGCCAGCCACTGGCGGAGTCGACCTTTGAAGAACTCGACCAGATCCACCACCAGCGCATCCTGGAACGGCTCGACCTCCACTGGCAATACCGGTTCCTTCCCCTTTCGCGCAGCTGCTCTGCGCGCCTTGATCTCCGCTTTCTTGAGAAGGGAAGCCTCCACCTTGTCATACGCGAGCGCAATCGCCTTCTCGATGCTGGCCTCGAGGGACAACCTGTAGCCGCGGCCGAGGATGATGGCGATGGCACCGAGACACTGGCGTCTGAGCGCATACGGATCCGCACTCCCCGTCGGTCTGAGGCCCACGCCAAAGCAACCCACCAATGTGTCGAGCCTGTCGGCCAATGAAAGCACACACGCCTCGTCGCTCGCAGGCAGCTCGTCCCCCCGATAGCGCGGCTTGTAGTGCTCCTTCACAGCCGTCGTGATCGGCTCTTCCTCGCCCGCGAGCTCTGCGTAAATACCGCCCATTTCACCTTGTAGCTCCGGGAACTCGCCGACCATCTCGGTCAGCAAATCGGTCTTCGACAAGAGTGCTGCCCGGGCGACCTTCCATGTGAACCTTTCGGTCGGTTTCTCAACCTCGTCGATCCTAACGCTGATCGCCTCCACCACCCTCTCCAGGCCGTCCCACGCCCCCAGCCCCAACTGGTACGCCAGACCCGCGCTCAGGCTCGCCATCCGGACTGCCTTTTCGTAGTAGGAGCCCAGATCGGCCTGGAAGATCATCTCTTCGAGCTTGGGGACACGATCGATGGGCGCGCACTCCTGGTCTGCCTTGAAGAAAAAACGGGCATCTTCCAGGCGCGCGGATAGCACCCGCTCGTTACCATGGCACACCACCTGCGGATCCGCCGTCGGTGAATTGCCGATCGCCACAAAGCCGTTGAGCAGAGAGCCCTGGCTGTTCTCGATGGCGAAGTAGCGCTGGTGGTTTCGCATCGCAGCGATGAGCACGTTGCGCGGCAATGCGAGATACTGGTCATCGAAATGCCCTCGAACCGCCACCGGGCATTCGACCAGATGCGCCACTTCCTCTTCCAGCGCGGTGTCGACAAGCAGCTGACCGCCCGCCTCTTCCGCCAGGTGCTGCGCTTCTGCAACCAGCTTCTCTCTACGAGCGCGGGGATCGATCCACACATCGCGCTTCTGCAACTCCTCGAAGTACTCCTTGACGGAGGCGACCTCGAAGCTCTCCGGATGCGAGAAGCGATGGCCTCGGCTCGACCGCCCGCTCCGGACGCCGGCGAACTCGAACTCGAGAAGCTCGCCATCCAGTAGGCCGAGCAACCAATGGACGGGTCGGGCGAACAAGTGCTCGCCCTCTCCCCATCGCATGGTCTTGGGAAAGGCGAGCCCGGCGAGTACCGACACCACGGCCGAGCCGAGGATCTCCGAGGTCGGCCTGCCGGGAGTCGTCCGCCTCACTGCGACCACCTCGCCCTTGGCGGTCTGCACTCTCTGGAGATCCTCGATCTCCACGCCCCTGCTCCTGGCAAATCCGAGTCCAGCTCTCGTAGGTCGATCATCTCGATCGAATGCCAGCTCGACCTTGGGCCCGAGGAACTCCTCCTCTCGATCCGGCTGGCGATGCGGCAGTCCGCTGGCCACCAGAGCCAGACGGCGCGGCGTACCGAAAGACTCGATCCGGGTCTCCTCCACGCTCAGATGCCTGTCGTCGAGTTCTCTCGAGAACAATCTCAAGAGCTGGTCCAATGCCGGCGGCATGAAACGAGCCGGGATCTCCTCGCAACCGACCTCAAGAAGGAATTCCATCTTTATTGCTTTCCTCGAACGCGGGTGCGCTCAGGGCCTGAAGTCCTTCATTCCCTTGTCGGACTTCGAGCAGCCTGCGGCTGGCTCCTTGGCGAAGTCACCCAGCTCGGGCTTCTTGTCCTTCTGATCCGGGCTCGGGAAAAGGGCATACCAGCCGAAGACGAGGATGAAGAACGAAGCCACCAGCAAGGCGATCCCGCCATAGAAGGTCGCGCGCTCTCCGATGGATGCATCTTCTTCCGGCAGGCGACCTCGCTTGATGATCCGCGACACGATGACCAGAACGACACCGCCGACGAAGACCAACAATAGCTTTTCCCAGTTTTCCATGCTCATTCCCTCGGGGGGCTGCCGCTGGTCAACAAGGGCCACCCCATCTGCTCGCGCTTCATCAGGTAGCCTCTAGCAACCTCACAGGCCATGGTGCGAATGCGTCCGATGTATGCCTGTCTCTCCGTGACGCTGATCGCACCTCGGGCATCGAGGATATTGAATACGTGTGAACACTTGAGGCAATAGTCATATGCGGGCAGCGCCTGGCTCGTCCCGCCCGTGACCTTGCATAACCGCAAGCACTCCCGTTCGTACATCACGAAGAGCTTGAGCAGCATGCTGGTGTCGGCCTGGTTGTAGTTGTGCTCCGAGTACTCCACCTCTGTCTGGTGGTGCACGTCGTGGTACCTGAGCTGGTCGTTCCAGCGAATGTCGAACACGCTCCTCGCGTCCTGGAGCAACATGGCCAGGCGCTCCAGGCCATATGTCAGCTCGACCGGAACCGGCTTGAGATCGAAGCCGCCCGCTTGCTGGAAGTACGTAAACTGGGTCACCTCCATCCCATCGATCCACACCTCCCAGCCGAGCCCCCAGGCGCCCAGCGTAGGCGACTCCCAGTCGTCCTCCACGAAGCGCACATCGTGATCCTCCAGACGAATCCCGATCGACCGCAGGCTCGACAGGTAGAGTTCCTGCGCGTCTTCCGGCGAAGGCTTGAGGATCACCTGGAACTGGTAGTAGTGCTGCAGTCGATTGGGGTTCTCTCCGTACCGCCCATCTGTGGGCCGCCGGCATGGCTCCACGTAGGCCACTTTCCAAGGCTCGGGGCCAAGACAGCGAAGAAAGGAGGCCGGATGGAATGTTCCTGCTCCTTTTTCCAAGTCGTAGGGCTGCTGGATGATGCAGCCATAGTCTGCCCAGAAACGCTGGAGATCGAGGATTAGCTTCTGGAAGGTCACCTTGGCTCCCGGAACGATCGCGTGCAGCGACAGGGGCGCAAGCTAGCATCCTATAAGAGGAATGTCAATGACTCATCGAGCCCAAGACCTGTCCTGCTCGCACGCCAGACGGTACAGGAAGTCCCGGGCCTTGAGCGGGCGATCCACCAATCCATCCACCATCGCGGCTAGCAGTCCGCGCACCTCGGCCATGGTCGCGTCGTCGACGCGCTCACAAGGCTCATCCGCCTGGATGCGCCTCAACACGTTCACCGCAGCGGCAGAGACACTGCCGCTCCGAGGAGCGCAAGCCTCGCAGAGCAGGCCACCCATCCCGGCTTGGAGAGACCAGCGTTCAGAGGACCGTACCCCGCACTCCTGGCACACGTCGAAGGCAGGCGCGAAGCCGATGAGCTTCAGCAACTCGATCTCGAATCGCCGGAGCGACCACACGCCAAGGCGCTCCCGATCCAGCCGCTGGAGGGCGTCTGCGAGCAGGTCGAAGACCTCCGGCGACCTGTCCGCTTCCCGCAGCAAGCAGGAGACGAGCTCGGTCAAGTAGGCCGCCTGGGCAGTGGCGATCAGATCACCGCGGATGCCCTGATGGGCGTCGAGCAATACCGCATCATCGAGATGTGCGAGCCCAGTGCGCCCTTTCAGCACCGCCATCACTTCGATGCGTGAAAACAGCTCGAGCCGGCCTCCGAAACGCCTTCGGCTTCTCCTCGCGCCCGGAGCTCTGGCCGAGAACTTGCCCATCTGCTTGCCGAGCAGCACCACCAGCCGATCCGACTCACCCAGATCACGCCGTGCGAGCACGAGCGCCTGGTCACGGACCCTGGTACGCACGAGGCACCCTGTCAATCATGGAGGGGCAGACGCTTCAGAGCAGCTTGTCCGGAAGAGTCGCTCGCATTCGCGGGCAGACTCGCGCATGCGGTCCTTCTTGCGGCACAGATCGAGCTGAGCGCAACCGGCTTCCACGTCCCCTTTCAGCAGCATGACCCTTCCCAGGTTCAGCCTGCCGGGTGGATATTCCGGACAGTGGACCATGACGTTCTTGTACTCCTCGATCGCCTGATCATACTGCTTGCGCCTCTGGAACATCTGACCCAGGTACTCGTAGCCCACACAGTACTTCTCGTTCTGGGCCAGGGCGCTCATGACGCGCTCCATCCCCTCTTTCTCCCGGCCCACATTGAAGTACGCCCAGCCCAGGTTGCACTCCGCCAGGTAGCGGTTCGGCAAGAAGACGTCCTCGAGGGCCTTCTCGAGCAGTGGGATGGCCTCCCGGTATCGTCCCTGGTTCAGCAAGACCCGGGCCATGTTATTGCGTACTTCGCTGTAGTCCTTCTTGATCTCGAGAGCACGCTCGAAATGGGCCACGGCCAGATCCTCATTGCCTAGAAACATGTGTGCCAGCCCCAGGCCATTCTGAGCTTCCGCGAAGTCCGGATGGAGCTTGACCGACTCCATGAAGTGACGCAGCGACTCCCGAATCCGGCCGGTTCTCAGCTCCTCGACTCCCAAGTCGTACTCGATCTCGGCCTGCCTGAGCTCCTTCGTAGTAGGCCCGTGTATACAGGCCGAAGATGCGCAAAGAACGAGACAGATGGCCGAGTAAAGGTGGACACAGGTTGGGCCGCTACGAAACATGGTGTCTCCGCTCGTCTCGACAGGCGAGTTCAGAAGGACGAGAGCATGCGAACGATCCTGGCCAGTCCCTCCAGAGGAATCACCGGCGCGGCGGATGGCTTCTCGGTCACGACCTCGGCCACCTCGCCGAGTTCCAGCACGTCTCCCTCGAGAGGCGACAGGTCCACCGCCTCATCCTCTGTCTCGGTCTCCTGCTCGGCCCCTCCGTGGGCCTTGGAAAAGGCCTGGAGATCGGCATGGAATAGTGGGAGTGATCGCATCGTCTCGATCTGCTGCTCTGGCGATAGGCTCCGGAAGTTCAGATTGTCGACCATGAAGCCCATGCTCTCCACGAATCCTAGGGCTTCCAACTCCGTGTCGTGGTAGGACTCCATGGGTACTTCGGATGGATCGTGAAGGTAGACAAGACAGTCGTGGCTATCGATGAGATGCAGGTAGACGTATACCGAGAAGAGCCCGGATGCATTCCGCATGCCGATGATGTAGGCCTTGCTCTGCTCTGACGGCCGTCCTGAAGCAGCCACGTACGGCGTGTTGATGGACTCGATGATCGCGACGATGTTCTCGCGGGCCGTCTGGATGACCTTGATATCGGGACGAAGCTCGTACACTGCGCCTCCGGAGACTCACTGCACGGTGATGGTATACTCGTCATTGAAATTCGCCGTCTCGTTCGCGGTCCGCTTGTACTGGATGAGTGGCGTCTCGATCATCACGTTGTTGCCACCGATATCGCCCTCTCCGATGATGATCTGCATGTAGTCGCCGGGCGAGAAGCTCTTTCTCTTCTGGCCGACATTCTTGGTCGCCGCGAAGTGGATCACGTTACGTCCAGCGCGCAAGTACTTGGTGATCTCCTGCACGACCTGCTCCCCGTTGGAACGGATCCTCTTGAACCAGACAGAGTTGATGTAGATGTCGATGTCGTACTGGGCCTTGCCCGGCAGATGCTCCTCCTTCACCATCCAGTATCGACGGGAGGGCAGGCCCGTCACGGTCGTCGAGGGCGTCTCCTTGGGTTTGGACACGTGCTTGCCGGCTCCTTCCACGAGGTAGCCGGGTGCATTGATGTGAACGTCGCCATTGGCGTCGATGGTCACCGTGCACTTCTCGAACTTCTGGTTCGTCACCCCGTCGATCGGCACTCCGTTCAAGTAAATCCGGCCCGCCAGCGCCGAGGCGGACGCCAGCGTGGCCACCGCCACACAAAACATGACCACACGACTGCGCTTCATGACCACTCCATTTCCTTCCAGAGTCCTACACTCGTATCAATTGGCAGACTATACTCCGAAATACCTTCAAAGTCAATCAATTGGCCACCCATCTCGGCCATCCGGCCAGATCGCCCGGTGCATCTGGATCTGGAGCCGGGCCTGGATGCCGGACTGGAGCATCCACTCGGCGAGCAGAGCCGGCTCCAGTTGTTGAAACGCCGGCGACAGCAGGATATTCACGCCGGGCCGCAACTCGTGCCGCGCCAGCCAATCGAGGGCCCAGTCGAAGTCGGCGCGCTCGGCGATGACGAGCTTGAGATCGTCGCCCGCATGCATGTGGTCCAGGTTCTCTTCTCGCATCCTGTGCATCTGACCGCTGGCAGGGGGCTTGAAGTCCATGATCACCCTGACCCCTGCTGGCAAGTCCTCGATCGGCAACGAGCCGTTGGTCTCGACCATCACGAGCCGGCCAGCCTCTAGAAGCTTGTGCATCAGCAAGGGGCAGGCTGCCTGTCGCAAAGGTTCTCCGCCCGTTACGACAACATGCCGGTATGGCCGTGAACGCACCTTATCGAGCAGATCTGCGACAGGCACGATTCGACCCGGCTTTCGAGCCCGGGGCGTGTCGCACCAGCGACAGTCCAGGTTGCAGCCCGCCAGGCGGATGAAGAACGCCGGCACGCCCGCGAGCGAGCTCTCGCCTGCTATCGAGACGAAGAGCTCGCAGACCTCCAGCGAATCACGGCCTGTCGCGGCGTTCGAAGTAGCTCGCACACGAACCCTCCTTCTCCCATACCCGAACGCGCACCACCTCTGCCCCACCCTGTGCCAGGCGCGCTCGGAGGCGCTCGAAGACGATCCGGGCCAGGTTCTCGCTGGAGGGATTCTGGTCGACAAAGACTCGGCTTGCATTCAAATCGCAGTGATCGAAGTCGGCCAGGACCTCGGCCAGGTGCTGGCGCAAGACGCCGAAGTCCATGGACAGGCCGCACTCGTCGAGCGTCTCCGAGCCGACCGTGGCCTCGATCAGCCAGTTGTGCCCATGCACCTGCTCGCATTTTCCTCGGTATCCCCGCAGATGGTGCGAGGCGGATATCGTCGCCTGGACGGAAACCTCGTACATCGAAGACCTCGCTCTCTCGTCACACAGGTGCGCACGCCGCCCGCAACCAGCGGCGCTGCCCGTCATCCAGCGATGCGGTCAGCGCCTCAAACACCCGAGCGTGGTATGCGTCAATCTGCTCCTTATCTTCCGCCGAAATCATGGAGGGCTCGATCAACTTCCGTTCGTAAGGGCAGAGCGTCAAGGTCTCGAAGCCGAGAAAACGCATAGCTTCGCTCTCCCCTCTCTCCGCCACCAGGGCGAGGTTCTCCACGCGGATACCGTACTCTCCCGCCTTGTAGTAACCCGGCTCGATCGACAGCACGTTGCCGGCCTGCAGCGAGGTTAGGTTCTTGCGCAGCGAAACCGAGAACGGCCCCTCGTGGACGCAAAGCGCTGCCCCCACCCCGTGCCCGGTTCCGTGCCCATAGTCCAGCGACTCGGCCCACAGCGGAGCGCGGGCGATGGCGTCCAACTGGTATCCGTTGCTCCCTTCCCGAAAGGCGGTCCGGCTCAGCAGGAGGTGGCCCTTGAGCACAGCCGTATACGCCCTGCGCTGCTGCTCGGACGGCACTCCGAGACACAGCGTGCGCGTGATGTCGGTCGTGCCGTCGGTGTACTGGCCACCCGAGTCGACCAGATAGATGCCCCCGGGTCCGACCGGCACGTCCGTCTCTTCCGTCACGCGGTAGTGAACGATGGCTCCATGCTCTGCATAGGCCGAGATGGTTTCGAAGCTCGGACCGATGTACTCGCTCGCCTCGGCCCGGAAAGATTCGAGCCGACTCGCGATGCTCCGCTCGGTCTGGTCCCCGGCTTCCAATGCCCGCTCGAGCCAGTGCAAGAAACGCACCATCGCCAAGCCGTCTCTTCGATGCGCCGCGCGAATACCGGCGATCTCGGCTGTGTTCTTGCACGCCTTCCAGGACGCGATGGGCGTTGCGTGCAAGTCGAGCTTCGCGTTCGAGTGCTGCAGGACCTGCACCGTCCAGTGATTGCTGGTCGCCGGATCGAGCCAGACCCGCGCGCCCGCCTTGCCCAGCGAGCGCAACGCGCTGCCGAAGTCCGTGTAGTCCTCGACGGCCAGCTCACCGGGCAGGCTATCGCGCAGCTGCCCGCCGATCCTCTCACGGCCCGCGAACAGCGTCGCTTGATCTCCGGTCACGATGGTATAGGCGATCAGGACCGGATTGTATGGCACGTCCGCCCCCCGCAGGTTGAGCAGCCAGGCTTGCTCGTCGAGGGACGAGATCACGACCGCATCGGCATCGGCCCGTTCCATCTCCCCGCGCAGACGGGCGAGCTTGTCGGCTGCCGACTGACCCGCGTGCTCGAGTGCATGGGCGCGAACGGGCTGTGCGGGGATCTTGGGATGGTCTTCCCAGATCCTCTCCACCAAGTCCTGCTCCACACAGACCAGCTCCACGCCCCCCGAATCGAGGGCTGAACGCAGGCTCTCGAAGGCGGACTCCGACATGACGAGTGGATCCACTCCGACTCGCTGGCCCTTCTCGATCTCGCTGGCGAGCCATTCCGCGAGCTCGGGGACATCCGGCTCGCCTTGCCGGAACAGGCGAATCCCGCTTGCGCGAAGCTGCTTCTCGGCCTGGAGGAAGTATCTGGAGTCGGTCCACAAGCCGCCGCGCCCACCGCTCGCGATGACCACCGTACCTGCCGAGCCATCGAAGCCGCTGATGTGGGCCCTGCGCTGCCAGCAGGCCGCCACATACTCGCTGCCGTGCGGATCCGTGCTGGGTATCACGTAGGCCACAAGCCCTTGCTGCTGCATGAGAGATTCGACCGCTGCCACACGTTCGGAGACCTTCACCGCGCACCTCCTCGTCCGGCTTGCCTGCAGGAAGCCCTGCTACGCACCCCACCTCTACCACCAGATCTACTCGGAGCAAAGCAGAAAGCCCGACCGGGCCTGGAGCGAGAAGCGCTCGACCGCCATCCGAGCGATGCGCTCGCCGATGCAGATGGAGGCCGTGGCCGCTGGCGAAGGTGCGTTCAGCACGTGGATCTGGCGATCGGCCTCGGCGATCCGGAAATCGTCCAGCAAGACGCCCGCTGGATCGAGTGCTTGGGCCCTCACGCCGACGCCGCCCCGTCGAAGCGATCTCCTGCCGATCTCGGGCAGCAGGGACCGTACGCTGCGGGTGAAAGCCCCCTTCGAGATGGAGCGCCACGTCTCGGCAAGGCCCCGGCGCCAGTGCTTGCGCGCCATCCGCCAGAACCCTGCATAGAAGAACCAGGAGAAGAAGTCGCGCAGCGAGAAGGCCAGCCTACGGTACCCTTCGCGCCTAAAGGCGAGCACTGAGTTCGGGCCGGCCTCGACATCTCCGCAGATCTTCCTCGTCAGGTGGACACCGAGGAAAGGAAAGCGTGGATCCGGCACAGGGTAGACCAGGTGACGCACGAGGTGCTGCTTGTCGGGCACGACATCGAGGTAGTCTCCGCGGAAAGGGACGATCCTCACGCCCGGCCTCACTCCACAGATCCTCGCGATCCTGTCGCTCTGCAGGCCTGCGCAGTTGATCAGGTTTCTGCAGAGCACATCTCCCGCCCGGGTGCGGAGCACGAGGTATCCGTCCCGTCGAGCACAGGCCATCACTCTCGCAGAGGTCCGGATCTCTCCACCTCGCCCTCTGACGATCTCCGCGAAGCGCTCCGTCACCTTCTCGTAGTCGACGATCCCCGTCTCGGTGACATACAGCCCGGCCACGCACTCCACGTGAGGCTCGTGTTCTCGGATCTGCTCGCGGCTCAGCCTTTCGAGCCCCTTCAAACCGTTTGCCGTGCCCCGGCGCTGCAGCTCGTCCAGGGCGGTAAGCTCGTCTTCGCTGCGCGCCACAATCACCTTGCCGCAGCGCTGGCAGGCGACACCATGTTGCTCGCAGAATCGGTAGAGCGCCTCGCGGCCCCGGGTGCAGTTGAGCGCCTTGAGAGAGCCGGGTGCATAGTACAGACCCGAGTGGATCACGCCGCTGTTGTGCCCGGTCTGATGGCGTGCGAGCGCGCGCTCCGCTTCCAGGATCACCACGGAGGCATCAGGCGCCTGCTCGCACAGCGCCATGGCCGTGGATGTACCCACGATGCCGCCTCCGATGATGGCCACGTCATGGGTCCTGGAGTCGCTCATGGACTGCAGCCGATCAGTCCGCGAAAAGCGGTCCCCGGACGAAGGAGCTCCTCCAGTCGAGCACCGGCCAACCCCGTTTCCTGGCCAGGCGTCGCAGGCGGGGATCCGGGTGGACGACCCGCGGACGGCCCGCCCGCTCGAGCATCTCCCGGTCGGTGATCGAGTCGGAGTAGAAGTAGCTCGCGTCCAGATCCACTCCCCGCTCGGCCGCGAAGCGCTCGGCGAGGGCCACCTTTCCCGCGCCGAAGCAGACAGGCGGCACCACGCGGCCCGTCAGCCTTCCCGAGCCATCCACCTCGTAGCGGGTGTGGATCCAGGCGTCCAGCGCGAAGTACGCGCCTGCCGCCTTGGACTCGTACGGAGAGGATGAGGTCAGCAGGACCAGCATGTGCCCGCGCGCGCGATGCGCATCCAGCGCGTCGAGCGCGCCAGGGGCCACGAAGGGCGTGACCTTCTGGAAGAACCACTCCTCGGTCCATTCCCGTACTGTCTCGGAGGGGACTCCCTTGACCGTCTTGAGCGCCTCGTTCATGACCGACTCCATGTCGATCACGCCGAAGCGATAGGCCGTCAGGTAGTACAGCGCCTGGAGCATCTGCCAGCGGCCGATCCGGCCATGCTCCCGCTCTCGGCGCATCCACAGCTCCCCGCTGTTGGCGAGCAGCAGGGTGCCGTCCAGATCGAAGAAAGCCGCGATCCTGCCCCGGCTCATTTTCCCTTCACCAGGATGAGGTTGCGCCCGTTGGACTCGATCTCGACATCCGCCAGCGAGGCCTGCAGCGCCTGGACGATCTCCAGCACCTCCCCTGAGCAGTATGCTGTCAGGCTCCGATTCCCGGACGCCCGCTCCGGTCTGAGCTTCTTGCAGTGCTTCTTCATCTCGGCGTGCACACTCTTGGACAGGCCCTCCGCCGCCTTGGGCATGACGAGCAGCAGGGGGCGACCTTCGAGCCGGCCCGCGTACGCGGTCAGCGCAGGCAGACCTCTCGCGGCCAGATCCGCGCATACCTCCTGCAGGGCCTTGGTCTCGGTGCCCGGCCCTCCCGAGAAGCGCGAAGCACTCACGGCCGTATCCGTCCATACTATCCTGGCGGTCGCTGACTCGAAAACGCCCAGCCTGGCCGTGTAGATCAGCGCATCCCCCCTGCTTTCCTTGTGGGCGTCGACCTCGAATACCAGATCAGCGCCCGTGTCCTGTCCCTGGCAGATCGGCTGTCTGCAACCCGATCCGGCGGAGAAGCGCGATTGCGGTTTGTGCGCGATGTCCACAAACTCGATCCCAGAAGGCTTGAGACGCTGCATGACGATGCCGAGCACGATGTCCCGGTGCTTCGAGCGGGCAAGGACCTTGCCGGGCACGACCACGGCCACCAGGTCGAGCTTCGGGCCTCCAGCAGCCCTGCCCGAGAGCACCTTGCGCTCCTGCAGCTCCCGGCGCAGCTGCTCCTCGTGCACCTCGAGGAAGACCTCGACCTTGACCCTATCCGAGCCCATGCGGACGCGGGACCTGAGACCTCGCGGTGGCCCTCCTCGGCTGGCCGGAGAAGGTGCCGGCACGAAGCGGCTCAGATCGGCGAGGACCTCCGCGCGCACCTTCTCGAATGCCTGGATCTCGCTCGGATCCTGGCACAGGCGCCGCCTCGCCACCCAGTCGAGCGCCCCACTCCGGCTGCGGGCCACCGCGTCGTTCGCATTGCTCCCGATCGCGCTGCAGTGCAGCACGATGCTGCCCGGATCCCCAGCCTCGACGAAGCGGCATTCCACGGGCTCGGCTGCAGCATCTTCCGCCTTGGCTTCGGCCTTCTGCTGTCGCGCTGGGCCAGCGCATGCCCAGGCCAGAATAAGAACGACGAATAAAGAAGATCTCATGATGCAACTCCTTTTCACCCGAGAAATCGCGTCCAGGCTATTCCGCTCGCCCGGGATACCAAAAGGCTTTCCTGCCCACCGCCCGTGGGCTAGCGTATGATTCCATGATCGACACATCTCCTTCTAGAGAGCAAGCCCGAAAGACAGTCCTCATCCACTCACCCGAGATCGAGCGCTACGCCTACCCGGATAGCAGCCCGTTCAAGACCCAGCGGGCCGTCAGGACGCGCAGCATCCTGCTCTCCATGGGCCTGCTGAACGGCCCGACCGCGACAGAGCGCCCTGGCGAGCAGGCCTCGCGAGAGGAGCTGCTCGCGCTGCACAGCGCGGACTACCTGGATGTGCTGCAAAAGGCTGACGCGGGTCATTTCGAGCTCGACTTCCTCTCCATGGGGCTGGGCAGTGAAGACTGCCCGGTCTTCTCCGGGATGTGGGACTATTCTCGCCTGGCATGCGGCGCCTCCTTGACAGGTGCCAGGCTTATACTGTCGGGCGATGCCCAGATCGCGATCAATTTCTCGGGCGGCTTCCATCACGCCATGCCCGACCGCGCCTCGGGCTTTTGCTACCTCAACGACGTGGCCCTGGCCTGCAAGCTGCTCGCCGACTCGGGCAAGCGTGTATGCACCATCGATCTCGACGTCCACCACGGAGACGGCGTACAGGCCGCCTTCTACTCTCGCAGCGACGTATTGACCATCTCCATGCACGAGAGCGGCAAGACCCTCTTCCCCGGCACCGGCTTCGAGGACGAGGTGGGCTCGGGTCCGGGAGAGGGCTTCTGTGCCAACGTGCCGCTTCCGGTGGGAACCTATGATGGTGCATACCGGCTGGCCTTCGAGGAAGCGGTCGAGCCGCTCGCGAGGGCCTATCGGCCCGATATGCTGGTGGTCGAGCTGGGCATGGATGGCCTGGCCGGCGATCCCCTGGCTCACCTGAACCTGACCAACAACGTCTTCGCCTTCATCCTGCAGCGGCTGCTGTCGTTCAGGATCCCCATCCTGGCCACGGGCGGCGGCGGCTACCACACCGAGCACACCTCTCGCGGCTGGGCTCTGTGCTTCAGCGTGCTTAGCGGCCAGGAGGAGCCAAGTTCCGATCCGGAGGCCGGTCTGGATGGCTCCGAGTGGCATGGCGGCTTGAGAGACAGAGCCCTGCTCTCCCACGGCGGCCAGCGTCAGCGGGTGGACGAGGAGCTCGAGGCGACGCTGGAGAGGTTGAGGGCCGGGATTCTCTCTTTCCACGGCCTGTGATCAAGTCTTGAACTCAGATCCCTTTTTGTGCTTTTTTCTGCCTGGGAGGGTAAGTCCATGAAGCGAACCACTCTCGTCCTCTCCAGTATTCTGTTCTTGGCCACGTCATCTTTCGCCAAGGACGAACCACCACCGCGGCTCAAGCTCGTCTGCTTCGCCCTGCCAGCCGACAAGGCGTCCGAGCGGGCGGCTGCGCTGTTCAACCAGCGCCTTCGCGATGCCTTCTCATCGGCTTCCGGTCACGAGCTGATCGACACCAAGGCATTTCTCTACCGGGGTGACAGAGATCCGCGCATGAACGACCAGCATCAGGCCCGCAGCATGGCCCAGGAGGGACAGGAAGCCCTGGATGTGATGGAGATGGAGGACGGTATCGCCAAGCTCCTCAAGGCCAAGGAGAAATATCAGAAGTCCGTCGGACGCTTCGGCGATGGCAAGGAGTACGTCAACCTCATGCTGCAGATCGGCGCTGCCCAGATCTTGGCCGGCAAGGTGGACGATGCGGCCATGATTTTCCAGGAAGCGGCCATGTTCGATCCAGAGGTGCAGATGGATCCGGCCAAGTACACCCCCGCCATGCTGGACGTGCTCGAGCGCGGCCGGGTCTTCGCCGCAAGCCAACCCCTCTGCGCGGGACAGGTCAAGAGCGTACCCGACGCGGCGGAGGTCTACCGGAATGGTGTGTTCGTGGGAGTATCTCCACTGGCTTTCAGGAACGTCCCCGAGGGCACCCAATACCTCCGGGTGGAGAAGGATGGCTACCTGCCGTGGGGCGAGCAGGTCGAGTTCCAGGCCATGGGAGAGGAGTATTACCAGGCCAAGCTGGACAAGGCGAGCCGGCTGAAGGCCTTCCAGGCTCTCCTCAAGGACAAGATCCTCGAGGACATGAACGAGTCTCCGCCTCCCTTTCCGATTGTCAGGCTAGGCGAGTTCTTCGAGGCCAAGCGCCTCGTCCTTCTCAAGGTCAAGCAGGAAGGTCTCGAGATCAAGGTGGACTTCCTCTTCATCGAGTTGGATCCCCGCAGGAAGCTGCATTTCCACTCCGGTGACACCTTCCGGCTCAATCCGGATCACAACCTGATTCTCAACAGCGAACTCTTCCAGAAGCAGGTGGACAAGTACTTCAAGGACCAGGCGAAGCAGCTTTTCCACTGAGGAGCTTCCTCCTCGATCCACACCACTTGGAACAGGAGATCCCCGTGCCGCACCAGCCCATCGCCATCGAGCTCGCCTATCGCCTGGTCAACCACGGCCCGACCGTGATCGTGTCGACCACGGACGGCGCGCAGCCGAACGCCTGCGCGGTCGCCTGGTGCGCTCCTGCGAGCAGAGAGCCGCCGCGGTTCTGCCTGACGATCGGGAAGCGCCACAAGACCTTCGAGCAGCTCATGGCCAGCGGCGAGTGCGTGCTCAACCTCCCGACCTCCGAGGCCCTGGATGCGCTCATGGTCTGCGGGCGGCGGAGCGGACACGACGGAGACAAGCTCTCGGCGGCGGGCATCGCGCTCGAGCCCTCCACGCGGGTCTGCGCGCCCCGGCTCGCATGCTGCGCAGCCTGGATCGAGTGCAAGCTCTGGGGCGTGCCCGAATGGGCCGAGCCAGGACCGTCGCTGGTCGTGCTCCAGGCGCTGGCAGCCGAATGCCGGCCAGGCGTGCTCGACCGAGAGGGATTTCTGGACACCGATCGATTCAAGACCCTGCACCACCTGGGCGGAGATCGCTTCGTGCTGCCCGGAGAGCGCCTGGACGGCGGAGAGAGCAGCTAGCTAGAGCAGGCCTCTGCGCCGCAAGTCGGCTCGTAGCGCATCCACCCCTTCGAAGCGCAGTGCCTGCATGCCCACCCGTATCGCTCCTTCGACATTGCGCTCCAGGTCGTCTACGAAGAGGCACTCCTCCGGCGGCCGGCCCACGTTGCGGGCTGCGATTTGATAACAGGCCGGTTCCGGCTTCATGCAGCCGATCTCGAAGCTCAGGGTGGGCTTGCGGATGAGCCCCAGCCAGGGATTGGCCCTCAGCTCGTGCGCCCAGTGGAGTGGATCGGTATCCGACAGCAGGCCCACGGGCATCCGTCCGCAGAGCTCGGCGACCAGCTCGGCCATGCCCGGCATGGGGAGAAAAATATCGCACCACAGCTGTTTGAATGCCGGGTAGTCGATCCCCAGACCGGTGCGCTCCATCACCGCCCGATGGAAGTCCTCGGGCGAGATCCGACCGCAGGAGAATGCGCGGAAGAGCTCGTCATCCAGGACCGTCGCGAGGAGCGTGTCCTGATCGGCGGTCGATGCGCGAGCCAGCTCACCGAACAGGCCCCGCTGCAGGTCCAGCCCCACCAGGACCCGTCCCAGATCGAAGATCAGCGCACGGATGGGTGGCGAATCCACCTCGCCTCACTTGATGCACACGGCCCGAACCTGCTTCATGTCGGTGTGGCCCTGGAACACCTTGACGACACCGTCCTGCATCAAGGTGGTCATGCCGTCGCGCCTGGCCTGCTCCCGGATCTCCTCGACCGTGGCCTTGCTCTGGATGAGCCGCTTGACTTCATCGGTGCCCAGCATGAGCTCGTGCAATGCCATTCGGCCGCGGTAGCCCGTGCCGGCGCAGTCGGGGCATCCACGGGCCGCATTCAGGCTCGTCTCCGGCGAGTACCTGATCCCGATGCCCGCAAGCTCGTCCATCCCGTAGGCCTCGGCCATGGACAGGAACTCCTGCTCGGAGGGGTGATACGCCTCGCGGCACTTCTTGCACACCCGACGCAGCAGCCGCTGGGCCAGGATACCCAGCAGCGAGTCGGCGAAGTTGAATGCCTCGATGCCCATGTCGAGCAAGCGGGTGACCGTCTCCGGCGCGGAGTTGGTGTGCAGGGTGGAGAAGACCAGGTGGCCCGTGAGCGATGCCTCGATCCCGATCTCGGCCGTCTCCTGGTCGCGCATCTCACCCACCATGATGACGTCCGGATCGGCGCGCAGGAAGGCGCGCATGGCATTGGCAAAGGTCAAGCCGATCTTGGGCCGCATCTGGACCTGCCTCAACCCGGGCTGGGTGATCTCGACCGGATCCTCGGCGGTCCAGATCTTGCGCTCGGGGGTGTTGATGTGACCCAGGGCCGAGTGCAGGGTGGTGGTCTTGCCCGAGCCGGTCGGCCCCACGCAGAGCACGATGCCGTATGGCTTGTCGATGATCGATTGGAAGACATCGATGTTTTGCGGTGAGAAGCCCATGTCTTTCAGCGGAATGGGCTTGGAAGCCGCGAGGATGCGCATGACCACGTCCTCCTCGCCACCGGCCGTCGGAATGGTGGCTACGCGGAGCTCGATGGTTCGGTTGCGCATGCGGAAACGGATCTTGCCGTCCTGGGGTAAGCGCCGCTCGGAGATGTCGAGGTGGGACATGATCTTGAGCCGCGAGACCAGAGCGGCTCGATGGCTTGCCGGGATCTCCTGGTACACGTGGCAGATCCCGTCGATCCGGAAGCGAACCCTGCAAGGGTGCTTGCTGCCGTATGGCTCCACGTGGATATCCGAAGCGCCCCGCTCGAAGCCGTCGATGATGATCTGGTTGGCGAGTCGCACCACGGCGCTGTCTGTCTCGGCGATCTCCTCTTGCTCCACCATCACCGGACCCGAATCCATCTCCTCGCTCAGCTCGCCCAAGATCTCGGACACATCCTGCTGCGTGTATCCCCCCGACGCCACTTCGAACGAGGCGTCCAGGTACTCCTGGATGTCTCCCGGCAAGGCGATGAGGAAGTTGGTCTTCGGCGCCAGCGCCATCACCCGGACCGCATCCGCCTTGGCGAGATCCGACGGGTCCTCCATGGCCACCTCGACCGTGCTCTTCTTCTTGGCCAACGGTGCGACCGCGATCTTCTTCAAGTAGTCGTGCTTGAGGCGGTCTCGGAATTCCTCAGGCATGCGCTGCGTCCCGTCATAGATGAAGAAGCCCGTGTTGTAGAAGGCGCCCAGGCTCTTGAGGACCTCGTCCTTGGATAGGCGGTACTTCTCGACCAGCACCTCGGACACGCCTTTGTTGTTCATGCGGGCGTACGTGACCGCATCTTCGAAGTTCTTCTCCGAGATCAGGCCCTTGTCGATCAGCTGGCCGAACTTGTTGGGGCTCCGTTTCGGTGCCATCCGCCGGCGGTTGTAGAAGGCGATTCCCAGCGTCTTGGCTACCTCGCTTGCAGCCTGGACCTCGTGATTGTTGAAAGAGTTCTCGCCATCGGTCTTGTTGAGCAGCTGCAGCACGCCCATCAGGTACTTCTCGTACAGGATGGGCAGGGTGAGCACCTGTCGGGTGGTGAAGCCCGTCTTCTGATCCCAGCTCGAATCGAAGCGCAGGTTGGGGTGGTAGCCGCGCAGCTCGGCCTCGTCGTATGCGTTCTTGACGTTGACGGGCTGACCGCTCAGCGCCACGAAACCCACCAGCGAGGAAGTGGATCGGGGTACGCGGATCTCTCGGATCTCGTCACCCTGCTTGTAGAGGCTGTAGACTTGCTTGCTGTGCGCGTCGACCGCATAGATGGTCACCCGCTCGGCGTCCACCAGATCGAGGATCCGCGGCCGAATGTTGACGATGATGTCGCCGATGTCCTCGGCACCGTGAATCAAGTTGATGATCTCCGCCAGCTTTTCCTTCTTGGCCAGGGCTTGATGGAGCTCTGGTTCGGGCATGACCACCTCCGCAGCAGCACCGACGTTGCGGGCGCCTTCACTGGATAGACCTCGCTCATGGAAAAATCAACAACGAAATCGTCCGCCGCTCCGAGCTCATGGTATCCTGCTGGCTGGGAGCCGAGGATGAACCGCAAACCTGCATGCCTTTGCTTGCTTGCCTGTATGGGCATCGCAAGCTGGGCTTGCAAGGAGGATCCGGCTCGCGTGCGCATCGCTTCCAGGATAGACCTGGCCGTCGAGCGGGCCGAGTCAGGCGACGCGGCGGGCTTGCTCGATATGGCCAGCTCGGACTTCCGTGCTGGTTCGGCAGACAGGTCCCAGACCCGCAAGCTGCTCTTCTGGGCTTTTCGCCGCTACCGCAACAGGCGTGTCCTGCGACCGAGACCCGAGATCGAGATCGCCTCCGACGAGCAAAGCGCTCGGGTGCGCTTCCCCTTTCTGCTCGTCCCGGCATCCAGGTCAGACGGAGGCATGGCCGACGGAGACAGCGAGGGGTGGATCCAATCGCTGGCGGACAGGACAGACCTGTTTCGAATCCATGTCGACCTGCGCCTGGACGACGGGGAGTGGAAGTTCACGCAAGCCCGGCTCGAGCGGTTCCGGGGTGCGGGCTTTCAGGAGGTCCCGATCCACAGCCACGGCCCGCTTTAGCCCGATCAGGGCGAATCGAGCTCCGGGCGCCCAGCGTCCCGGTCCCAGATCAAGTCCCCCTGGCACGAAACGGCGTTCGCATAGCGGGCAGCCGCGAAGAGAAAGTCCGAGGCGCGGTTGACGAACCTCCTCAAGGTCTCGTCGACGGGCTCTCGGGCCGCGAGCTCGAGTATCCTGCGCTCGGCCCTGCGGCAGACGGTACGGGCCACGTGCAGCCAGGCGGCCTCCTGGCTGCCACCCGGGAGCACAAAGTGGTCCAGCGGGCCGCTGGTCTGCTCGAACCTGTCGATGGCGCGCTCGAGCCAGAGCACGTCGTCTTGTCTCACGCCGCAGAGATCCATTCCACCCGGAGGAGCGGACAAGTTGGATGCACAGTTGTAGAAGCGGTGTTGGACGAAGCCCAGGGCAGGTCCGAGCAAGGTGTCGGTCGTGCAGGCCCTGGCCGCGCCGATCCAGGAGCAGACCTCGTCCAGCTCTCCATATGCATCGACCCGGCCAGAGCACTTCGGCACCCGCGTTCCGTCCAGCAACGAGGTCATCCCCTGATCACCGCTTCGCGTGTAGATGGAGCTCATGGCGACAAATTGGCACCGACGACTCCGGCAGGCAAGCCTTTTCATCTCCGTTTTCCATGGTATGATACAGCCCAGGCGCAGTAGAACGCGTATCCACTTCTGGAGGACTTCGATGAGCTGGACTTATGCCTGCCCCGAGTGCGAGGCGATGTTGAATCCGAGCGATACGATCGTCCTGGTCGCCCAGCCGGCGGGAGCCGAGGAAGGTAGACGGGTTCTGATCGGCTTTCATCCCGAGCCGGGCAACTACCAGATCTCCATCCCTCCCGGGGTCGTGCTCAAGAGAGGCTCTCGCTGGAAGTTCTTCTGTCCGGTTTGCCACGCCAGCCTGGTCCTGAAGGAAAACGAGAACCTGGCTGCATTGAAGATGATCAGCGGCTCGGAGGCCAGTCAGGTGGTCTTCTCTTGCATCGCGGGCGAGCAGGCGACCTACGTGCTTCTGCCTCACAAGGGTGTCCAGGCGCGCTTCGGAGATGCTGCGGAGATTTACCTCCATAACTTGATCAACAAGAAGTACATCATGTAGCCCACATGGGCACGCCTCGCCAGTGCCATTCGTCCATGAGCTGGATCCCAATCGTCTTTCTGGCGCTTCTTGCGTCCGCCGGCCTGGTGGCCTGCTGCGCTTTCTCGTCTCCGCGATATACTGGACCGAAGACCGATCACTTCGACGGCGTACGATTTCACAACCAGGTGCGCGGGCACGAGAAGGGCGTGTCCGACATGCTCAAGTGGGCCAGCCAGCGAGATCCGGGCGAGTGGCACCCTCGGGATTCCGATCCGAAGCCCCCGCCACCCCGAAGCGTCTCGGAAGGCATCCGCATCACCTTCATCAATCACTCGACGGTCCTCCTGCAGTTGGATGGCTTGAACGTCCTGACGGATCCGATCTGGTCCGAGCGCGCCAGCCCGGTCAGCTTCGCCGGCCCCAAGAGGGTCCACGCCCCAGGCTTACAGATAGAGGACCTGCCGCCCGTCGACGTGATACTCATCTCCCACAACCACTACGATCACCTCGACGTCCCGACGCTCCGACAGCTCGTCGGACGCCACCGGCCACGGATCTTCACCGGTCTTGGCAACTCGGTTTTTCTGAAGCGGAAGAAGATTCACGGATCACGCGACATGGACTGGTGGCAGAGTATTCTCCTGCGCCCGGATGTCCGCCTGACCTTCGTGCCTGCCCAGCATTTCTCCTCGCGCGGCCTTTGCGACCACTACGCCACCCTCTGGGGTGGATTCGTGATCGAGGCTCCATCCGGGACGGTTTTCTTTGCGGGTGACACGGGCCTGGGCCCTCATTTCGACCAGATCCGAACCCGTTTTGGGCCTCCGGATCTGGCCATCCTACCGATCGGAGCCTACAAGCCAAACTGGTTCATGTCGTTCTTCCACCTCTCGCCCGCCGAAGCCATCGAGGCCCACCGTCGGCTCGGCGCCCGGCACTCGGTCGGAGTCCACCATTCCACCTTCCCCCTGGCCGACGATGGCCAGGACGATCCGGCGCTCGACCTGGCCCGGGCAGTCGAGGAGGCAGGACTGGCCAAGGATGCGTTCTGGCTGCTCGACTTCGGGCAAGGCCGCTCGATCCACAAGCGCCCGGACTTGAAATGCGGGCCAGCAGGCCACAGAATGGCCTCATGATCGCCTGTGCCCGTTTCGCGATCGTCCTGCTCATCCTCTCCATCTCGAGCACAACCTGCCTGGCGGTTCCGGCATCTCCGTTCCCCATCGATCTTCCCAACCGTGACGGCAGCGCTGTCCCCGGAAGGCTATTCGGTGATGAGTTCCTGCTCTGGGCGGAGGACCTCGCAGGCTACAGTCTCGCCTGGGACGACGGGTGCGGTGCCTGGTTCTACGCCGAGATCGGTCCCGATGGCGAGCTCGTACCCACAGCCCATCGCGCACCCCACCCCGATCCGGCCAGGCTGGGTCTGGAGCCACACCTTCGCCCGGCGACCGATCTCCGGCGCAGAACACTCGACCGACGCCAGGCGCTCTTTCCCGCATCGCCCTTCCCTCGCCTGCCCGACCTGCCGGCAGGGCATCGCCTGGTGGCCAACCTCGTCCTGCTGGTCGTCTTCGCCGATCAGGACACCACGTTCGAACCGCTCGACTTCGACGCCGTCTTCAATGGTCCTACCGGCTCCGTCCGCAGCTACTACCAGGATGTCTCGGCCGGTCGCTGGGATCTCTTCTCGACGCTGACCGGTTGGATCCGGCTCCCGCAAGACGCCGCCCACTATGCCTATAACGAGTACCGCTGGGCCTCACCCCAGGACATGGCCATCCACGCCGTGACGCAGCTCGAGGAGCGGGGATTCGACTTCACGCGCTTCGACAGAGATGGCGATGGCGTCATCGATGCGCTGTGCGTGATCCATTCCGGCCCTGGATTCGAGACCTCGGGGGACGTCGACCACGTCCACTCCCACTTCTATGATCTGCATTGGAGCGACGAGGTCATCGTCACCTCGGATGGAATCGTCATCCCGGCCTACAGCACGGCGCCCGAGCTCGGTCCCGACAGCGAGACCATCACCCGGATCGGGGTCGCGGCCCACGAGAGCGCGCACTTCTTCGGTCTACCCGATCTCTACGATTACGACTTCGACTCTGCCGGCATCGGCCTCTGGGGCCTGATGGCCGCAGGGCCGTGGGCCGGGCCGTCGCAGGACGGCAGCGCACCGACCCATTTCTGCGCCTGGTCGAAGATCCGTCTCGGCATGCTCGCTCCGCTGCACATAGAGGTATCGGCCAGTGGGCTTCGTCTCGGTCCGGTCGAGAAAGCCCCGGAGGCGATCTGGATCGACGCAGGCATGCCGGCAGGGCAGTACTTCCTGCTCGAGAACCGCCAGCGGATCAGCCTGGACAGATACTTGCCAGGAGCAGGCCTGCTGATCTACCACATCGACGACAACCGGCCCGACAACAACGACGAGGATCACTACCTGGTCGACGTCGAGCAGGCAGACGGTCTGCGGGAGCTGAACCGCAGCGCCTGGGAGCTGGGTGATGCGGGAGATCCATTCCCGTACCAGGGCAACGACGCTTTCACGCCGACGAGTTCGCCTTCCAGCGAGCCATACGGCGTCCAGGGCTCGTCGATCCGGGTGCTGGCCATCGAACGAGACGGCGAGGATCTGCGCTTCGATGCCCTGATCGATCAGAGCCAGGGCACGCTGCTCGGGCTCAAGCCGACTGCGCTTTTCTTGCGAGCCACAGCCGAGCAGCCGCGGCCCTCGGCCTTGGTGGACCTCGTGTGCCAGGGATCGGACAGCCTCGGCTGGCGAGCCGAGGGCGAGGCCGGCTGGCTGGGCTTCGTACCAGACAGCGGTGTGGCTCCGGGCCTGGTGTCGATCCAGGTGGACAGCTCGGATCTCGATCCCGGGCTCTACCGCAGCCGGCTCAGGTTCTTCGTCGAGGAGGCCGACGCCTCGCCGGTGGATCTCTCCGTGGAACTCCTGCTGAGCCCCAGGGATCCGGTCATCGACTTCGACCCCGGCAGGCTCGACTTCGTCCACGGGCCCGGCGAACCCCCGCCCCCTGTGCAGATCGTTCGTCTGACGGAGGAGGACCAGGGTCCGCTGGAGTGGTGGGCCGAGCCCGAGCAGGCCTGGATCCGCGTCGCGCCTTCGGGAGGCAGCGCTCCGTCCGATCTCCAGGTCGAGGTCGTGACCGACGGGCTCGAGTTCGGCGCGCACCAGGGCTGTGTGCTCGTCGGCGGCCGGGGAGCCAGGGCCAGGGAGCTCGTGGTCACGCTGCTCCAGGAGCCAGAGAACTGGCCGCCGGACGCTCCCGAGATCCTCGCTCCCGCGCGCGATGTCACGGTCCACGAATCTCGACCCTTGGTGGTCGTGCGCAATTCATCGGATCCCGATGGACGGGTGGTGGAGTACGAGTTCGAGATCCTCCGCCAGGAGTCCGTTGAGGAGCTCGTGAGCTCTTTTCGATGCGAGCCCGACCCAGGAGAGACCACGGAGCTGCACACACCCGGGGAGCTCCCATCCCCACACACGTATTTCTTACGGGCCAGGGCTGTCGACGACGAGGGACTTGCTGGCGCATGGAGCGAAACACGTCGATTCCACAGATCGAGCTTGCCGGGCTGCTCGTGTGATTGGACCGGCAAGGACCGGGCAGATTGGCTCTCCTGGTCCCTGCTCGGCTTGATCTTGCTCTGCTTGCACCTCGGACGGCACCGGAGGGAGAGCGGTTGATGGTCCAGCGCACACCCAAGGGCTTTCGCCTTCACATCAGCCTGTTCGGCAGACGCAACGCGGGCAAGTCCAGCCTGCTCAACGCGATCACCCGACAGCAGGTCTCGATCGTGTCCGAGTTCGCCGGCACCACGACCGATCCGGTCGAGAAGCCCATGGAGTTTTTGCCGCTCGGGCCCGTCCTCTTCATCGACACTGCGGGCATCGATGACGTCGGAGCCCTGGGAGAGATGCGCGTGAAACGCACCTTCCGGGTCTTCGATCGCAGCGATCTGGGCGTGCTGGTCACCGATGCAGGCCATTGGGGCGAGTACGAGGAGCAGATCCTGGCCGAGTTTTACCGCCGAGGGATCCCCGCCGTGGTGGTCTTCAACAAGGACGACCTGGGCCAGCCCGACCCCTCCCTGCTCTCGGATCTCGATGCAAAGCAGGTCCGCTTCGTGCGCACGGTAGCCAGCCAGGGACAGGGCGTTCTGGACTTTAGGCAGGCGCTTCTGGACAGCGCCCCGGACGAGTTCATCGACAGCCGGACGATCGCTGCCGATCTGGTGGGTGCGGGCGAGCTTGCGCTGCTGGTCGTGCCGATCGACAAGGAGGCGCCCAAGGGCCGCTTGATCCTCCCTCAGGTCCAGACGATACGCGATCTGCTGGACGCCCGATCCTGCTGCATGGTGGTCAAGGAAAGCGAGCTCGCGGCCGCTCTGGATCGGCTCAAGCGACCGCCACGCCTGGTCGTGACGGACTCCCAGGCCTTCCAGGAAGTGGCGCGGATCACACCGCGGGACGTTCCCTTGACCAGCTTCTCGATACTCTTCGCTCGTTTCAAGGGCGATCTGCCCACCCAGGTCCGCGGCACCCTGGCCATCGAGAGGCTCGTGCCCGGCGATCGCATCCTGATCGCCGAGGCCTGCTCCCACCACCCGATCGAGGACGATATCGGACGCGAGAAGATTCCGCGCTGGCTCACCCGATACGTCGGCGGCGAGCTTCACTTCGACGTGGTGGCCGGCCACGATTACCCTGATGACATCTCTCCATACGACCTTGTGGTCCACTGTGGCGCCTGTGTGTTCAACCGGCGGGCCATGCTCTCAAGGCTCATGCTCTGCCGAGCGCAGGGCGTACCGATCACCAACTACGGCCTGACCATCGCGTACAGTCTCGGCATCTTCGAGCGTGCCCTGGAGCCCTTTCCCTCTGTGCTGGAGATCTACCGCCAGGGAAGCGCCGATCATTCCACCGATCGGAAAATGAAGGGATAGCTCACGACCACTTGCCCCCCGCCAGGCAGGGCTGGAAAACGCCAGCGCGAGGCGATGTTCAGCAAGGCCTGCTCGAACTCCTCTTCTCCGAGCGTGCTGCTTTGCACCTCGGCCTTCACGACCCGGCCGTCCGGTCCGATCACCAGCCTCAGCACGACCTTGCCTGCCAGCATGGGGTTTGACTTGAGCTGGCGCTCGTACAGAGACTTGATCTCTGCGCTGCGCATGCGAATGACCCTGCGGATCGAATCGGTCGACAGCGACCCCATCACGCATGCCGCGCCGACCCGAGCTCTCGAGCCCGACGATCCGGTCACCCCCAGTCCGACTCCCACCGCTCCGTCTGGGACACCCGCCGGCATGGGCAGTGGCTGGCGCACGGTCTCGATCCGCTTTCCGTCCGCTCGGACACGCGAGTCTATCGCCACAAAGGATGTGTACTCGGTCAGCAGACTGTGCGCCAGACCGATCCGGATCACCTCGTCGCGGCGCGCGTCGTTGCGCTCCAATCGCTCCAAGTCGATCAGGCTTGCGACCCGATGCCGCGCCCAGAGATAGCGGATGGCCTCGTTCTCCTGCGACGAATCGGCCTCCTCGACTTCGATGCAGCACCTGTGCTCACCGTCGGAGCCCATGCCCCGCACACAGACCTGGCCACGGGCGCGATCCCGTAGCTTGCCGAACACGACGACCGGCCGGCCGGCGAATAGATCGGGAATGGCCGGTGGCTCCACATCGTGGACATCCAGCCCATCGAACTCCACCTCGACCGAGCGCAGCAGGGGTGCGTCGATGATCCTCCGGAAGCGCTCGGCTTGGCTCTCGGCCTGCTCAGGGTCGAGCACGATGAATGGCTCGCCCATGCCCGCGCGAGCCAGTCCTTCGATCAAGAAGCGGTTGACCGAAGAGCCTATACCGAAAGGAAAGAGGCTGGCATCGCTGATCCGATCGCGCACCAGCTCGAAGGCCTCTTTCTCCACATGGACGTATCCATCCGTCAGGAGAACCACGGCTCTCGACTTCTTCTCGTCGCTGCGCTCCATGTCCATCGCTCGCTTCAGGGCGGGCAGCAGCTCGGTCCCACCACCGCCGTGGTGGAGATCGATCCACGCTGCAGCCCGCCTCACGTTCCGGGCGCTGGCAGCCAGCGGCTGAGCCGAAAACACCTCGCTCGCGCCTGCGAAGAGCAGCACGTTGAATGAGTCATAGGAGCGCAGGTCTCTGAACATGTGCTTGATGATTGTTTTTGCCGTCTGGAGCGGAAAACCATCCATGGAGCCGGACACGTCCAGCACGAACAGATACTCGCGCGGCAGGATCTGAGCCTCGACCGGCTCCGCGGGCGGCTGAAGCATGAGCAGGAAAAAGGGCTCCGGCTGGCCTGGGGCGAGCAGGCAGCCCTGCTGGATCTCATCGCCTGCCAGCTCGTAGCGCAGCACGAAGTCGCGTGTACCGGCCCGGGGATCCTCGATGCGTACGCATGCCGTGTCCTCACCGGCGTACACCACGTCCACCTCGTGGCTGGCGCAGGACACCCGGGCAATGGGCATGCCGGCCCTCAGCTCCAGATCGAGCTCGAACTCGAATCTCGGCTTTTCGCCCTCGTGTAGATAAGGATTTTCCACCCATCGGCCTCTCTGCTTCTCACTCGTGGCCGAACCGTTCGAGTACCGCGGGCCGACGACCGCTGGCAGCGACAGCTCGTACCTGTTGTCTCGGGGCACGAGCAGCTCTGTATAGTCCAGCTCCACCTGGATTTCGTCGCCGGGCAGGATGTTGGCCACGCTCATCTGGAAGACATTCGGGCGGTGCTGCTCGAGCAGCGAGGCGGTCCTTCCCGTATCGCGCGCGCTCTCGTATTGCCCGCGCGCCGCTTCACTCTCTTGGATCCGAGCCTCGATGGTCCGTTCTCCTATTCGCATGCGGAGTCCGTGTACCGCGGCTCGCGTCGAGGCCGGAAACAGGTAGACCGCCTCGATGACTCGGTCGCCCTTGTTGCGGTATGTCTGGATGATCTTCACGGCTGCGATCACACCGGCGATATCCACCTCGGCCCGATGGCCGACCAGGGGAAGCAGATCTGTCCGGCTCTCCGTGCCCACGAAGAAGTAAGGTGTCATGCATCTCGTTGCGTCCCGTTCGGCCGGTACGCTCATCAGCGCCCTCTCGAGCAGGTCTTCGGCCCGGGCGTGAGAGACGAGGTCACTGGACAAAAAAAGAGAAAGGCAGGCGAGGCTCCATCCCAGGACGCGCATGACCGCCTCCATCAAGTCGAACCCGATTTCTACGGACCGATCCGACAGCGCCTCGGGCTGTCGGTTCCGGGGATGTGCACTTTTGCCGATGCTCAGCGGACGAGCGCAGCTGTCCAGTCCTCCGGCTGTCCAAAGCAGTAGATGTATCCGTCCCTGGCGCCGATCACGATGCGTCCCTTCCAGACCGCGGGCGTCGATTCGATGCAAGCCCCGGTGGGTATGCGCATCGTCCATTCCAGTCGAGGCGAGAGCGGATCCAGGATGGAGTAGCAGCGAAGCTCACCCCTACAAGTGGCGACCAGCAGCTTGTCCTCGACCACGACCGGCGACGACCACGCATGCGGACCGACCGCGTGAGTGCTGTAGACCTGCCCCGTGTCGCTGTCGACAGTGAGCAACTGGCCGGCGTGCGTGGTCACGTACAGCACACCCTCCCCCAGGGCAGGTGTGGACCAGATGCCGCCCTTGAAGTCCGCGAAGGAAGGCGGCACCGAGAGGCTCCACAGCACGGGATCGGCCGGGCGGTAGGGATCCAGCTTGAGCAACTGCCCGAGCTCGTCCGAGCGCGGCAAGTATCGCTCCAGCTCGACTGCGACGTACAACATGCCATCGTGATCCACGACGATCGATGCATCGATGTCGTCGCCTGCCCAGAAATCAAAGACGACCGGCGCCCGTCCCGCGTGGATCTGATGCAGATCGAGCCCAAGCACCCTTCCGCCCGAGTTTGCGAAGTAGACCCGTCTATCATAGACCGCCACGGAGTTCTCGATGCTGACGTTCTCGTCGCCCAGCTCTGCGAGCAGCGCATCGTTCCATGACCGAAAGGCCAGCAGCAGCTCTGGAGAGACTTGAACCCTGCCGTTCGGATCGTAGTCACGATTGAGCTTGAGCGCGAAGAAGTAGCCGTTCTCTCCTCCGTCCAGCAGGATATCGTCGATGACCGTCGGGTTGCCGTCCCAGTCGTTGTTCCAGATTCCTGGAACGAAGTCGGCGTCCATGGACCACAGCTCGACCGGGCTCGGGCGATCGAGTGCCACGATGCGCAGCTTGTTGTCCCGCGAGCCGAAGTAGAGCAAGGGATCGCCGTCAGGATCGAGCGTAACCGAACCCTTGATGATATCGCCGGTGCAAAACGGTCTTCGCGTCCGGCGGCCGTTTTCCGCGTTCAGGAAGTGCACGCAGCGATCATAGGTTCCGACGACGATCTCGGTCAGCCCGTCAGGCCTCTCCCAGATGGCGGGCTGGCCGGTCCAACCCGTTCCGCACCACGTGCTCAGCTCAGCCCCTACCCGGCTCTTGGCGCAGAGAGGCATGTCCGGATAGCGCCAGAGTATGCGCGGCTCGTGCGGAATTGGACCTGTGCCGTAGTAGCTCCGGGTCGGATTGCCCCTGAACTGAAGCAAGCCCGGGACGGTCTGGCGCGCATGCAGATCCAGCGGCTGAAGGGAGATGCCGGCCGGATCCACGACCAGGTCAGGATCGGTGTGCACCTGCGGATCCGTCCCATGGATTTCATAGATGAAGGCACCGATGCCGCCTGCGATCACGCCCGCCAAGGCAGCCGCGATCCACTTGAACACGCTCGTCTGCCGAGCTGGATGGAATGGCCTGGAGGGAGCTGGAGCGCGGAAACGCCCCAAGAGCTCATCCACCACGCGACCGGACTCCTCGGTCACACAAGCCTCCGGGCATAGGGCTTGATCGCCTCGATACCAGTGTAACCTCGCCCGCTGAGCCCATCAATTTTCTAGCCGGATCACGATCTCCATGGAGGACGTAGGTCCTTGAGGCGAAGCTGGATCGTATGATAGCCCTCCCAGCTGTTCATCTCGGGCGTGTAGAGCAGATCCATTCGCTCGAGCACCTGCCCGGCGCGATCTCCCATCCGAAAGCCGATCAGGTCCCATGGTCGGCTCCCGTCGAGGGCGACGGCCTTGAGGTGGTACGGCGGATCCCTGCCGACGATCCTGACGTTCTTGATCTGCAGGTCTCTCGCAAGAAACACAGGCTCCGGATTGCCCGCCCCGTGGGGTTCCAGCTTGCCGAGGGCCTCGATATCCTCTGTGTGCCAGGCGTTGGGCTGGACCTCCGCATCGGCGTAAAGCACCTGGCCGCCGGACTCCGTCGCCTGCTGCAGGACCGCCTCGCGAAAGGCCTTGCGAAACGCCTCCAGCTCGCTCCTGCGAATGGTGAGACCTGCGGCCATCTCGTGGCCTCCGAAGGCCTCCAGCATGTCACCACACTGTCTCAGGGCATCGAAGAGATGCACGCCTTTTGTCGTCCGGGCCGATCCGCGTCCTCGCTCTCCGTCCAGCGCGATGAGGACGACCGGACAATCGAACAACTCGACGAGCCGTGAAGCCACGATTCCCACGACGCCCACGTGCCATCCCTCGCAGGCCAGCACGAGTGCTTCCTTGCCGTGGCGATCAAATGCCTCAGGTGCGTTCTCACGTGCCTGATCGAATATCTGCCTCTCGATCGACTGGCGTCGTGTGTTGGCTTCGTCCAGCTCCCTCGCCAGGATCAGGGCCCGTGAGAAAGACCGCGTCGTGATGAGCTCCACCCCTTTGTCCGCCCTCCCGAGCCGGCCACCGGCGTTGATGCGCGGCGCCAGCCTGAAGGCGATATGCCCTGTCGTGACCTGCCCCCCCATGAGCCCGGCCACTTCCTTGAGGGCGGCCACGCCGGGCCGCCGGCCTGCGGTCAACTCGGCCAGACCGCAGTGTGCCAGCACCCGGTTCTCGCCCACGAGCGGGACGATGTCGGCCACCGTCCCCAGGGCGACGATGTCCAGGTACTCCCGCAGGTTCGGCTCATCACACTCTCGATAGAAGCCGCTGGCGCGCAGCCTGGACCGCAGTGCGATCAGCAGGTTGAAAGCGACCCCGACAGCCGCCAGATCCTTGGTGGGAAAGGAGCAAACGGATTGATGGGGATCGAGCACGGCACAGGCGGATGGCAGCTCGGCAGGAACCTGGTGGTGGTCCATGACAATCACGTCCATGCCCAGTTCCACGGCTCGCTGGATCGGCTCAAGGTCGGAGATGCCGCAGTCCACCGTGACGAGCAAGTGGGTTCCGTTGCTGGCGATCTCCTCGACCGCCGGCATGTTCAGTCCGTAGCCCTCCTCCAGCCTCGACGGGATGCGGTATTGGACATCCAGCCCACTGCGGTTGAAAAACAAGATCAGCAGAGCGGTGGCGGTCACACCGTCCACGTCGTAGTCTCCATAGACGCAGATGCGCTCCCCCTTTTTCAGCGCCTCGACCAGTCGTTCGACCGCCGCCTCCATGCCGTGCATGCTGAACGGATCGTGCAGCTGACGCAAACCTGGTTGCAGGAAATCGCGCGCCTGCTCGACGGTTTGAACGTCTCTCAGCAAGAGCAGTCGCGCCATCAGAGGCGACAGCCCGAGCTCACGCGACAGGGACTCCGCTTGGTGCGCATCCACCTCGCGAATATCCCATGACCGTCCCATCCTCTTTTATTCAGGCCCTGCGCATCTTCTTGGCCAGGGCTTCCAGCCAGATGGTCGTCGAGCCGGCCACGTAGATGGAGGAGTAGGTGCCGACGACCACACCGAAGGTCATGGCGATCGCGAAGTCCTGGATCTCGCCGAAACCGATCACGAGCAGACCGAGCAGCGCGAAAACCGTGGTCAACGAGGTGAGCACGGTGCGGTTGAGCACCTCGTTGAGCGAGGTATTGATGACCACGTCGAGGCTCTGCGATCGAAATCGGGCCAGGTTCTCGCGGATCCGGTCGTAGACGACAATCGTGTCGTTGACCGAGTAACCGATGACCGTCAAGATGGCCGCTACGAAGGTCAAGTTGAACTCAAGTCCGAGCAGGGCGAACAGTCCGATGACGATGACGGCGTCGTGTGCCAGGGCCAGGACCGCGCCCGGTGCGAACTGCAAATTGAATCGAAAGGCCACGTAGATCAAGATGCCAGCGATCGCATAGATCATGGCCAGGATGCCGTCCGTTCGCAGCTTGCTGCCCACCTGGGGGCCGACGAACTCGACCTTGCGGACGCTGGGTGACTCCTTGGGGAAGGCCTTCTTCATCGCCTTCTCGATCTGTGCTGCCACGCCCGTCATCAGCACCATGTAGCGATGCTGGTCCTCCTTGCCCTGCTTGCGCAGCACGACCGAAGCCAGCTCGGTCCTGCCCGTGGACTCGGAGAGCTTCTTGAGGGCAGCTCGAATTTCGCTCTCGGTCACCGTCTCCGAAAAGCGCAGCTCGAACTGGTCTCCCGAGTCGGCGTCGAAGATGAGACGCTCCATTTTGTCGCCGAAGATGCCCCCCAGGCCCTCTCGCAGCTTCCCGGCGTCCTTCTCGGACAGGATGGCGATCCGCTCGACCCGGATGATGTACTCCACCTGGCCTTCCTTGCCGACGAAGGCCGCGCGCTGGATGACGTTCTTATCGTACCCCAGGTCGGTGACCGCCTTGCGCACCTCGCCGATATCGACTTCCTTTGCGAACTCCATGTCGATGACCGTGCCGCCGGCGAAGTCGATCCCCCAGTTGATCGAGTCGGCCAGCTGCTTCCAGGTGAAGACTGCGATGGAGCCCAGCACGAGGATTATCGATAGGGCGATGAATCCCTTTCGCTTGCCCACGAAGTCGATGTTCAGGGAACCCGGCTTGAAGAACTCCATGGCGCTCCTCCGTCCCGTCCGCCGGTCAGATGCTCAGGCGCTCGATCTTGCGCCGGATGGTCAGCCAGTCCATCACCAGCCGCGTGACGAAGATGGCCGTGAACATACTCGCCAGGATGCCGATGAAGAGCGTGACCGCGAAGCCCTGAATCGGACCCGAGCCGTACGACCACAGGACGACTGCGGCGATGAGCGTGGTGAAGTTGGCATCGAAGATGGTCCAGAACGCCCGGCTGTAGCCCGCGTCCACTGCAGCCCGGGGCGTCTTGCCCGAGTGGAGCTCCTCGCGTATTCGTTCGTTGATGATCACGTTGGCATCCACGGCCATGCCGATGGTCAGGATGATGCCGGCGATCCCCGGCAAGGTGAGCGTGGCCTGGAAGGCTGCCATGACTGCGAGGATGAACAGGGCGTTGAGCACCAGGGCGAGGTCTGCGACCGCACCGCTGATGCGGTAGTAGATGACCATGAAGAGGATGACGATGATCAGGCCGATGGCCAGCGCATAGATGCCCTGGCGCCGGGCATCCTCTCCCATGGTGGGGCCCACGGTGCGCTCCTCGAGGATGCGCACCGGCGCCGGCAGGGCGCCCGCGCGCAGCACGACGGCCAGGTCCTGGGCCTCGGCCAGGACCTCGTTGTAGTTGCCGGCCGCGCCCATCGTGATCCGCGCCCGGCCGCCTCCGATGCGGGTCTGGATGATCGGCGCGGAGCTCACCTCTCCCTCGAGCACGATGGCCATGCGCCGCTTGACGTTGGCGCCGGTCAGCTTCTCGAAGATCGTGGCGCCGGTGCGATCGAAGTCCAGCGAGACCTCGGGACGGCCGGTTTCCGAGTCGGGTCGCACGTTGGCGTCGGTGATGTAGTCACCGGTCATAGCGACATCGGCCTCAAGGTAGTACGTCCGGAACTCCACCTCGTTGAGGCCTCGCTCGTTGCGGCCGAAGCCGATCTCCCGGCCCGTGGGCACCTTGCCATCCAGCAGCCTCGACAGGCGGATGAAGGCGGTCGGTTTCCCAGCGCCGGCCGGCTCGGTGGCCGCGGCTGCGTCATCCGCCTTGGCCGCATCGCCGGTCTTGGCTGCGTCGCCCGCCTTGGCAGTCTCGTCCGCCTTGCTTGCATCGCCGGTCTCGGCTGCGTCGCCTGACTTGGCAGTCTTGTCTGCCTTGGCAGTCTCGTCCGCCTTGGCCGTATCGCCCGCCTTGGCTGCATCGCCGGTCTCGGCTGCGTCGCCTGACTTGGCAGTCTTGTCTGCCTTGGCGGCATCGCCGGTCTTGGCTGCGTCGCCCGCCTTGGCCGCATCGCCTGCCTTGGCCGCATCGCCTGCCTTGGCCGCATCGCCCGCCTTGGCCGCATCGCCCGCCTTGGCCGCATCGCCTGCCTTGGCCGCATCGCCCGCCTTGGCTGCATCGCCCGCCTTGGCAGGCTCACCGGCCTTCTCGTCCTGGCCCTCACCCGGCCCCTTGGCCGGCCTGTCGACATCATTCGCAGGAGCTGGAGAGGTGTCCTTGGGACCCGACGCCGGTGCTGTCGCCCCAGCCGCAGGAGCTGGATCCGAAGCCGGTGCTGCCGCCCCACCCGCCGGAGCCGCATCCTTCGGACCCGGCGCAGGTGGTGCAGCCTCATCCGCTGGAGGCGTATCCTTCGGACTCACCGGTGGGGCTGCTGCTGCGCCCGACTCGGCCGGGGCGCCCAGGACGGGCGCCGCCATGGCCAGGATCTCCTTGCGCTCGGCCGGAGAGATCCCGTTCCTGGCCTTCTCCAGGATCTGCTCGATCAGCTCCTCGGAGACCTTCTCCTTTCGGAGCAAGTCCTCGATTTCTTTCACATTATTGAAGAAATCAACCAGCCGGTTCTTGCCGTCGTTGCCCTTGCCCTTGGCGATCAGGAAGGCTTCGGTGACCGGCTCGTCATCCTGCCCCTCGTAGGTGTAGTAGTCCAGGCGGATGCCCTCGGGCAGCTTGCCCTTGAGCTTCTTCATGAAGTCGCTCTTGTCGTCGACGATCTTGAACTCGAGCTGGGCTGTCCGGCCGAGCAGCTTCTTGGCGCGCTCGGGGTCGAACATGCCAGGCAACTGCACCAGGATGCCGTTCTCGCCATGGGGTGCGATCGTCGGCTCCGCCACCCCGAACTCGTCCACCCGGTTGCGAACGGTGACCCGAGCCTGATCGCGGGCATTGCGCCTGAGCTCCTCCACGTACTTGTCGTCGAAGGTCATCCTCAGCACAGTCTCGTCTTCCAGATCGAGGTCGACCTCCTTCAGGTTGAAGTACCCCTCCAGCACACGCTTTCGCAGGCGCTTCATGTCCTTGGTGGCCTTGAGCTCGAACTGGATGTCCCAGGTCTCCGGCACCCGGAAGACCTTCTTGTAGGGAATCCGCTTCTCCTTCATGGTCGCCCGGAAGTCTCGGACATACTGGTCAGCCTTGTCCTCGAGGGCCTTGTCCACCTCCACTCCGAGCACCAAGTGGATCCCACCCTGGAGGTCGAGCCCCAGGTTGACCTTCTTCTCGAAGAAATCAGCGTACCAGTCGGGCAGAGAATCCGAGTAGAAGGTAGGCAGCAGGTACAGGACCGAGCCCGCGACCAGCAGCAGAACGAATGCGATCTTCCAATACCACGCCTTTTCCATGGATCGACCTCGCTCGTCTTCTAAGCAAGAGGCGCGTCCTACTTCCTCTCCTGCTCCGGAACCACCGGGCCCTTCTCCGAGTCCTTCTCGGTGGGCTGGAGCCCGGCGATCTGACTCCGCAGGACCTTGATGTGCACGTTCTTGGCCACCTCGAGCGTGGCCGTGTGATCCGTCAAGCCGGTGATCGAGCCGAAGATGCCAGCATTGGTGATCACCTTGTCGCCCCGTTTGAGCTCGGACAGCATTAGCTGCAGGCGCTTCTGTTGCTTCTGCTGGGGACGGATGATGAGGAAGTAGATGATGGCGAACATCAGCAGGATGGGCACGAACATGCCGCTCATCTGCTGACAGGAGCCCGCCGGCTGGCCATCCGGGTTAGCTCCACCAGGATCCTCTGCCACCAGCGATTGCGCGACGAGTTCCAATCGTAACTCCTTTGATCTCCGGCCGATCCCGCAAGCTGCGGGATCTCGCCGATTCTGCAGCCCACGTGTCGTAGCAGAAGGCCGGGATCAGATCAAACATTTTTTTGTTTTTCATGCAATCACGGGCCACTCAGCCCTGCAGTCCTCGCATCACCTCGGCCGACCAGGCCGCATAGTCCCCCCGGAGGATGGCCCGGCGGGCCTCCCGGAGCAGTTCGGCGTAGAAGTAGAGATTGTGAAGGGTATTGAGGCGCATCCCCAGCAACTCGTCCATCCGGTACAGGTGACGGAGGTAGGCACGCGTGAACCTACGGCATACGGGGCATCCGCAGCGCGCATCGATCGGCTCGAGTGAATGGCGGTGAGCGGCGTGCCGGATCTGGATCGGACCGCGCCAGGTGAAGAGCTGGCCGTTTCGCGCGTTGCGGGTCGGCACCACGCAGTCGAACATGTCCACTCCGCAAGCGATGCCGTGCAGGATGTCTTCGGGCAGACCCACGCCCATGAGATAGCGCGGCCGGTCAGCGGGCATCCGGGGCGCGAGGAAAGCGACCATCGCCTCCGTGTCTTGCTTTTCCTCGCCCACCGAAAGCCCACCGATCGCCAGACCTTCGAAGCCGAGTGACGCCAGCTCATCGAGGTGCTCGAGCCGCAGATCCTTCTCCAGACCGCCCTGGACGATGCCGAACAACGCGCCGCCAAAGCGAGAGCGCGCCCGCAGACAGCGTTCGGCCCAGCGGCTCGTCCGCTCCATGGAAGCCCGCAGGTACGACCGATCCGCGCCGCAGGGCGGGCACTCGTCGAAGGCCATCATGATGTCCGCCCCGAGCGTCTCCTGGATGGAAATCGATCGCTCGGGGGTCAACATGCACATGTCGCCGTCTATGTGGTTGCAGAAGCTGACCCCCTGCTCGGATATCCGCCGGCGGTGGGCCAGGCTGAAGACCTGGTAGCCGCCGCTATCGGTCAAGATCGATCCCGCCCAGCCCATGAAGCTGTGGAGGCCTCCGTGCAGGCGGATGACCTCCTCGCCAGGCCTGACCATCATGTGATACGTGTTGCCGAGGATCAGCCCGAAGCCGAGCTCGGCGAGATCCTCGGGATCCATGGCTTTGACGGTCCCCGTGGTCCCGACGGGCATGAAGACCGGAGTCTGCACCCGCCCTCGCCGGGTGCTCAGGCTGCCCGCCCGGGCCTCGCTGCCCGGGTCGCAGTCCTCGACCTCGAACCGAATCCGCGGGACTTTCTTCTCATCCATGGACGTCGAATCCCCTTCAGCAAAGCAGCATCGCATCGCCGTACGAGTAGAATCGGTATCCCGCCCTCACTGCCTCTGCATAAGCGTCCAGCACTCGGCGCCGTTCCGAGAAGGCGCATACCAGCATGAGCAAGGTGGAGCGCGGCAGATGGAAGTTCGTCAGCAGAACGTCGACCACGTGAAACTCGAAGCCCGGGTAGATGAACAGCTCCGTCAGCCCCTCGCCTGCCCGCAGGCCTTCCGAGCCCCATGCGGACTCGAGCGCCCGGAGCACCGTGGTGCCCACGGCCACGACCCGCCCGCCGCGAAGCCGCGTACGGGCCACGGCTCGAACACAGTCCTCGTCCAGAGCATAGCGTTCGGGGTGCATCTCATGAGCCGTGATGTCCTGGCAGCGCACGGGCAGGAAGGTCCCGGGACCCACGTGCAGCGTGCAGCTGGCGAGCTCGACCCCAAGCGCGCGCAGCTCGGCCAGCATGCCCGGATCGAAGTGCAGTCCAGCCGTGGGGGCAGCCACGGCACCTGGACGGCGCGCGAACACGGTCTGGTAACGCTCCCGATCCAGACCGTCGCGCGGATCGCCAGCCGGATCTCGGCGGATGTAGGCAGGCAGCGGTACGCGCCCATGGCGCTCCAGGTACTCGTGCACCGGTGCGGGCAGCCTGAGCCGAATCCGCACGCCCGCGCTGTCCGCGCCAAGACCTTCCGCGACGGCACCACCCTCCAGCTCCACCTCGGCACCGGCTCGCAGTGGCTTGGATGCCCGGATCAGACAGCACCAGTCCTGGACGATCCGTCCATTCGATGCACTGGGCTCGGACAGCGGTCGGTCCAGCAGCAGCTCCACCCTCCCGCCACTGCGCTTGCGACCGAAAAGACGCGCCGGCATGACCCGGGTGTCGTTGAGCACCAGCAGGTCACCGTGCCGGAGCAGCGCGCCAAGGTCCTGGAAGCGCCTGTGGGCGATCGGCCCCTGCTCTCTCGGCAGGACCAGCAGCCGGCTGGCCGTCCTGTGCGGCGGGGGCTCCTGGGCGATCCGCTCCTCGGGCAAGTCGTAGTCGAAATCGTCGAGTCGCATGCTAGAACAGCCTCTTGATCTCGCAGCCAGGATAGTAGCGCCTGAGGATGTCTCTGAACCCGGCTCCGCGCAAGGCCATCCCGCGCGCACCCCACTGGCAGAGCCCGACACCGTGACCCGATCCGCGGCCCTCGATCAGGAGCCGATCGCCGGAGGCTCTCCAGGTAAAAAAGGGGCTCGGGATCTCCTTCTCGCCCAGTACACGCCTGAGCTCCCGGCGATCCAAGCGGAGGCTCCTTCGCTCGCCGACCAGCACGATCTCCCCCTCGGAACCCGATCTCAGCTCCCGCAGCTTTCCCTTCCAGCCTCCCGCGACGAGCTTTCGGACAAGATGCGAGATCGGAAGCTCGCGTTTCCAGCGGCGCTTCGGGCAGGCGCTGCAATCCGGATCCTCCACCGAGACCAGATAGGCAACCGCTTGACCGAAGACCTCCTCGGCCGCATGCGTCCTCCCCCCGCAACAGGCGTGAAAGAGAGCCTCGGCCGGGAGCATACCGTGCGTGAGCACCAGGCCGGCAGTCTCGCGAACCGCGCGCCTTGTCCGCTCGCCCTCCCGCTCGATCCCGCGGTAGACCTGGTCGAGCGTGCTCGCCGAGAGGTCATATGGCGCATGCTCGCGCGCCAGCCTGCGGTGGAGGAAGTAGGTGCGCGCGGCCACGGCCTGCGCCTTGAGCGCTTCCAGTGGCCAGGAATCGGACATCTCGGCCCCCACCAAGCCGACGAGGTATCGATCGAGAGGCAGTCGGTTGATCACCAGCAGACCGGCTGGCTCGGCTCGCACCTCGAGCTCGCCGACCAGGGATCGGCCGTCGATGCGGATCGCGCCGGCTGCGCGCAGGAGCACGCTGCGCGGCTCGCTCTTCAATGCGTCGCAGCGGATGCCCGATCGGCCCCTGGATAGCAGGATCGGCTCGTTGCGACCTCGAAGAAGAATATCCCGCACGTCGCCGTCCATCAGCATCAACTGCCTGCCCTGGACCCGTACGCGCTGTCGGCCCTCGAAGAGCGCCAGCCTGACCGTATAGGCCGTGTGGCCTCCGGGCCGCGCTGGAGCACCGTGCACCAGCGAGAGCAGCAGTGTGAAGGCGATTGTCGAGCAGCGGTGCACAGCCTCGGAGGGCTCACCTGATCTTGTTGATCATGTTCTCGATCAGCGTGGGGTTGTACCCGACCACGAGCTGGTTGCCGATCTGGAGGACCGGTACGCCCGTGACCTCTACCCCCAGCCGCTCGGCCGTCTCCATCATGCCCATGAGCGCCTGTTGGTCCTTCTCGATGTCTCGCTCCTCGAACTTGACGTTCAGGCTCTTGAGCAGCTCCCGGGTCTTGCGGCAGTACTTGCACCACTGGGTCATGTACAGCACGATCTTGCCCCCGGCCGGATCGGCTGTCTCCCCGGGCTGCATGGCCATCTGACCCGAACCGTCTGCCCCCGGTGTAGGCGTGGGGCCGACCTGATTGTGAGCCAGGCTCTTGGCCCGCTTCATCATGATCTCCAGCTCGCGCGTCATGGAGAGCGCCGAGCGGATCTCGTCCCGCTTGGCCTTGGCCATGCCCAGCAGCTGGTATGCCTCCTCGGATATCTTGCTCTGGCCCGGATCCTTGGCCGCGCGCTCCAGCCACTTGATCGCCACGTCGTACTCGGCCTGCTCGAAAGCCACCCGACCGCGCAAGTACTGATTCTCCACGTCACGAGCATCGATCTCGACGAGCTGGTTGGCGAGCTCCTCTGCCCCTCCGACCAGCTTCATGTCCGGGTGCAAGTAGTTGTCGGCCTGCAGGCGGAGAAGCCCGGCGTGCTTCGAGCTCAACAGCAGGCCCCGCTCGCAGAACATCGACGAGAACGAGACGTTGTGCAGCCTGTGCCGGAGCCTGTGGGCAGCGTGATAGTAGATATCGGTCAGGGCTTCTCGGTCAGCCGGGGCCATCCCCGAAGCCTCGTCCGGCTCGATGAGCATGACCAGGTCTTCGAACTTGCTCTTGTCGAGAAGCTCCTTGGCCTGGGGAACCTTGCTGTTCTTGACCAGCTGTCTGTCGATCTTCAGCGGTGCCAGCTCCAGGCTCTCGGACTTGGACTCGGTCTTCTCTGTATTCCGAGGCGCCGGGGTGGTCAGGCTGCTGCCGGATTCGTCCGAGAACTTCTTGTGCTCGGTTCTCTTCGGACAGCCGACCGCGATCACCAGACAGGCCCCAGCGAGGACGATACCTACCATTTGGGTCTTTTTCATGGACCTATCAGATACGAAAATCCCATCCAAAGTCAATAGCTCGAACACGCGGCCGCCGGCCGTGATCCGCGTCATGGAAAAGGTAGGACGCACGGGCTAGGATTTCTCGCAATACAGGCGTCCACTGTTGACGAACGCTCGCCTGTTCTTATATAGAATCGCCTCTCCGGTGACGCGAGAAGACGAGGAGGGTCGCACCGCTTTCATGTTTTCGTTCTTTCGCCAGAGCATCGCTCGCAAGATCGCCTTGACGGTCGGCCTGGCCTGCCTTGTAGCGGTCGCCCTGGGCTTGGCCGGCGCGGGGCTTCTCTATGGCAGCGACCTGTGGCAGCGAGCGCCCCTGCTGGTGCTCGGCACAGGCCTGCTGGTCATCTTCGTGTTCAGCGCCACGGTCCTGGCCGTGCGTCGTTACCTCGGCGTGCCGCTCCGCAATGTCAATCTGGCCATCGAGAAGGCCGAGGCGGGCAACTTCCTGACCCGCCTGGAGGGCCATGGCGAGGACGAGATGGGCCTGCTGGTGGACGACTTCAACCGCTTGCTCGCCAAGCTCACCGCGGTTCAGGCCTCCAAGATCGATACCGACATCGAGCTCGACATCGCCCAGCGCGAGCTCGAGTTCCACGCCGAGCTGGAGAAGAAAAACGAGCTCATCGAGCAGACCAACCAGAACCTCAAGAAACGGCTCGGTGAGCTGGAACTGCTCTTCCAGGTCACCCAGGCCCTGTCATCCACGCTGGATCCGGATCGCGTGATCGAGACCATCAAGGAGCTGATCGGCACGACCCTCGGCTTTCACCGCTTCAGCATCCTGCTCATGGACGAGCAGCGGGAAAAGCTCGTCATCCGCTCCGTCTTTGGGCCCCACGTCCCTGGCGCATCGGCCGGCGATCCGGTCAGCCTCGACGAGCCCCTCCTCGCCGAGGCCATCCGGAGCGGCGAGCCCTATCTTCTTAGAGACACCTCGGGGATCGAGCGCAGTTCCCCGATGGAGAAGATCCTGACCGAGTCGAGCTCTTTCTTGTCGATCCCCATGCGCGCCCGAGATCGATTTCTAGGTCTGCTCAACTTCACTCGAAGCGGTCGCGACGCCTTCGGACCCGACGAGATCAAGTTCTTGACCTCGCTGGCACGCCACTCGGCCATGGCCATCCTCAACGCCCAGCTCTATCAGGAGAAGCTCGAGCTGAGCGTGACAGACGAGCTGACCGGGCTGGCCAACCGCCGGCTGTTCCAGACGCGCTTCGAGCACGAGTGGAACCGATCGAACCGCTTCTCGAGCCCCCTGTCGCTGCTCATGGTCGACATCGATCACTTCAAGCGCTACAACGACACCAACGGCCACCTGCTGGGCGACCGGGTGCTCGCGAAGGTGGCCAAGATCCTGCAGGCCAACACCCGCAAGGTGGACACCCTGGCGCGTTACGGCGGAGAGGAGTTCATCGTCCTGCTGCCCGGCCAGGACAAGGCCACTGCCGCATCGGTGGCCGACAAGCTCAGGCAGGCGGTGTCCAGCGCGGAGTTCCCGCGCATGCACACCCAGCCGCTCGGCCATGTGAGCATCACCCTGGGTGTGTCCACCTGGCCCGGCGACGCGGACAACCCGCGCGATCTGCTCGACCGGGCCGATCTCGCCATGTACATGGCCAAACGGAACGGCCGCAACCAGGTCGCCCTGTTCGAGGAGCAGATGCTCGACGCAGAGTCCGAGCGCCAGGCCGAGCTCACGAAGAAGAAGTCCCGGCGAAGAAGGCGCCGACGACGGCCCAAGGCGCCGCCGGCCACCCGCGTGCGGTGATCTCGAGCGCCCGGATCAGCGGATGAATAGCGCCCCGGGCTGATTGTGCACGCCGGTCTCGTTGAAGTGCGAGTGGACGGCGTTTTGCCAGTAGGATCCAGCGCTGTTCTCGAAGGTCGTGAACAGGCGCCCGTCGTTCTGGTGGCCGAGGGTGCTCGCCGTGGCGTGGCAGTGGTAGTCCGCCGCATTGTCCAGCCCGTCCAGCAGGTGCAGGCCGAACTCGTTGTACGGATCGCCTGAGAATCCGCTCTGGCCGTGGGCCGTGGTGCAGGCATAGGCGTTGGTCGTCAGGTCGCTGCCGTCGGAGCGGAACAGCGTGAACGGGCCGTAGGTGTTCTCGATGCACCACGACGCCCCGTCGAAGAAGTTGCAGCCCGCAGGCAGCGTGCCGTAGATGAAGTCGTCGGTGCTGCCGCCCACGTAGGCCAGTACCTCCCGGTTGGAGGCCGTGAAGAGCAGCCTGGCGTCGATGGAGTAGTTGGCGATCCCGCTGTTGTTGCGGGCCGGATCGACCACGTCGAGGTTCACGCGTCCGTAGCTCGACGCGCCGGGCCGCGGGTAGTCGTTGCCGCCCCAGGCCACCGGCCGGCCGTCCGTGCCATAGATGGCCACCATGGTCCAGCCACCGCCCAACGTGCTCATGTCGCAGTAGACCCGACTGCGGATGCCGCCCACCTCGATCCAGTACATCCCGTCACCGATGGACTCGCCCGCGGCCAGGATCTCCATGCAGCTCGACCTGGCGCTGCAGGCGGCAAAGGTCTGCTCCGGGTTGTAGACATCCGGACAGGTGTCCTCGTTTCCGCACACGCCGTCGCCGTCCAGATCATCGTCCAAGTCGAACGGGCAGTGGACCCTCTTGCACACGTAAGGACGCAGGAGCTCGCAGCCGATGTCGTTCCAGCGGTAGGGAGCCGAGCCGTCGAGGTAGAAGTGGCCGCAGTCCTCGCCCGCAGAGTCGTTGGGCTCGCCGGTGTTCCAGTTCGTGAACGTGACCGGCTGGCCGTTGTCCCAGACCCAAGCTGCCTCCTGGCTGCGGTCGTTGAAGCCGTGCCACGGGTACTGACCCGCACCGATGTTCGCGAGCGCTCGCTGGACGATCCAGGTGTTCTCGGCCGAGTCCTCGACCCAGACCAGCTCGTAGCCCAGGGCCAGACAGCTGTCCCGCGCCGTGGGCCAGTCGACCGCATCCGGGCAGAACAAGTAGTGCCGGCCATCCCGCGCCTCGGTGACGCAGTTGCCCGCCAGGCCCTCGTCGATCACGCCGTCACAGTTGTCGTCCTTGCCGTTCGCGACCTCCTCGGCGTCCGGGTGGATGCTCGGATCGTAGGGGGCGCAATCGCACTCGTCGGCAAAGCCGTCGTCGTCGCTGTCGGGCTCGCCGCCGCAGGGCGCCTCGCAGACGTAGGCTTCCTGGAAGGAGCAGGCGATGTCGTTCCACTCGCCGTTGTGGTTGGTGCGCCAGGTCCCGCAGTCCTCGTCCCCGGCGTTGTCAGGCGCGCCGGTCTCCCAGTTCCGGTAGGTGGCGTCCGACCCGTTCTCCCAGACCCAGGTCCCTTCGGTCGCCACGTCGTTCAGCCCGTGCCAGGCGGTCACGCCGCTCAGGCGGCCCTCGATCCAGAACCAGATCTGGTCATTCTCCTCGCTGCTCTCCATCACCGCCAGATGGTAACCCGTGTAGCTGTGGCAGGTGTTTCGAGCCGTGTCCCAGTTGATCTCCTCCGGGCAGAACATGTAGGTGTGACCGTGCCACTCCTCGATCACGCACGGGCAGGTCCCCTGCCCCTCGTCGAGCCGGCCGTCGCAATCGTCGTCCAGGCTGTTGCAGCGCTCGGGCGCACCGGGATAGATGTCCGGATTGAGGGGGGCGCAGTCATCGCCGTCCAGGCTGCCGTCCCCATCGTCGTCTTCGTCGCAGGCATCTCCCAATCCATCGCCGTCCGCGTCGGTCTGGCCGGGGTTGAACACCGTCGGGCAGTTGTCCTGGCCGGCGCAGAAGCCATCCCCATCCGCGTCGTTGTCCGTGTCCTGGGGACAGGGATCGCAGCCGTCGAGGATGCCGTCGCCGTCGGCGTCCGGGTCGCCCGTGCAGTCCACGAGGTCCCGGCAGCAGAGCACCCCGCCGAAGTGCGGAGCAGTCTTGGTGATGTACAACGCTTCCCGGCCACTGTCGGTGCCACAGCTCCAGGGCGTGCCCACGCTGGAGCATAGATCGCCCGTGCCGTGATCCAGGGGCGCGCAGCTCGGCTGGACCGTGCTTCCGAAGTTGCCGCAGCCGTAGACGTCGTTCCAGCCGGTGGCGTTGCAGTTGAAGCTTCCCGGGCCGCTCTGCCGGGCGATGAAGAAGAGGTTGCCATCTCCGGTCTCGGTCGCGCCCACGCAGCCACCCGGGTTGTGGGCGGTCACGTCGGCCGCGTTGTTGCACACGTGCCAGCCCGGCTGGCAGAGATCGGCCACGTTGCAGCCCACGCCCTCCGGGTTGGAGCTGTCATCACCGGAGCGGTGCTCGCAGGCCGGGCCAGCCTTGATCAAGACGCCGGGCAGCGACCAGCTACCCGAGCAGGCCGCGATGTCCGGGAAGACGACCTCGTCCCTGAAGCCCTCGCGCTCGCCGTCGGCGCAGCCAAGGGTGCAGTAGCCGTCGTCGACGATGCCGTTGCAGTCGTCGTCTCGCCCATTGCAGATGTCCAGGGCACCGGGATGGCCCTGCGGGTCATAAGGCTGGCAGTCGTCCGAGCCGCAAGAGCCATCGCCGTCGGGATCCTCTCTGGGGTCGTCGGGGCAGGTATCCACGCAGTCCGGGATCCCGTCACCATCTCGGTCGGTGTCCGGGTTGCCGCAACCGCAGAAGCCCGCGTCGACCTTGTCCGGATCCTCGGGGCACTCGTCGATGCAGTCGGCCGTGCCATCGCCGTCGGTATCGGTGTCCGGGTTGCCGCAGCCGCAGTCTCCCGGAGCGGTCTTCGACGGATCGAAGGGGCAGTCGTCGATGCAGTCGGGCGTGCCGTCGTTGTCGCTGTCGTCGGTCGAGTCGACAACCCCGCAGCCGCAGATCCCGGGCGAGGTCTTGTTGGGGTCCATAGGACACCCGTCCAGACAGTCCACCGTCCCGTCCCCATCGCTGTCGGTCGAGGTCTCCGGCACACCGCAGCCGCAGACGCCCGGGGTCGTCTTGTTGGGATCGTTGGGGCAGCCATCCTGGCAGTTGGGGGTTCCGTCCGAGTCGCTGTCGGTGTCCGGGATGCCGCAACCGCAGACGCCGGCCGCGGTCTTGCTCGGATCGTTGGGGCAGCCGTCGTTGCAGTCTGGTGTGCCGTCCGAGTCGCTGTCCGTGTCCGGCACACCGCAGCCGCAGATCCCGGCGTCGGTCTTGTCCGGGTCGGCCGGGCAGCCGTCGTTGCAGTCTGGCGTGCCGTCCGAGTCGCCGTCCGTGTCCGGAACGCCGCAGCCGCAGGTGCCGGCGTCGGTCTTGTCCGGGTCGTTGGGGCAGCCGTCGCGGCAGTCGGGCGTCCCGTCGGAGTCGCGGTCCGAGTCGTTGACGTCGCAGCCGCAGATCCCGGGGCTCGTCTTGTTGGGATCGTCGGGGCACTCGTCGCATGCATCCGGCGTGCCGTCGCGATCCCGGTCCAGGTTGTCGTCGCCGCTCGCGCAGACATCGTCTGCATTGCATACACCGTCGTTGTCGTCGTCCGGACAGCCGCTGGCGGTGCTGTCGCTGCAAGCGGATACGAGCCAGGCCAGCGACAATAGAATGGCCAGAATGGAGAATATCGATCTCATGTCCTCGCTCCTCGCGGTCTTCGACCGTAGCTATGAGAGCCGAAAAGAGAATGCATTCTACGCCCAACTGACTGAATCGTCAATCGGATTCGTGAAGAGGTGAAGAGGTGAAGAGGCGAAGAGGTGTCCTGCCGACGGTGTCTGCGGGCTCGCTGCGGAGCGCGCTCAGGGGTTGACCGAGATGGACGCGTCGGCGGGCTGCGACATGGCGTTGTAGGTGTCGAAGACCACCAGGCGCACCACGTAGGTGCCCACGAGGTCCGGCACGAAGGATGTCGTGGGTCCTTCCGAGCTCGACAGCACTGCCAGGCTGGGATCGCCCTGGGGGGTCTGGGGCTTGAAGAGGAAGGACCAGGAGTAGGTAGCCACGCTGTCGCCGGCGTCGGGATCGAAGCTTTGGGTGCCGTCCAGGTAGACCGTCTCCATCCCGTTGATCACCTGGCTGGGCGGGTCGACGATCGCCACCGGAGGCATGTTGGTCGGGGTGCCGCTGCTGATGGCCAGCAGGACGTAGGGGTTGCTGTCGTTGGGGCTGTCGTGGGCGATGTCCAGCTGGCCGACCTCGTCCCGGATCGCGGTGTTGTCGGTGAACTTGATCGTGAACACGGTCGACTCACCCGGCGACATCACGAGGGGATTGGTCGGAAAGTCGCCCGGCAGGCCGAGCAGCTCGAAGACCGGCGGATCGCCCGGGTTGCTCGAGAAGGCGATCGCCGAGACGGTCAGGTCGGCGTAGCCCACGTTGCGCAGGGTCACGTCCTGCTGGGCGCTCGCCCCCTGCTCGACGCCGATGAACTCGACCAGATCGGGCGGAGACACGTCCAGGTCCGGTCTGACCGCACCGCCCAGCTCCACGACGACCCGCGGCGAGTCGGGATCGTTGCTGTAGATGATCACCGAGCCGTCGTCCTGGCCCGAGTCGACCGGTGCATAGGTGACGGACAGCGTCTCCTGGCCGCCGATGTCTATCTCGAAGCCATCACTGCGGTCGATGGAGAACTCGCCGGCGACCGTTCCGCCTGTGACTTCCAGGCCCTCGATCACGAGCACGGCCGTGCCGCGGTTGTTGATGCTGACCTCTTCCGTGGCTTGCTCGCCCTGGACCACGCCGGTGAACGGAATCTGCTCCGGGTTGACCTGGATGTCGGGAGAGGCTGCATTGGCCAGGGCGCGGATCGAGAAAGTACCGTCCGGATAGCCCGTCTGGACGAGATCCGCGTCGTCGGTCTCCAGGTCCATGCCGGTGTTGTCGAAGCCGGTCTCGGTCGGCGCATACAGCAGGCTGAACATCTGATCCTCGCCTGGCTCGAGCGCAATGTCCTCCTCGGCCGGCTCGAGCATCCGGAAGTCCGTCGAATCGAAGCGCTCGTCGAAAACGAAGCCTCGCATGTTGAGCGGGATGTTGCCCGCGTTCCGCAGCAGGGCGTTCAGCTCCCGGTTGTGCCCTGGAGAGATGTCGCAGAAGTTGAGCGACACCCTGACCGGGTGCTCGTTGGTCGCCACGTCGCGGACGATCTGGCAGACAGGTGTACCCGAGCCAGGGCAGGACTCGTCCTGCTGGCAGACGACCTCCAGCTCGGCATTCGGCGGTGCGCCCGTACCGCTGAGCTGGATCTCGCACTGGTTGAAGTCCGAGGGGCAGTCGTCGCGGTCGTTAGTGATGATCTCCAGGATGTCGAAGTCGCTGGCATCCTCGGTGGCCGGGCTGTACTGGACCACCAGCTCGATGGAGCCTCCCAGGCCCACCACACCGGCCGCCTCGACGATCTCCCCGCTCTCTGGATCGAGCATGCCCAGCAGCTCGAAGGGACTCGGATCCCCGCGCACGCCGAGTTGATCCAGCGTCAAACCGACGCGGCCCGCGTTGGACACGACCAGGCTTCGAGTCTGCGGGTAGCCGACCGCCACCTGATCGAACTGCAGGGCGGTCTTGTCGACCTCCAGCTCGGGCCGGCCTCCGATCTGCTCGTCGCACTCGCAATCGAGCACGGGCCCCGAGCAGAGCAGGACTGTGAGTATCCCCCAGAGCAGCTGCTGGATACGGGACGATCTGCCGAGCATGGGAGCCTCCATGCGAAGTTTGCGCCATCCTAGCACGCTGTCCGGCCTGCAGGCAACTCAGCCGATACGCACGAGCTCCTCCTGCTCGGCCCCGGCGACGACCACCTCTCCCTGCCGGGTGATGAAGACGTCGATCTCGCTGCGGGCTGCCATCTCTCCCGGCAGATAGATGCCCGGCTCGATCGAGAAGCAGATTCCCGGCACGAGCATACGCTCGTCCCGGGTCTCCAGGTTGTCGATGTTCACGCCGTTTCCGTGGACCACCTCGCCGATGGAGTGGCCCGTGCGGTGGATGAAGTACGGCCCGAAGCCCGCCTTCTCGACCACCCGCCGGCACGCGTCGTCCACCTCGTAGCCACAGCAGGGCTCTCCCTTGGCGAACCGCTCGCGCACAAAGGCCAGGGCCGCCTTGCGCGCATCGCGGACCAGCTCGAAGATCTCGATGTACCTGGCGGGCGGCTCTCCCGGCCCCACGTAGCCACACCAGGTGATGTCGTAGAAGATGGCACCCGGCTGCTTCAGCTTGGCCCACAGGTCGATCAGCACGCTCTGGCCCTCGCCGAACTCGACGCTGTTTTCGGGAGTCGGCTCGAAGTGAGGATCTGCCGGATGGGCGTCCACACCCACGATGGGAAACTCGCCCATGCAGTCCAGCCCCTCCTCCTCGAAACGCCTCACGATCCACTGCTGGAGCTCGTACTCCGTGAGCGATCTCCCGTCGCGGACGAACTCGGCGATCCGCTCGAAGGCCTGGTCCTTGATGCGCTGGATCTTCTCGCCGGCCTCCAGGTGGGAGCGGTAGCCGGCCTCGTCGATCACCGCCTCGAAGGTCTGGACCAGATCGGCGCTCGAGACCACCTCGCAGCCCAAGCTGCGAACCAGGTCCACGGTGCCGCCGTCCACGGTCGAGACATAGGGGATCGCCGCCCCGGGCGAGTACTGCATGGCCACTTTCCCGGCCCCCTGCAGCATGGTCCGCAGCTGCTCCTCGAGCTCTCTCCAGCTCAGATAGAGACGGCCGGCGCCCGGCAGGGCGTCAAGCTTGTGGGGCTCGACCTTGTGGGCCAGCCTCACGGGCTCCCCCCTGGCCGGGATCCAGTACCACCAGCGGCGCGAGGTGAACTTGCCGAAGTCCATGCCCAGCACGCGGTAGGCGATCGGATCGCGGTTGTGGAAGTCATAGAGCAGCCAGCCATCGATGCCGGCTTTCTGCAGCTCTGCCTGTATTCGGTCGAGATCCATCCATTTGCCTCCTGTCGAGTGACTCGCGTGCTTCAGCCGAGCGCCGCTCTCAAGAAACCGACCGCCTGGTCGGTGATATGGGCCAGCGCGTCCGGAGCCGAGAAGCGATGGTCGGCACCCAGCACGATCTCGAGCTCGGCCCTGCCTTCGCTCGCCGCCCATAGCGCGCGCGCGTCTTCCGCCGGGACGATCTCGTCTTCCTCTCCATGCAGGATCAGCCAGGGGCAGACCACCCGCCCGGCCGCGGCCAGCACCTCCACCCGCTCGCCGTCCTCGACCAGGCTATAACCGACCGGCTCCGACTCGAGCCGCAGCCAGCCCTTCCGGCGCCAGGCGGCCAGCCCCTTCGGGCCCGCGATGCGCTCGGCCAGTCGATCGGTGCGGGCCAGGGCTGCCAGGCTGACGAGACCCGCGATGCCCTCACCCGCAGTGCCTGCGACCAGGATGGCGACCGCGGCCCCCATACTCGAGCCCACCAGGGCCACCCGCTCGACGTCCGTCCTCTGCCGCAGCTCGCGGATCGCGGACCGGCACTCGTTCACCTGGCGGGTGAAGGTCAGACCGAGCAGATCGCCCGCGCTCTCGCCCCTGCCCTGGAAGTCGAAGCGCAGCACCGCGTAGCCCATCTCGCACAGGCGGGCTGCGATCCCGACGTGCTTGGCGCTGTCCTTGGACGAGAGCATGCCGTGACAGATGACCACGCCAAGAGCCGCGGGCTCCTCAGGTCTGTGAAGCGCGGCTGCCAGCTTCACCTCGCCGGGCCCATCGAAGAAGAAGCGCTCCTCCACTTTTGCCTCTCACAGGTCCGCCGAGCCGGCCAGACCGAAGGTCAGGGTGTGGGCGCAGACGTCCGTCCTGGACGGCAGCGCCCCGAAGATCTCGTTCATGTTGAAGGTGTCTCCAGTGCCATAGACATAGGTGATCGTCACCGAGGTCGTCGAGCGCTCTCCGATCCGGCCGGCCCCCACGCTCAGCCCGAAGCGGAGCAAGCGCGGCAGGAAGAGCGCGTCGAGGCGGGAATCCATGTCCCTGTCGTAGAAGTCCTGATCCACGGTCGAGAAGTCGGTGAAGACGCCCAGCCGGGCCATCCAGTTGCCGAACAGATAGACCTCCGCGCCAGCATTGACGTTGAGCACCCAGCTGTTCTGGCGCTCCATGTTCGGGATGAGAGCCCGGTCCGGGTCCATGATCTCGTTGCCCTCGGGGTCGGTCGGGTAGACGCCGGCACCCTCGATCAGCAGGAAGCGATCCTGGGGGAGATGGAAGGACAGGTCGAGGGCCACGGCCCAGGACTCCGGCACGCAGTATGCAGCGCCGGCTGCGATGGCCAGGGGCAGCTTGTAGTTCATGGTCGCCCTGTCGGTCTCGATGCGGTCGACGTAGCCCGGAAGATCCGGTGTGACCGCCGGGTTGCCCTGGTCGTCTTCCAGGTACGAGCTGCCGATCATGAACATCTTGACCTGGGAGTACAGGGTGCCCAGCGTGGGGCTGCGCAGGTTCAGGCCGAGGACGAAGTGATCCGTCACCAGGTACTGCACGCCGGCCTGCGCCAGGATCGTCAGGCTCAGGCCCGAGTGCTCGTAGGTCTCGGCGCCGTAGAGGTAGTACAGGTTGTGCAGCTCGTCCTCCACGGCCACCTTGAGCCCCAGGTTGCTGCGCTGGTCCGAGAGGTGCGCCAGGAGAAAGACCGACAGGCCCAGGCGCAGCCTGCCCCACAGGGAGATCCCGTAGCCGAACCCCGCCCAGTAGGTCAGCTCCTCGGCGAACAGGGTGCCCTTGAGCTCGAAGGGATAGATCCCGATCGACTCGTCGATCTTGGCCTCGAACTTGTCGAAGTCGGGCACGATGAGCCCGGCCGACAGGACGTGGTGAAAGTCGTCCGCTCCCTGGTTCTCGTCCAGGGGGAGGGTGTAGACGACCGAGGCAGGAAAAGTCGAGAAGGACTCGCTGCCCATGTCCGTCTGCAGGCCCACGTCCATGTTCAGCAGGCGTTCGTATTGCTCCCAGTGCGCCTGGTAGAGGCTGGCGCTCAGGCTTAGCCCGCGCTTGTAGAGCCCGGCCAGGCCGGCCGGGTTGTAGAACAGGCTCGCCGGATCGCCGGTCATGGCGGTGAAGGCCCCGCCCATGCCGGCGGCCTTCTCGCCCACCAGGTAGTTCTGGCGGTTCAAGTCGCGCGCCTGCGAAAACGCCGCGACGAGCAGGATGCTGCCGGTGGCAATGGAGAATGCGGCTCTTCTCATGGCTACCCCCTCGATGGAAAGTACGCGAGCGGCTGACGGGCTGTCAAGCAGCTCCCGATTCGACTGGATGCGGCTTTGCGATGCAGTCGCAGGTGCGGTAGAATCACGAGCAGATGATGCGCTGGCAAGCCCTTCTCCTCTCCTCACTCCTGTTCGCTGCCTGCCGCGAGAGCTACATTCCCTGCGAGCAGCACTGGAACTGCCCCGATGACATGGTCTGCGACGAGGGCCGTTGCATCCCGGACGATGGCCGGGCGCGGCCCTGCTCGATGGACATGCAGTGCCGACTGGGCGAACGCTGTCGAGACGGCATGTGCACGACGGACCCTTCCTGCCGCTCGGATGAGGACTGCCCGCCGGGCATGCGCTGTCACATGCTCTCGGGCGACTGCATCCCCGGCAGCCGTCCATGCGGCTCGGATGCCGACTGCCCCGAAGGCAGCCACTGCGACAGCTCGAGCGGAACGTGCACGATGAACGAGTGCAGCTCGGATGCGGATTGCGCACCCGGTCAGGTCTGCGATCCCCAGACCGGCACCTGTGCGGCCGGCGGGCCCGAGTGCAGCTCGGATGCGGATTGCATGGCGGGCCAGCGCTGCGACAAGGTGGCCGGCGTCTGCCGCGCCGGCGGCTGCCTGGCCGACTCGGACTGTCTGGCCGGCCAGTACTGCGATCACGTGACCGGCGTCTGCCGTTACCCCACCGGCGGCTGCCAGAGCGACGCCGACTGCCCTTCCGGCTCCTGGTGCGACGAGGACAGCGGCGACTGCCGGACCGGCTGCCGCACGGATGCAGACTGCCCCGAGGGCACGACCTGCGAGCCGTCAAGCGGTATATGCCAGTCGAGCACCGACTGCAGCGGGGACAGCGACTGCCCGGCCGGCCACCGCTGCAACACCACAAGCGGCCTGTGCGAGCCGGAGCCAGGCCAGGTGCCCGACGGCTCGGCCTGCCAGGCCAACGCCGACTGCCAGAGCGCGAACTGCGTCCCGGTCACCCAGCCGCCGGTCTGTCTGAGCCCATGCCGCTCGTCGGCCCGCTGCCCGACAAACTGGACCTGCGTCGAGATCACCTCGGCCTGGTACTGCCTGAACGAATCGCTCTACTCCAACATCGTCGGGCACGGAGTGGACGTGGGCGCGGGCGAGTACGGCCAGTACTGCGCGGGCTCGGCCACCTTCAACCCTTACTGTCACAGCCTGATCTGCCATACCAACCTGGGCGTGTGCACCACCGACTGCACGACCAACCTGGACTGCAGCCGGATCGCCGGCTCCATCTGCCGGGTCAACTTCGAGACCGGCATCATGCGGGCTTACTGCTTTCCCGATCCGGGCCTGCTGCCGATCGGCAGCAGCTGCGACAACGACTACTACTGCGCATTCGGCGTCTGCCTGGCCGGCTACTACATCTGCTCCGGGGGTTGCTGCTCGACCCGGGACTGCCCGGCCGGATGGGCCTGCGGGCGAATTCAGAGCTCGGACCCTTACGCACCGGGCTATGCCAAGGGCTGCTTCCCGGCCGACTGGCCGGGCACGGCCAGCACCGGAAGCGCGTGCAGCGCCGACACCCAGTGCGCGAGCGGCATCTGCCTGGACCAGATCTGCTCGGACCTGTGCTGCACAGACGCGGACTGTCCCTCGCCACTGCGCTGTCAGATCTTCGTGGACGAGAACAACCTCGCGCTCACCCTCTGCCTGACCCCGTGATGGCAGGGCACGAATCCACTTGACTCGCCCGCACCCTTCCAGTAGCTTGGCTGGCCGTGACAATTGGATCGGTTTGCCTCAGCCGCGATGCCGAGGTGGCGGAATTGGTAGACGCGCTAGATTCAGGGTCTAGTGGGGGCAACTCCGTGGGGGTTCGAGTCCCTTCCTCGGCACTCTTCGCGACAGGGCTTCCCGCCTAGCGGGAGGCCCTGTTTTTTTAAGTCCGCTTCCGAGGATGTATCCCGTGCATCGCCTCGTTCGGCTCGCGCTCCTCGCGCTCGTGACGCTCGCCACGACCGCGCAGCCGGTGCAGGCCTACAGGGCCGAGCGCATCCGGGAAGCGCTCTGGCTGGGCATGGACTACATGATCCGCTCGGCTTCGAAGCCCGAGCACTTCGAGGACTACGCCTCGGACTACCTGTTCTTCTTCGCCGACGTGGTCCGCTTTCCGGATCCCTGGATCCGGGAGCGGGCACTCACCGTGGGCCGCCGGCTCGGACAGATCTATCTCGAGCGCTACTTCACCCTGGACAGCGCCGATGATCTCGTGGACGCGGCCTCTGCGCTGTATGCCCTGGAATGCCTGGACATGGACGTGGACGTGCCCCTCGCGCAGGTCGAGGCCGCGGCCGGGCGCTTCAGCGAGTCGGAATACCTGGGCTTCGATCCCGATCGCGGCGATCTGCCCGATGTGGATCTGCTCATCGATCTGCTGATCGGCTTCCACTTCACCGACCGGCTCGAGGTGCCGATCGGCATCCGCTTCGCGGAGATGCTCCACTACGTTCCCTCGGTGGACTACACGGTCTCCGATCCCGACGAGTCCAACCGCTACATCGACGTGAACAACCTGGTCACGCACCTGGTCTACACGGTCTCGGGATACGCCTCCTGGAACGTCTCGCCCCGCCTCCTGCCCCGCGAGCTCGACTTCATCCGCGCCTGGATGCCCTATGCGCTGGAATGGGCCGATCCGGAGACCCTGGCCGAGTACGTCGATTCGCTTCGCATCCTCGGCTTCGGCCCGGACGACCCCGACGTGGCGGCCGGTGTCGACCTGCTGCTCGCCCTCCAGAAGATCGACGGCCGCTGGGAGCCCGAACGCGCCGAGGACGAGTACGATCGCTACCACGCGACCTGGTGCGCCATGGATGCGCTGCGAGACTACGCGCTGGGTTCCGACGGCACGCCGGACCAGCGCAGCGCCGAGCTGCTTCGCACCTGGGCCGAGCAGTATCGCCACGGACAGCCTTTCAGCGACTCGCTCGAGCTGGGCCCCGATCGCCGGGACTGAAGCTGATCCAGGCTGTTTTTTCCTGCTCGGTTTGGCGTATCATCGAGGTGTCGATGCCGAGGAGGTGCCGAATGCTGCGATCGGTGCTCGCGCGACTCGCGCTGCTACTGGTCTCCATCGCAATGCCCACCATCTCGCAGGCCCAGGGCTGGCAGTCGGTTTCGCCACAGACCATCCTGCCGAAGAGCCTCTACCGGGTCGCGGTGGCAGCGGATCATCGCCATGCCTGGGCGGTGGACTCGACCAGCGCTCGCATCTACCGGACCGAGGACGGGAGCGAGAGCTGGGAGGAGATCGCCGCGGGTGCCAACCCCCACTACGGCCTGTTCTTCCTCGATGCACAGACGGGCTGGGCGGTCGGTGCCGGGGGCGAGATCCTCTCGACCTCCGACCGGGGAGCGAGCTGGGCGGGCGGCAGCCAGAGCGCAGAGGATCTGTACGGGATCTTTTTCCTCGACCCGACGAGCGGCTGGGCCGTGGGAGCTGGAGGCGAGGCGCTCGAATATACAGGCGCCTGGAGCCCCGAGAGCACGGGCGCGAGCCCCGGCGCGACGCTCTACGACGTGTTCTTCCTGGACAACCAGCACGGCTGGGTCGTCGGCGACGAGGTCTACCGCTATTCGTCCGGTGCCTGGCTTAGCGGCAGCGCTCCGGAGACCTTGCGGCAGGTGCGCTTCATCGATAGCCAGCATGGCCTGGCGATCCCGTACGTCGGACCCGGCGGGCACAACGAATATCCCAACTGGTGCCGCCGCCTCAGCGGCGACACGCTGTACTACTCGGACGACAACGGCCTGTCCTGGACCTCGGTGCTCAGCCCCGGCTTCGCGCTCGTCGACCTGGATCGAGCGTTTGACGGCGACTTGATCGCGGTGGACATGGGGGGCGGGATCCATGCCTCGGCCGACTTCATTCACTGGAGCGCCGTCGCAGACATCGATCAGACCGGCACCAACGCAGTGGACCTCCGAGACGGTGAATTCGGCGTGCTCGTGGGGATCCGGGGCGGATGCCGCGCTACCCACGACGGTGCGAGCTGGGAGTGGCTGGGCACCGGGACCGCAGAGCAGATCGAGGCGCTGGTTTTCCAGGGACCGAACGAGGGATGGTATCTGGCTGGCATGGGACCGTTCTACTCCGATGATGCCGGCGCGCACTGGACGGTCCGTCCCGTCCGCTACGGCTGGGAGTGCACGGACACCGTTCCGAACACATTCGCCTACTACCACGACATGGTCCTCAAGCCATCCGGCGAGCTCGTCCTGCTCGGCGAGCGTGAGAACAACGGCCGGCAAGTCGTGGAGAGGTGGGACCTCTCGAGCTGGACCAGCGAGCTGATCACGACGACCGATGAGCTGTACTTCAGCAGGCTCGCCTTTCCCGATGATACGCATGGCTGGGTGGTCGGTCTGGACAGCAACCACGGAGACGGTGAGATCTGGGCGAGCCAGGACGGGGGCGCGACCTGGGCCTACCAGGACCACAGCCCGCTCGGGGCCTTGCGCGATGTGGACTTCATCAGCCCCGACGAGGGCTGGGCCGTGGGCGACGGCGGCGCCATCCTGCACTACGAGAGCGGGGCCTGGACCTCGCAGAGCACGGGCACGAGGCTGGACGCGATCTGTGTGGAGGATACGCATCACGGCATCGCCGTGGGTCCGGCCGGCCGCTACTGCAGCACGCCTGACGGCACGAACTGGAGCTGCGCCACCACCTCGCCTTCGGCAGATCTCCATGCCGTGGACACTTTCGGAGACCAGGGCTTCGCCGTGGGAAGCGGCGGGCGGGTATTCCGGGCGAGCTGGACCGGCTCGGCTTACTCTCTCACCCTCCTCACCACCCTGTCCGGGACGCTCACCGCGGTGCAGGTCCTCTCGGGCGGTCTGGCCTATGCAGCCAACTATCAGGGCAGGGTCTACCGCTACACGGACGGCCCGCCGCCCATCGCCGACGCCGGCCAGGATCACGCGGCGTTCGAGGACAGCATCGACACCCTGGACGGCAGCCAGAGCACGGGCGACTGCTCATGGCTGAGGATCGACGGCCGGCCAGAAGATGCGGTCGTCAATCCACAGCCGCTGACCCAGCCTTACACCACGCCAGATGTCTGCGAGGACACCTACCTGGTCTTCGAGCTCAGATGCACGGATCCGGCCACGGGGCTCGAGGATCGCGACAAGGTGGTCGTCCAGATCCTCAATGTCCAGGACACGCCGCCGGTCGCGTACATCGCCCTCCAGGGCCCGGTCGACGAGTCGGCCGCATTCCAGCTCGACGGCAGCGGGAGCTTCGACGACTGCGGTCTCACCTTCGCTTGGATCCAGACGATCGGCTCGAGCGCCGGGCTCGGGGACGTCGATCAGGCCATCCTGGACGTCACTGCCCCGCGGGTCTGCGGTGACGAGACGATCGAGTTCAGCCTCGAGGTGACCGACACGATCGGCCAGACCGACAGCCAATCCGTCCAGGTCCTGGTTCGCGAGGCGGTCGACGATCCGCCCATGGCGCAGATCGACCCACCCGAGCCCGGGATCATCCTGGAGACCGACTCCATGCAGCTCGACGGCTCGGGGAGCAGCGACGAGTGCGGCATCACGAGGTTCGACTGGATCTGCGACGACATGGACCACAGCCAGTACTCCGGCCAATCCGCGGAGGTCGGCCCCTTCCACGTCTGCGGGAACACCCTCGTGAGCTGTCAGCTCGCCGTGGAGGACGAGCACGGCGGCAGCGACTCGGCGCAGGTCGAAATCATGGTGCACGAGGCCGTCAATGTGCCCCCGCTCGCGCAGATCGACTACGTGCCGGTCGGCGAGAATGTGACCGCCGTGCTCGACGGGGGATCGAGCAGCGATGAGTGCGGCATTGTGCGATACACCTGGACCTGCAACACAGCACCTGAATCCTGGGACCCCTCGAAGGATCTGGGCAGCAGCTATCGCGTCTGCGGGGACTCGGTCGTGGACACCTGCCAGCTCGAGGTCGAAGACGATCAAGGAGTCATGGACTCGACCTCGATCGATGTCTGGGTGCTGGAGACCATCAACGATCCGCCGCAAGCGCAGATCGCCCAGCCCGATCCGGTCGACGAGGGTGATCGGACCGTGCTCGACGGCTCGGGCAGCAGCGACGAGTGCGGCGTCGCGAGCTGGACCTGGACATGCGACGACGGCCCGCACACCGGAGAGCAGCCAGATGTCGGCCCCTTCCGCGTCTGCGGGGACACGCTCCTCGGCTGCCAGCTCGTCGTCACGGACGATCACGGCGGCAGCGACTCGACGCAGGTCGAGTTCCTCGTACGCGAGGCGATCAACGATCCGCCCCAGGCGCAGATCGCCCAGCCCGATCCGGTCGACGAGGGCGAGCTCGTCGCGCTCGACGGCTCGGGCAGCAGCGACGAGTGCGGCATCCTGAGCTGGGAGTGGACGTGCGACGACGGCCAACACGCCGGAGATCAGGCCGAGGCCGGCCCTTTTCGCGTCTGCGGGGATACGGTCCTCGGCTGCCAGCTCGTCGTCGCGGACGAGCACGGCGGCAGCGACTCGGTGCTGGTCGAGTTCCTCGTGCGCGAGGCTATCGACGACCCGCCCGCGGCGGATGCGGGCAGCGATCTGCTCCTGGGATCGCGAGAGCTCGTCCAGCTCGATGGAAGCCAGAGCAGCGACGACTGCGGCATCGTGAGCTATGCCTGGCGCCAGGTGGATACGAGCGGGCTCGTCATGACGCTCCTCGGCTCGCACACGGCCTCGCCGCGCTTCATCCTGCCCGAGGTCGAGACCTCTGCGGTCCTGGAGTTCGAGCTGACCGTGACCGATGCCGAGGGGCTGATCGACACCGACACGGTCCAGGTGACCGTGGACGATGGGAGTGCCGGACAGGTGCCCGAGATCCTGGAGACCGCCAACCCGATGGCCGTACGGGGTGTCGCGTATGCCTATGACAGCGACGGCCGGGCCGAGGCCTCTGGAAGCGCACCCATCAGCTGGTCCAAGCTCGAGGGCCCCGAAGGCCTGCAGATCGATCCGCAGAACGGCTGGCTGAGCTGGCTCCCCGAGCAAGCCGGACAGACGCAGATCACCATCGAGGCGGCCAACGAGAACGGAACGGACAGCTATACCTTCTCGGTCCAGGTCAGCGACCAGCCTGCAGCCCCGGCGCCCGTGGCGGTCATCCTGAGCGACCCGGACCCCGCCGAGGGAGAGGCGCCTCTGCGAGTGCGTTTCGACGGCTCGGGCAGCTCGGCTCCGGGCTCGCTCCTGATCGGCTATTCCTGGGACTTCGGAGACGACACGCCGCGGCTGGCGACGAGCAGCGACGAGCCGGTCGAACACGTCTACCTGGAGCCCGGCGGGTACACGGCACGCCTCGTGGTGACCAACGCCGAGGGCTCGACCGGCGAGGCGTACGTGCCGATCTCCGTCACCGACGCACGAGGCCATCGCCCTCCCATGGCACGGATCCTGGCCGAGCCGCTCAGCGGCAGCGAGTCGCTGACCGTGAGCTTCGACTGCGATTGCTGGCCGGGCGATGCAGCCATCATCGCCTGGTTATGGGACTTCGGCGACCGGAGCAGCTCGACCGCACAGAGCGTGGAGCACAGCTATGGTCCGGGACGCTACCGGGTGAGGTTGGCCATCCTTGACGCCAATGGACTGGGTGCGATGGACCACGTGGACGTAGAGGTCGGCCAGGCCGAGCGCAGTCCACCGCTGATCGATGCCGGGGCCGAGCCATCCTCGGGGCCGGCTCCGCTGCGGGTCTGGTTCATCGGCTTGGCTGCCGATCCGGACGGCGTGCTCCTTTCGCGGAGCTGGGACTTCGGCGACGGAGAGCGCTTCGAGCAGGAGCGGGTCGGTCACGTCTACTCCGCGCCGGGAACCTACCTGGCGACCTTCACTGCGCTCTCGGACAGCGGCCTGCAGGCCAGCGCTTCGGTGGAGATCCAGGTCACGACGGCTGCGGGCGAGCTCGCCCCGAAGATCATCTCCTTGCCCAACACCGAGGCTGCCCCCGGCGAGGCTTATCGCTACGACACCGACGGGGTTCCGGCAGCGCGCGGCACGCCCGAGATCTCCTGGCAGCTCGGCAAGTCCCTGGCCGGCGAGCTCGTCGGAGCCCCCGAGGGCATGACGGTGGATCCGAGCACGGGAGAGATTTCCTGGACTCCAGCCGACGGCCAGGCGGGCAGCGTCCAGCGCGTGGCGCTCAGTGCGAGGAACACGGCCGGCACGGACCTGCAGGAATACGAGATCCAGGTCGCAGGCGAGCGGGCCAACGACGGCTGCGGCTGCGCGAGCGGCTCGACGGGAGCGTCCGGATCGCTGCTGCTGCTTCTGGGCCTGGGCATCTTGACAGCCCATCGCAGGCGCTGCTAGCAAGGCGAGGCACGGAGCCGCAGGGTGCTGGTCCGGATACGAGGAGTCGACACGATGCGCACATCGCCCTTGTCTGTCTGCCTTTCCCTCATCCTCGGAATGTGCGGCTGGGCCCCGGACGGCCTTGCCGGACGCGATGACCCGCTAGACTGGATGGCCCTGCCGCTTTCCCTGGACGGCGACATCGAGGACCAGGCGCTCGTCCTGATCGGAAAGTCATTCAGGCAAGCGCTGGAGAAGGAGCTGGGCCAGGAGCTTCTCTACGGGCCGGTGGCGCTCGTCCAGCGGAGCCCGGATCTTCCCCTCGGGCAGGATCAGATCGCCCAGGCGCGCGCGGCGCTGTCGAGAGGCGAGGACCTCTACATGGCCTTCAAGTTCGCGCCGGCAGCAGCAGCGCTCGCAGAGGCCGCGAGCCTCTTCCACCTCTCCATGTCCCGCCTGGCGCCCGAAGACGTCACCAAGCTCTACCGGGCTCGGTTGTTCGAGGGGCTGGCGTGGTTCGATGCGGGTCAGGCCGGGGCAGCCAAGGATGCCTTCTCGCGCCTGATCCGCATCCGGCCTGATTTCGAGCCCGATCCGGCCATGGTGACCCCCCAGGCCAGGGAGATCTTCCGCCAGGCCTTGGCCGACGTGCGCAAGGCCGGGCTGGCCGACCTGGAGCTGCGCAGCGAGCCGGCCGGCGCCGAGGTCATTCTCGACGGGGTGAGCCGCGGACATGCGCCCATTCACCTGGCCGCACTGCCCCTGGGCGAGCACAACCTGCTGCTCAGACGGGAAGGACACAGACCGCAGGTCGAGCAGCTCGTGCTCGAGAAGGCCGGGTCTGTCTCGCGCACAATCCGCCTCGAGCCCTCCGAGCTCCGAGAGGCTCACGATCGGCTGCTCGCCTCGATCCGCAGCGGCGCTGCGCCGGAGCTCGCCACCGGGGATCTCGATCTGATCGCCCGCACGGCCGGTCTGCGCTCCATCGTGTTCCTGGGCGTGGCGCGGCTGCCGGCACAGGCCGGAGAGCAGGACCCTCCGCTGGTCCTCACCGCGCTGCGCTGGACCAGGACCGGCCGCTCGGCCGTGGCGCTGCGCACCTGGTCCGACCAGTTGGAGGAGGCCTGCCAGCGCCTGGCCGGCCGCCTGGCCGCGGGGAGCTGGCCCCCGCGGCTGATGCCGGAGCGAGATCCACCGCCGGTGGACTTCTCGCTCGCCCTGCTCGGTCTGGCGCCCGGACGAATCGGCCTGGCGAAGGATCATCCGGCGCCTGAACCCGCCTTCTCGATCGTGGAGCAATGGTGGTTCTGGACCGGCCTCGCGGTCGTGGCCGGCGCGGCCCTGGGCACGGGCCTCTACTTCGGCCTGTCCGAGGAGCCCGTGGACCAGACCCGCTTCGTGCTCCGGTTCTAGCCGAGGAGCCCACGAGATGAACAGCCACCCCAGATCGACGAGACCCTGTATCGCGCTGCTCGTGCTCGGCTGCATGGCAGCCTGCGCCCAGGACGACAGGATCTGTACAGCCTACCTCGAGATCCGCTTGGCCCGCGCCGGGATCCTGGACGAGGCCGACGCAGCCAGGGTGGTGGTGGAGAAGGGTCTGAATGCGGTCGAGGAGCTCCTCGACCAGGAGATCGACCTCTTCGGCGTCCAGGGGACCGAGCTCGCGCTGACGGACGACGGCACCTGGCCGGAAATCGAGACCGGTGACGGCTTCCGGATATCCCTGATCGCGTTCGACTCCATCAGCGGAGATGTCAAGGCCTTTGGCCGCTCTGCCAGCTTCGGATGCCTGGCTTCCGGCGAGCTGAGCGTCCCGCTCTACATCGGGCCGGCACACGGCTTCGCCGGCCTCGAGTCCGAGATCGAAAATCGCTCGGGCGCCAGCACCACCGGGCTCGACGAAGGCCGGGTGCTCGTCTTCGGCGGCCGGGATGCACTGGGCCACCCTGTGCATCCTTCCGCCCTGATCTACGACCACGCCAGCGGATCCCTCTTGGAGGTCGAGAATGCGCCCGCAGCGCGTACCGGCCACAGCGCCACCCGGCTCGCTGACGGCAGCGTGTTGATCATCGGAGGTATGGAGGTCGGAGCAGGACTCGCCACCGAGCTGCTGCGCTTCGACCCGACCCGGGCCGTGTTCGATCCCGTGGCCGATATCTCGCTCGCCAGGACAGGCCACGCGGCCGTGCTGCTCGACCACCCGGGCTACGGCTCGAGCTTGGAGGGCAAGGTCCTGGTGATCGGCGGACGGGACGAGACGGCGTCCGTGTTGAGCTCGCTGGTCTTGGTCGATCTGCAGACCGGCTCCAGCACTCACTTCGCGGACCTGTCGGCGCCCCGCGGCGATGCCAGTGCGACCTTGCTGCGCTCGGGGGAGCTGCTGGTGGCCGGAGGGAACGACGCGGACAGCACGCCGCTCGCCATCGCCGACCTGATAGACCTCGACGAAGGGAAGTCCCTCGCCGTGAACTTCTGCGAAGGTAGCGACCAGCCGCTCTGCGCGGCCCGGGCGGGGCACGCGGCCGTGCTCCTGGACGACGACAACGTGCTGCTCTGGGGCGGATCCATGCTGCAGGGCGAGCTCGGGCCGACCGCCGAGGTCTTCTGCGTGAGCACGATGCGATCCACGCCCGCAGGCCCGGAGGACGTCGAGCCGGTCCGCCGCGAGGGGCACACGGCCACGCGCGTGGGTTGCCGTACGCCTCCCTGCCCTATCCTGATCGCCGGCGGCCTGGACGCGGGTGGCTCGTCCATGGCCCCGGCCCTGTTCTACCCCGGCCTCGAGCCTGGCCAGGAGGGTGGCTCCATCCAGACTTTCATCCGGCACTCCGCCGAGTTCGAACGCAGCGGCCACGCCGCAGCGAGCCTGCCCGACGGGACCGTGCTGCTGGTGGGCGGCGCCGGCCCCGCAATCGCGCCGGCTGCGATCTACTCCTCGTGCGAGTATGACGACGGGCCGATGACCTGCCCCCAGCCCTGAGCCCGATTACCTACAATCGGAATCGGAGCTGGCTTCGCTCGCCTTTGGTGATCCGGACCTTGCACGACTGCCGCTTCTGGCTGGGAGGGTTGACGACCTCGACCAGGTGCTCTCCCACGGGCAGGCTGTAGCCCTGCAGGGGCGAGCGCTTGCCGATGGGCTTGCCGTCGACGAGGATCTCGCACCAGGGCAGACAGGCCACGTCGAGCAGACCATGGATGGCCTCGGGCTTCTGGACGGCATCTCCTGCTCGACCTCTCACCCCAGCAGGGCCCGATCCCGAGATCCGGGTATCTGGTCGCTTGCGCCGCTTGCGAGCGGGCGGCTCATGGCTTGCGTCTCGATCCGGCTTGCCCGTGTCCAGACCGGGTTCGGCCGGCCCGGGTGCCGGTGCGGGTGCCGGCTCGCGCACCGCCACCGGCTCACTCGGAGCAGGGTCGGTGTCCACCCTGGCCGGTGGGGGCGCGGGCGCCAGGTCCCCCCGGGTCTCCTCCTGGAACAAGAAGACCAGCCAGGTAGCACCCAGCAGGCCGATCAGGACGAGCGCGCCGATCAACAGAGCCCGACTACCACGTCCGCTCCGCCTCTCCCCCGGAAGGGCCGGACGCTCCGAGCTGAGCACCGGCTCCTCGTCCTCCATCGAGATCTCGGTATCCGACACGTATCTCGACAAGTCGTTGAAGAGGTAATCGCCCAGGTCCCTATCGGCGGCCAGCGCATCGTCGATCAGCCGGCGCTTGTTCTCCTCGTGCTCGAAGAAGACCATCCGCATCCACTTGCCGATGGCCGCCATGTCGCCCTCGCCGGAATAGCTCTTGAGGAAGGCGCCCAGATCAGAACGCAGCGAGCCGGCCGTCTGGTAGCGCTTCTCGCGGTTGCGGGCCAGCGCCCTCGATGCTATCCGGCATAGGGCTTCTGGAACCTCCGGGTTGTAGTCGCGCGGCGACGGTGCATCCTGCTCGAGGATGGTCTTGAAGAGCGCCATCTCGCCGTCCCGCTGCGAGAAGAGCTTCCGGCCTGTCAGGCACTCCCAGAGCACCACGCCCAGCGAGAAGATGTCCGAGCGCGCATCCAGATCGCGGTTCAGCACCTGCTCGGGCGACATGTAGGAGAGCTTGCCCTTGATGACACCCGTGCGGGTCTTGAAGGAGCTCACGACCGCCTTGGCGATGCCGAAGTCCACCACTTTCACGCCGCCGTCGTACAGCACGAAGATGTTCTGCGGGCTGATGTCGCGGTGCACGATGCGCAGCGGCACACCATCGGATCCCTTTGCATCGTGGGCATGTCGCAGGCCCTCTGCGGCCTGCATGACGATCCCGGCAGCGATCTCGGGCGCCAGGTTCAGCCCGCGGCGCCGTGTGGCGACCACCAGGCTGGCCAGGCTCTCACCCGACAAGTACTCCATGGCGATGTAGAACTGCTCGTCGACCCGGTCGACCTCGTAGATCTGGACCACGTTCGGGTGGCTGAGCTTGGCCGCGATGCGCGCCTCGTCGAGGAACATCTGGACGAAACGGCTCTCCTTGGACAGGTTGGGCAGGATGCGCTTGACGACCATCAGCTTCTCGAATCCGCCGATGCCGCTCTGGCTCGCCAGGTAGATCTCGGCCATGCCGCCCGTGGCCAAGTGCGCGATGAGCTTGTACTTGCCGAAGCGCTTGCTCGTGACCCGCTCTTGATCCGCCATGGGCTCGATCTTCGGCTGTAGCCAGCAAGCTGTCAATTCCCGCTTGCGTTCGCCTTGAGCGCGTGCTCGGCTGCCAGCTCGTAGTAGCTCTCGGCCCGGCGCTCATCACCCCTGGCCGCTGCGTCGCCCGCCATGCACGCGAAGGCGCCAGCCAGGGCCATGTGGCCATCGGGCACGTCCGCCAGGGCGATCGACTCGCGCGCCGTCTCGATGGCCTGATCGAATCGGCCCAGGCGGGCCAGGAAGAAGGCGTGGATGTGGAGCAGGCCCGGGCAGTCGGGTGACAGCTCGCGCGCCCGGCGGATCGTCTGCTCGGCCTCCGCAGTCCAGCCCAACCCGTCCAGGGCCAGCGCCCGTGCCTCGAGGGCGTCCACCCTGTTCTTGGGATGGCGCGCCGTGCGAAGGACGAGATCGGAGACCTCGATCGCCCGCCGCCACTGCTTTCGCAGCTGGTGCAGGTAGAGCCCGAGCCCCAGACCGTCGATCGAAGCAGGGCGCAGGCGCTCGAGCCGGTCGAGGACGCCCGCTGCAGCACCGAGGTCTCCCGCATGGCAGTGGAGATAGCCAGACAGCAGCCAGGCCTCGTAGCACGCCGGATCCATCTGCAGGGCCCGCTCGAGCTGCTGTCTCGACGCGGCCAGAGCCCGGGGATCGAAGCGTCCGGCGCTCGCGTATCCGCGCTTGTAGATCACTCGAGCCAGAGCCACTCTGGCCAGAGGCTCCTCAGGCCGAGCGGCAAGCAGATCGCGCGCCAGCGTCTCGGCCCGGTCGAGATCGGCCTGGCTGAACGTGTTCCTGTCGAGGATAGACATGGCACGCGCATAGCGCGGGTCGAAGCTGGCCTTGTCCCGGCCGGCGCTACCGTATGGCGGCAGGTCGAGAGCCGCGCCGACCAGGGGCGGTGGTTCGGGGACGGCGGCCGGAGACAGCTCCTCGCGCTCGTGCGGCAGTTCGGGAGACTCGCAGGCCCAGGCGAGCAGGATTGCGGGCACAGCCTTGGCCCAGGCGGGCATCACGGGATGGGCTCACCGTCGACGATGCCGTACTCGCAGCCGCAGAAGTTCTCCGCCTCGTCCGCGTCGCAACCCGTGGAGGTCCAGCCCTCCCCGTAGACCTCCTCGCACCAGTCCTGGCAGTCCCAGGAGGTCCAGGAGTAGGCGTCCTGGTCGCAGACCAGGATCGTCTCCTCGCCCTGGCAGATGAAGTCGCCGGGCGTGCAGGAGGGCATGTCGCCGTCGATGATCCCGTACTCGCACTGGCAGGCCTCGCGCGCCTCGTCATCGCAGCCGAGCGAGTAGTAGTCTGCACCGTGGGTCTCGCGGCAGTACTCGTCACAGCTCATGTCCGTCCAGGAGATCCCGTCGTCGTTGCACACCTGGACATCGCGCTCGGAGATGCAGTGGAGATCGCCCGGCGTGCACATGGCCACGATGCCCGGAGTCACGTCGTACTCGCACTGGCAGGGATCGGCAGCCTCGGAATCGCAGCCTCGCGAGAAGGACCATTCGCCGTACATCTCTCGGCAGTAATCGTCGCAGTCCCGGCTCGTGGCCCACCAGTAGTCCTCGCATACCTGGAGCGTGTCATCGTCGAGACAGCGGAGATCTCCGGGCGTGCACTCGACCATCTCGCCGATGATGATGTCGTAACGGCACTGGCAAGGATCCTCGGCGTCTGCGGAGCAGCCGAGCGAGTAAGCCTCCGGGCCGAGGGTTTCCCGGCAGTATGCATCGCAGTCGAAGCCGGTCCAGCTCTCGCCGTCCGGATCGCAGAACAGGACGGTCGAGCCCTCGCAGCGCACGCTCCCGGGCAAGCAGTCGCCGTCCGGGCCCGGCGACCCACCGCAAATCTCCTGCCCGCGGTTGTCGACGGTGCAGTAGTTGCTCCTGTAGTCCGCACACGCCAGCATGCTCAGCGCGAGCAGGGCGCACAGAAGCAAGGCCAGAAGCACGGTCAGCGGATCGGCTCGCCGCGCTTCCTCCCCTTCCTCGGCTTGAGCCGGCATCGAGCGGCAGCTCGCGGATGGGTATTTCGCGCCTGTGTATTGCTTCACAGGCGTCACCTGGAATCTGTCCGTACTCATGCTCGCTCTCCTCTCGGGATCCTCAATCCACCCTGTATTCGAAGCGCATCTCGAATTCTCGGTAGTGCTTCTGCAGGAAGTGTCGATTGCGCTCGTTCCACATCTCGTTGCCCAGCTCGTCGACGATGGGGATCAGCATGCGCTCGTGGGCGCAGAGGATGCCCGGCACGGTCGTGATGTCGCCCGTGGTCTGCCAGTTCATGCAGCCGCAGAAGTTCGCACACCGGCCCAGCAGGGCGCAGCCCTCGCACTGCTCGCGCGGGCGGAGGTTGCGCTGGATGAGCGCCTCTCGCCGGCTCGTGAACCCGCTATCCACGTGGCCGATGCAGTAGTCTTCGGCGTCCGGCTTGTCCGAGACGAACTGCACGCAGGGGAAGATCCGCCCATCGGGTGCCACCGATACCTTGCGGGCTCCGAAATCGCATGTCTGGCCGAGCTGCACCGGGCTATCGGCGTGGCTTGCGAGCTTGTCGTCGAAGAGACTGAAATGGAAGTACTCTCCGGAGCGGGCTTTCTCCAGGTAGAATTCCGCCAGCTGCCGGTAGCTGCGCTCGAGCCGCTGCAGCAGCTGCGGGGTCCAGTCCGGGTGCGTGTAATCCGGCTGGTGGGCGAAGTAGCGCAAGCCCTTCTCCCACATGTACTCGATCGAGTCCCGGAGCCTATCGACCGTGGGCGGCGTGACCACGCTGGTCACCACCGCGTAGGGGTTGTACTCGAGCATCATCGCCAGCTTTGCATCCAGCTCGTCGAAGCTGCCCCGCCCATCCGGAAAGATGCGCTGGGCATCGTGGGCCTCTCGGTCACCGTCCAGAGACACCGCGAAGTAGACCGCGTGCTGGCGACAGAAACGCAGGCGCTCCTCGGTGAACAGCGTGCCGTTGGTCGAGAGGCGAAAGCAGGCTTTCTTGCCCAGCTCGGCGCCGCGTCTCTCGGCGAAATCGACCAGCTGAACGATCTCGTCGAACATCAACAAGGGCTCCCCCCCGAAGAACGACACGCAGAAGGAACCGTCTCCGAGCCCGGCCACCAGGTCGATCGCCTTGCGGCCCGTCTCGAGGCTCATGCGCTCGTGGGACTGCCTGGGCGCATAGCAGTAGCGGCAGCGCAGGTTGCAGGCCAGCGTCAGGTGCAGGATGACCTTCACGAGCCAGGACTGGAGCAAGGGTTGTGCCAGATGCGATCCGAGACAAGTGATTGTTATTTTGTAGCTTTCCTGGCTGGTTCAGGTGTGCCCGCAATCAGAGATCTGTTGCGTCGTCAGAATTTCGTAGGCCTGCCCTCAGCGCACCGATCCGCTGGCCGAGCCGGATCGGCCTGTCCATCTCGGGCAGGGACAGATCGACGCGATCTCGCTCGAAGAGCAGCACGACGGTCGAGCCCATCTCGAACACCCCGACCTCGTCCCCCTTGGCCAAGGAAACGCTCCGCTCGAAATGCAGGCGGGTCGGGCCGACACCTGGTCGGTTGGACACGAACTCGTGGAAGCTCAGTGCGATGTAGCCGACGCAGTGGGCGCCCACCAGCACCACGGCCATCTTGCCCGCCGGGCTATCGGCGTAGACCACGACCCGCTCGTTGTGCGTGTAGAGCTGGGCATTCCAGCGAATGCTGGGCGGGTTGACGGGCAGCAGGACGCCCGGCATGTATCCGATGCCCGTGACCTCCATGTCCAACGGCGCATGCACCCTGTGGTAGTCGCTAGGGCTCAAGTACAAGGTGGCGTAGCCGCCGCCGATGAAGCGACGGGCCATGGGCCCATCGCGCAAGAGGTTGAACAGGGTGTACTCGCAGCCCTTGACCTGCAGGAGTCGGTCGTGATCGCACTCTCCACAGGCGTGCACCTTGCCGTCCACGGGGCTGACCAGGATCCGCGGATCTCGATCCACCGGCCGAACCCCCGGCTTCAATCTGCGGGTGAAGAAGGCGTTCAGCGTCGGATAGCCGCTCGGCGCCATCTCGGCCTCCGAGACGGTCACACCGAACGCGCGCGCATATGGACCGATGAGGTGTCTCGATGCGCCCGTACGCGAGAATCGTCCCCAGACCCGCGAGACGAGATTGGTCGGCAGAAGCCTGAATCCTCGGTTGAGCAAGCGGCCGGTCATCTCCAGGGGCATGATCATGGGCACCTCTCCGCAGACGGTCCGAGGTTAACACTCGCACCCGCCCGGGGCAAGCAGCAAGAATGCCAGTCTTGACACCGCGCGGGCTTCGTGCTCCTGTGAGCCGCACAGGCTGGCCAGATGTCACGCATCTCCATCTCCATCAAGTACTCTCTTCTCATTCTCTTCACGGTCCTGGCCACATCGGGTCTGCTGTTTTGGTTTTTTGCCGATCTCCTCCACCAGGAAGTGGAGGACCAGCTACACAAGCGCGGCGATGCCATGGTGAGCCAGATGGCTTACTCCGCCAGCTCTCTGCTGCTCGCCAGGGACGACGCCAAGCTGCAAGCTGTCGTCAACAAGGCGCGTGAGGACCCGGACATCGTCTCCTTGTCGGTCATCAACGTGGACAACAAGGTCGTGGCCGACAGCGAGCCGAGCCGGATCGGTACGGAGTTTTTCGATCCTCACGTCCCGATCGGCCAGAGCAAATGCATGGGTTTTCACCACGACACGGGGCGAAATCGATTCGTGTTCATGCAGCGCTCGTCTTTCAGCGACACCCCGGTCGGTTGTGTGATCGTCCAGCTCAGCGGAGAGGTCTTGACCAAGGCCGTCGCGGGTGCCACTTCGAGGGTGCTGCTCATCACGGCCCTGATTGCCATGACGGTCATCCTGCTGAGCTTCTTGACTCTGAGACGTACGCTACGACCGCTGGCCCGGGTCATCGAGGGCACTCGAAAGATCTCAGCCGGCGACTTCTCGACTCGCCTCGAACTGCGATCCAAGGACGAGATCGGCGATCTGGCCGAGTCCTTCAACACCATGGCTGCCCGGACGCAGCTCTTCTTCCGATACGTGGACAAGTTCATCGCAGAGCGCCTCTCTCACGACGAGACGCTGGTCCAACCCGGCGGCCAGCTCAAGCAGATATCGGTCCTCTTTGGTGACATGCGCGATTTCACGGCCATGTCCAACCGCATGCCGCCCTCGGACGTGGTTCACATCCTCAACACGTACTTCGATCTCTTCTTCCAGCTCGTGCACCACTTTTCCGGAGTCGTGGACAAGACCATGGGCGACGCCATCATGGCCTTCTTCGAGGCGTTCGAGACGAAGGAGACCGGGCATTCCGAGCGGGCCACCCTGGCCGCGGTGGCCATGAGCGCCGCCGTGTCGGTGATGAAGGAAACCATCCGCGCGGCCGCCGAGCACGCCATTCCACTGCGCGTCGACCCGTGCAGCTTCGGCTTCTCAGTGGCCACCGGAAGGCTGATCGTCGGCAACATCGGCACCGAAGAGCACATGGACTACACGGTCTGCGGGCCTGCGGTCAACCTCGCTTCCAGGCTCCAGCAGGACACGGGCCACGGTGAGATCATCCTTGATCGATTCACCGCCATGGACGTCGAGCACATCATCCTGTCCCGGGAGATGCAGCGGGTGCAGCCAAAGGGATTCTCGGCCACCCAGGCCGTCACACCTTACAGGGTCGTCGGCATCCGAGAGGTCGAGCTGGCCAGGCTACGCCAGCTCATGCGCCGGTTATTCACCAAGCAGTTCTTCCTTGCGAGACTCGTCAGCAAGCACGAGCCAGGAGGCAGAGCCATCGACGAGGCGACCCGCAAGGTCATGGCCTTCAAGTGCTACGAGATCGCATCCGACCTGATCGAGCGCCAGACACCCGATTTCCTGGATCGCCGGTAGTCCCGGCTGGAGCTCAGGCGGTGATCCGGCGCAGGATCTCCAGCATGCGCTCCGGTCCCTCGCTCGCCCGTTCCCATGCCTGCGCTCCGCTCTGCTGGCCCAGCTCGTCCAGATCGGAGATGCCGTCCGGAAAGACGACCAAGACCGGGCAGGACTCGGGCTGCTGAAGCATCTCGCAGATGGCTTTCGACTCCTCCAAGGTCCAGTCCACGATGGCCGCAGCTGGCCTCCCCTCCTGCATGTGCTTCTCGGCCTGCTCCAGGCCTGCACATGCGAGTGGCCGGTAGCCGAAGCCTTCCAGGACGATGGCCAGTAAATCGAAAAACTCGCTCCGTCCGTAGGCCAGCAAAATGCTGGGCTCGGGTGTGGCCTCGTATGCCTGGATCATGGACCGGCAGGTTAGCGATCGGCGTTGGCGCGGTCAAGACAATCCGCACTGCAACCCGGAACGGCCCGGTATCATGACCCTTGTCGCAACGATGAGATCGGCGCTTTCTTGACAGCCCGAGACAAGGCCACCTAAGCTTAACTCAGATGCGCCCCTCCCTGATGGTTCGCGACCCGTGATGTTCCAGTCGCTACGCAAGCTCGTGCTCTCGATCGGAATGATCGGCCCGGCAGTGGCCTGCGTCGCAGGTCTGGCCGTGGGTCTGTGGACGCTGCTCGGCGACGGCGGCCCCGGCACGCTGCTGCTCCGTGGCGGTGCAGCCCTACTCCTGATCTCGCTGGCCGCCGCCATCGTGGTCCTGCTGGCCTTGCACGTCCTTCGACGAGCATTCGGTCAGGTCCAGGAGCTGGCCAAAGGCATGGCCCGCGGCGAACGCAGCTCCAGGCCCAGGCTCGAACGGCCCGAGGAGCTGATGGCGATCGTCGACTCTCTGCTCGAGGCGGACCTGGCCTTCCACCACAGGGAGCGATCGCTCGAGCAGGAGTTCCGCAGCCGCTCACGTCAGGAGCGAACCGAGGCGCTCAAGCGTTTTGCCGAGGGTGTGGCCCGGGAGATCCAGCAGCCTCTGGCCGGCGTGGTGGGCTTCGCCGAGCTCGCGTTGCGCCAGCAAGGCGTGGCCGGCCAGCTGAAGAACTACCTGTCCTTCATCGAGCAGGAGGCCCGATCGGGCCGTGAGTCCCTGGAATCGCTGCTGCGATACTGCCGCGAGGAGAGCGCCGCCACGGAGCCGGTCGACATCAACGGCCTGCTGATGGAAGCCGCCAAGGGTCTGCGCACCGGGCAAGATGTCAAACTGCGGCTGAACCTGTCGGAAGACCTGCCACCTCTGATGGCCAATCCCGGCGAGCTGGCACGCGTCTTCACGACGCTGCTCGACAATGCGCGTGAGGCACTCGAGCAGGACAAGGGCACGATCGAGCTGAGCACGAACCGGGATGAGCAAGGTCGGGTCGTGATCATGGTCAGAGATGACGGCCGGGGTATCCCTGAGCACATTCAGGCGCGCGTCTTCACGCCTTTCTTTTCCACCAAGGGGCTGCGCAAGGGAGCCGGCATGAACCTCGCGCTGGCCGAGCGGACGGTGCGGCGCCATGGAGGCGAGATGGACTTCTGGTCGCGGCCCGCGGAGGGGACCGTCTTCTTCGTCCACCTGCCGATCCGCTGCAGCGAGGCCGATGGGGTCTAGTCGCTACCTCCGGACTGCTCCTGCTTGCTCTTGATCTCCTCGAGGTGTCTGAACATCTGCAGGCCCTCCTTGGCGCGGAGGTTGTCCGGATCGATCTTGAGCACCTTGCGCCAGAACGGAGCAGCCTTGTCGAGCTCCTCGCGGGCGAAGTGCTCCGAAGCCTTCTTCATCCAACGCGCGACGAGTGCTTCTCGCTCCGGCTTGAGCGCCCGCATGGCCGCCTTGGCCCCCGAGTGGGAAGGCTGGATGGCGAGGATCTTCCTGAGCGTGGTCACGGCGCCCAGGATATCGCCTCGCGCCTGCAGACGTCCCGCCCGGGTGAAGAGCGCATCCACCTCGCTCGGCTTGGTCTCGGCCGGTTTGACATCCGGCCTGACCCGGCGCCTCCGCGGCGGATGCCGGAGCCTCGATCTCCTCACCGGCGCCGTCTCGGCCACCTCGGGAGCGATCTCTCCAGGCGCGGCCGGCTGGGACAGCTCGATCTCCTGGGATGGCAGACGCCGATCGCACTCGGCCAGCAGCCGCTCGGAGTCGAGATTGTAATCCAGGCCGTGCTCCCTCACCTGCTCTCTCACCTGGAGCAGCTTGAGCCGCGCCTCCTCGTAGTCACCGGCCAGGAAAGCCGTCGATGCCGCCTGGGCGGTCTGCTCGATCTGTCTCTCCACTGAAGCTATCTGCGCCTCGACCTGGCCGGCTTTCTCTGCGGCCTTGAGCCCGAGCGGATCATCGTCCTTCAGCCTCTGGCTGATGTCCCGGTAGTAGCGAAGCGCTCCTCTCAGGTCGCCCTCCGCGAGAAGCTGGTCGCCACTGTGGAGCCACTGCTCGATCAGGTACTCCACCGCCTCGGTCACGTCATCGATAAGCAGGTGATAGTCCGCAGGCTTGGGCTGGTTCTCGAGGTCCAGACTCTTCAGGACCGTGTAGGCTTCCAGCACGTCACCGCGCTGATAGGCCTGCCTGCAATGCTCGATCGTCGGCCCCTGGCTCGTGCTCGTCTTGCAGGCGCCCAACGACAAGCCGACCGAGCAGACGAGCAGCAAGGACTTGAGGCATGTCTCCACGAGAAGACAGGCTAGCTCAGAAAGGAGACGGGTTCAAGGCGTTCAAATAGTCCAATCGGAGGAGGCTCCGCCCCTTCCCAGTGGGCGGCTCGAGCGGGTATAGTCGTTAGCGATTCCTGCAGCCGAGAGGAGGACTGGCTCCATGCAAGACCATCCAATCGGAGTGCTGTCTGCGCTCCTGATCGTCTGTGCGGCCGCGGCCTGTTCTTCGGGCAGCGCAGAGGTTCCAGACGCGGGTGTCGACAGCAATACGCCCCCGGCGCAACCTGCAGTCTGCAGCCAGGATGCCTGGTGCTGGGAGGATCCCCTTCCCCAGGGCTCGACGCTGGCTTCTCTGAGCGGCAATGCGGCAGACGATGTGTGGGCGGTCGGAGCCGAGGGCACGATCCTTCACTGGGATGGAGAGCACTGGCTGGGCTCCCCCAGCGGTACGGAGAACTTCTTGCTCGACATCTGGAGCCTGGCGACAGACGACGCATGGGCAGTTGGAGCTCAGGGCACGATCCTGCATTGGGACGGCACGGTCTGGTCTCCGGTCGATAGCACGACCGCTTACACGCTGACAGGGGTGTGGGCGGCGAGCGCGGATCGGGCCTGGGCCACGGGCTTCGACCCATTGGGCAACTCTGGCACGGTCCTCGGCTGGCAAGGGGACTCCTGGTCAGAAGTCGACAGCACCGCGACGCGCCTGGCGGCGATCTGGGGCGCATCCGACGAGGACGTCTGGGCCGTGGGCATCGCCGGTACGATCCGCCACTGGGATGGAAGCACATGGTCGGACATCGACAGCGGAACGGAACACGCCTTGACGAGTATCTGGGGCCTTTCGCCAGAGAACCTCTGGGTAGGGAGCTTCGAAGGCGATATCCTCCACTGGGATGGTGCCCGGTGGGAGGTCCAGCTCAGCGATCCCTCTCTCATGCTGAGCGATTTCTGGGGCGCCGGACAGGAGGCCTGGGCGTGCTCTCAGAGCTCCAGGATCCTGCACCTCCTCGACGAGAGCTGGTCGCAGGAGGTCGATACCTCTCCCCTCTCCCTGCATGCGATCTGGGGTTCCGATCTCGACGCGATCTGGGCCGTGGGCGATCTCGGCCTGGCCTACTTCCGTTCCGGGACCGGATGGTCCAGGCAGTGGGTCACCTTGTTTGGAGACGAGCCCTATGCCTGCCTGTACGGGGTCTGGGGATCGGCCGAGGACGACGTCTGGGCAGTGGGAGAGCCCGGTCTGATCCTCCATCGAGATCGAGAAGGCTGGTCCAGGCTCTCGCTCGAAGACGATGCCTGCAGCTTGCAGAGCGTCTGGGGTACGGCATCCGAAGACGTCTGGGCGGTGGGATACAACGGCCTGGTCTTGCACTGGGATGGAGATGCCTGGTCGGCCGTCGACAGCGGAACGTACGAGGGCTTGACCGATCTCTGGGGCAGTGCGGTCGACGATATCTGGATGGTGGGCGGGAACGGCACGATCCTCCACTGGGACGGCTCCGCAGTCTCCACCGTCGAGAACGAGCATTCCGACTTCCTGACAGGTGTCTGGGGATGCTCGGAATCCGATGTCTGGGTTGTGGGCATGGATGGTGCGGTCCTCCACTGGGACGGCTTCAGCTGGCAGCCTGTGCCCAGCAGCACGACAAACCACCTCTTCGGTGTCTGGGGGACGGGTCCTGAGAGCGTCTGGATGGTGGGTATGCTGGGTACCATTCTTCACTGGGACGGATCCGGCTTCGCCGACCACTCCGTCTCAGGCATGGACCAGGGCGGCTTGTTCGGCGTCTGGGGGCTGTCCGACGACGACATCTGGGTCGTGGGCCGGGGCGACGACGAGGAAGGTGTCATCCTTCATCGGGACGGCGCGCGCTTCGTCCGAGAGATTGGCAACACCCCGAGACAGCTGAACGGTGTGTGGGGCATGGAGAGCGGGGACGTGTGGACCGTGGGCAGCATCTCGCTGCTGCACCGGCGTCGCTAGCCACCCCTCTCCACACGCCAGATCTCGGTGACCCGATCGGGCAGCTCGACGAGAAAACGGCTCGCTTTGCTGATCAGCTGACGCCGGCCAGGCCGATCCTCGATCTGGCAGCTCAGCAGGTGCAGCAGCCTGCGGGCGCGCGTGACCGCCACGTAGAACAGCCTGCGCTCCTCGTCCAGACCGCCGGGCTCGGCCTGGGCTCGGTAGTGCGGGAATCGCCCCTCGTTCAGGCCGATGACGAAGACCGCATCCCACTCGAGACCCTTGGCCTGGTGCACTGTGCTGAGCACGAGCCGATCTTCGGGCCGGCCTGGGTCCAGGACCTCCTCGGCCGCGAAGCTGGCCAGCAGGTTGAGCTCCGACAGGAACGAGACCCTGTCCTCGAAGCGCTCCGCATACGCGGCGAGCGAGACCAGATCCTCCAGGCGGTTTTTCGAGTTGGGGTAGAGGTCCGCCAGGTGATCGGCGTAGCCGTGCTCCAGCACGGCCTGGATGGCCTGGCCGGGTTGCGATCGGATCTCGTCTGCATCGAGCAAGACGAGCAGCTCCCTCAATCTGTTCCACGACTGCCTCGCCCGCCGGTGAACAACCGAGGACGGCGCATCCGACAGAGCCGCTTGCAAGGGATCGATATCCCCCTCGAGCACCTCCCAGATGCGAGCTGCGCTTCGGCGCCCGATGCCCGCCTGCAGCTTGAGCACCCGAAGCCAGCTCAGCGCGTCCTTCGGGTTCTCCACCAGTCGAAGGTGCGCCAGCACGTCCTTGATGTGGGCCTGCTCGAAGAACCGCAGGCCGCTGCGCACCGAGAACGGGATCTTCCGCCGCGTCAGCTCCACCTGCAGCTCCATGCTGTCGTGGTGAGATCGGTAGAGCACCGCCATCTCCGCGAGCGGCGTGCCCTCGTCGAACAGCTCTGCGATGCGCTGGCATACCAGCTCGGCCTGCATCCCGGCGTCGCGTACGACGATCCTCGCCGGCATCTCGCCGGCCGGTCTCGTCGCCCGCAGCGCCTTCGGGATCTGGCGCAGGTTGAAGGCGATGGACCGGTTGGCCAGCGCCAGAATCTCCGGGCTCGACCTGTAGTTGTCCTCCAGCTTCACCAGGCGCGCACCCGGCCAGCGTTGCTCGAAGGTCAAGGTGATGTCCGGATCGGCCCCCCGGAAGGAGTAGATGGACTGGGCGTCGTCACCGACCACGGTCAAGTTGCCATGCGCCGCAGCCAGCAGGTCGACGATCTCGGCCTGGATGCGGGATATGTCCTGGTACTCGTCGACCAGCACGTGCTGGAAACGCCCGGCAATGCGCTCGGCCAGCTCGCCGCCGGCGGCGAGCAGGGCATACAAGCGTGTGAGCAGGTCGTCGAAGTCCATCAGGGCCATCTTCTGCTTGCGTTGCCGGTAGTCCTCGGCCAGCTCGAGGATCTCTTCGAGCCTGGATACCAGCTCTGGCGCGCAGCTCGGTACCAGCTCCTCGAGCGGCCTTCCGGTGTTGGCGGCCAGCCCGAGCAAGGCGTTCAGGGCCCCTGAGCTCATGAAGATCCGTTCGTCTCTTTCACCTCTCGCCGCGATGCAATCGTCGAGCAGATCGCGGGCGTCCTCCTGATCCAGGATCGTGTAGCCGTCGGGGAAGCCGGCCTCCTGCGCGTGGATCCGGAGCAGGCGGTTGGCCAGGTGGTGGAAAGTCCCCCCCCAGACCCGCCTCGCCTCCTCCTGGACGAGGTGCTCGACCCGGCGCAGCATCTCCCGGGCGGCCTTGTTGGTGAAGGTACACAGGGCGATCGAGTCCGCTGCGAGCCCTTGCTCGATCAAGTAGGCGACCCGATAGGTCAATGTCCGCGTCTTGCCCGTCCCCGCTCCGGCGATGATGAGCACCGGGCCCGGCCCGGCCCTGACCGCCTCGAGCTGGCTCGCGTTCAGGTCCTTCTCGTAGTCGACCTGGAGATCGGCAGGTGGCGAGCTGAGCAGATAGCGCTTCATGCGCGTCCTGTCCGGGTCTGGCCGGCCACGCTCCGAGTGCTCACAACGCTGCGAGATGCGGCATGGGCTCGAGAGCGCGCAGCGTATCGATCATCACGCCGAGGGAGGCGGCGATGGCCCGGAGGTCCTGGCTGGCGTGACAGCAGACGGTCCAGCGAAGCGTGGGGGCAGCCCGCTCGGAAGCCGTCAGGGCCAGCAAGACCAGCGCGGAGATGCGCTCTCGCTCTGCCGCTCCCGCCTGCGCCCGACCGCGCTCCGGCTCGGCGCAGCGAGCATATCCCTCGTGGTTCAAAGACCAGCGCAGCTCCTCGTCCTCGAACCACCGACGAACACGACGGTGGTTCTTTCGCGATAGCTCCAGCCAGTCGCCGAGCGAGTCCTTGCAGGCGGACAGCTCCTCCCGCTGGAAGACATCCAGCAAGGCCTGCCAAAGCGAGAGCAGCCCGAAGAGCTGCCGGAAGGTGAGCCAGCCCTGCTGCGAGTCCTTCAGGCTCTCCCAGGCCTCGATCCGTCTGTCGGCGAAACCCACGGCGGCTTCGCTGAACCGGCGCGCCATGGAGGCGGCCTCACGCTGCTGGGCGAGCTTCCGCCGCAGCTCGAAGGCCAAGAACATCGCGAACACGTCGGGGACCTCTGCCTCGGTCAGCAGGCGCTCGATCTGGTGCAGGGCCATGGCCGCATCCCCGGCGAGCTCCAGCACGAGTGCCAGCCGCAGCAGCAAGACATCCGCCCTGGCGGTGCCGGCCAGCCGGGCCCGCTTCTCGCCCAACCAGTTGCCAGCCCGCACGGGCCCGATGGAATCGATCACCCGATCCAGAGCCCGGTGGGCCCTGTGCCTGACCTCGACGAAGGCATCACCGCAGAGCAGAAGCAGCAGATCGGCGCTCTGCTCGTCCGGCGCCAGCATCAGCTTGTCGGCCAGCAGCCAGCGTTCCCGCGGATCGCCAGGCAGCTCCGCGCTTGCAGGGACGTCCGAGACGGTCGCGCGGAGCGTGCGGGTGGCTCGGGCCAAGCGCGCGTACAGATCGCGCACCGGCTTGCTCTCGGTGCCGACCGGCTCGAAACCGGCCCGCTGCCAGGCCTGCTGGGCGCTGCGCACCGAGTCTATCATGCTGGCCAGCTCCCCTGCCGGAGCGCGCTCGCGAATCAGAGACTCGGCCTGCTCGAATCGAGCTCCATCTCGCAAGGCCGCCACCTGCCTGCCGAGCAAGAGCTGCTCCACCTCCCGCACGAGCGGATCGCCCGGATGAGCCCGGATGAAGTCCCATGCCTCCGCCACGTCACCGGACTGCCTGACACGCTCGAAATGCAGGCGCTTGATCCGCTGCTCCAGCTCCGCCTTGCAGCCGGTCTCGGGGTGGGCGGACAGGAAGCTCCGGATCCGACGCGGATCGTCCTGCCTGGACATCGCGGCGCAGTTCTGCTCATCGAGCCGGCGCTGGACCTCGACCACGTGTCGTCCCCTGGGATGCTGGCGAAGATACAGCCCGAGCGAGTGCGACGAGCCGGCCTTCACAGCCTGCTCGAAGTCCAGCTCGTCGACCCGGCGCTTGATCCGCAGGCTGTACGGGCTGTCCGGATACCTCTCCAGGAAGATGTTGAAAGCGTACCTGGATCCCGATGCGACAGCAGCGCGGTACTCCAGCAGCGCCACCCGATTGCGCGCCTCGACCGTGGAGGGATCTCGGGGGTGCTCCTGGATGAAGCGCCTCAACTCGTCCACGTCCTCGGAGTCCTTGACCCGCTCCCAGGGCGCTCCACAGGACGAGAGCGCGATCGCGGCCAGCATCCAGGCTCCACTCATTCGAAATACTGGACGTTTTGTTGACATGTCACCAAATGTAGGACAAAATACTACTAAGACCTACCCAGGTGGAGGTTCCCATGCTCCGCTCGCTGATCCCAGCCGCCTCGTCCTGTCTGCTGGCCGTCCTGGCCGCCTGCAGCGGATTCCAGGCCCGGGGGATCGCAGCCAGCCCATTCCAGCACGTGGCCTTGCGCTCGATCGCTTTCGGACAGGCCCCCGTATTCGATATGCCCGATATCGAGCCCCGATCCGCGTCGGTGGCCTGTCGCTGTGTGCGCGACTTTCGCCACCCGGTTCTCAACCGCTGCGAGTCCTGGAAGCGCAGCCTTCCTGGGCCGGTCTCTGCACCCCATGCGCCTGCCTGTCCCGTTGGGGCCATCGAGGGACAGCTTGCCGTCGCCCGCCATGCCCGCAGCCTGTTGGCTCGACCGCGCTTCGATTACCAGGACCGGCACTATAGCCATGACTGCGCCGGCTTCGTCCTGTCCGTGCTGGACCACAGCGGCCTGAGGCCCCGCGACTTCCTCCTCCCGGGCAGACAGGGAGAGAGCGGTGTAGCGCTCATCTACCGTAGCGCCGAGGCGCTGGGGGCCATCCATCGCAACAAGGTTCCCGCCATCGGCGATCTCGTCTTCTTCGACAACACCCACGACCGCAATCGCGACGGCCGGGCCAACGATCCGCTCACCCACGTGGGCATCGTGGAGAAAGTGGATGCGGACGGTACGGTCAGCGTCATCCACCATGTTCGACGCGGCGTGCTGCGCTACAAGATGAACCTCTTCCAGCCCAGCCTCAGGCGGGATCCCGGCTCCAGGAAGGTCCTCAACCATCACCTGCGCCTCGGCGCGAACGGCCACGAGCCCCGCTTGACAGGCGAGCTTTTCCACGCCTACGCCACGCTCCTGCGCTGAGTGCGCCCGGAGGCTTCAGATCTCCTCGACCGTCGCCTCGAGCGTCTTGGTATCGAGCAGCGCCACGGTGTGTCGCTTTCCCAGCCAGCCGCCCAGCTCGCCCGGATTGACGAACAGGGTCTCGCCCTTCTTCTCGATCGCGGGCTCGTGGGTGTGGCCATGGACCACGATCTCGGCCTGCCTGGATTCGAGCTCGCTCTGGGGAAAGGAGGCCAGATCGTGGATCACCATCACCTTCTTTCCGTCCAGGTTCAGCTCGTAAGGTCCGGGCTGGATCCGGCCCTGGGAGGACCGGGTCAGCCCCGCCTGCTCCCCGTCGTTGTTGCCGAAGACCCCGATCCAGGGGCAGCGCAGCTCCTTGAGGGGCTCGAGCGCGAACGGCGCCACGAAGTCACCCGCGTGGATAGCGAAGCCCACCTTCTTGTCGTTGAAGAACTCGACCATCCGCTCGATGGCGGGCAGGTTGTCGTGGGAGTCCGCCATGATACCGACCAGCATGCAGGTTCTCCTCGCTTTCGGGCAAGGCTTAGCACCGATGCACCGGCCTGTCAACGCAGCGATCAGCGATCAGCCCCCCAGTCCGGCAGCCCGACTCCACTCCTCGACCCGCTCGGATCCATAGGCCGCGATCCAGCCGGCCAGGATCTCCTCGAAGGGCAGGTCAGCGAAGCTGCCGCGGCGGATCACGTACTCGACAAAGGGCTGCCCGGCCTCGTCGAGAGCCGGGAAGATGGCATCGTCGTGTCCGTCGAAGACGACCAGCGGAAATCCGCGCTCGGCGCACAGCGCCCTATCGAAGGCCGGCGTGACCTGCAGCCAGCGCCCCGCCAGCAAGAGCTCGGTATAGGAGTGGTAGGTGAACACGCGGCTGCCCATCCGCTCGACCAGCGCTGCGGGCGCGCGGTGGTTGATGATGTCGGCAAAGGCCAGTCGGGCCGGAATGCCGCTCGCGCGGGCCGCTGCGGCCAGGACGACCGCCTTCTGCACGCAGTAGCCGTAACCGCGCGCCAGCACCGCCGAGGCCCTGTAGTGCTCTCGCAGGTGGAAAGGGGCGTTGACCGTGTAGCGGATCCCGTCCCGGACCCGCTCGAAAAGCCGCCGTGCCCGCTCGGCCTGACCGTCCGCACCCGCGCACGCCTCGGCTGCCAGCTCGCGGATGCGCGGGTGATGGCTGTCGATCACTTCGGTCGGCTCGACGAAGGCCTGAAGGTCTTCCATCTTCCGGTCCTACCTGCCCGTGCAGAGGTAGGGTCCGATCCTCTCCAGGATACGCGGGCCGATTCCGCGAACCTCGGTGAGCTCGTCCACGCGCTCGAATCGCCCGCGCTGCTCGCGGAGCCCTGCGATGCGCTCGGCGAGAACGGGCCCGATGCCCGGTACGAGCTCGAGCTCGCCCGCTGCGGCCGTGTTCAGGTCGATCCGCAAGCCGACCAGCAAACGGGCATCGGCCGCCATGGGCCGGCTCGCAAGCCTGCACCCGCCGGCTTCATCGCGCTCGATCTCGAGCTCGAGCGGCCAGCCCGAGCCCGGCAGCTCGCCGCAGCTCTGGAGAATCGCGGCTCGCCGGTCCAGGCAGACGAGCACCGGCCGCTCTCCCAGAGCCGCGACCCTGGCCCAGCGCTGGCAGCCGCGCTCCGGCTCTGCCCGCCCGCCGCCCGCCCTGCTCAGCGCCGCAGCCAGCAGCAGCAGGCTGGCGAGCACGAAGAGCCCGATCTCCTGGCGCGTTCCCATGACCTCAAAGAGAAGCGCACGCCGAGGCGGAGCATGTCAAGCTCGCGTTTTGACGCGTTCGACGATTGTTGACCTCGCAAAGAGTCGCTTCGCGACTTTGCTCGGCGGGGAAGGGACCTTCCCTCCCCCGCCACTTGAAGTGAATTCAAGTGGTTCCACCCCCTCTTGGCGGCCGGCGCCTGTCAGCGCCGGCCGTTG
>JAFGRB010000367.1 GCA_016935365.1 Deltaproteobacteria bacterium
GAATTGACTTCCAGCAGCGAGGGGGCTTTGCGAAAGCCCCCTGAGATATAAATAGGCCTGAAACAAGCGCAACGCGCTTGTTTCAGGTCTAGTACTCGAGCCCGCAGGGAGGTCGCAATGCACCGCGTCTTGCCAATCCTCGTCCTGGCGCTCTGGCTCCAGCCCGCCCAGGCCTACTACGACTACGAGAAAGTCGAGCAGATGCTCACCACCGGTCGCCTGGTAGACGTGGCCTGGCACCCGGACGGAGAATACGCCCTGGTGCTCGAGAGCGGCGGGGCGGTGCTCTCGGTCGACGCCAGCGACTGGAGCGTCTCGGTTTTGGAGGATCTGGACCGGGTCAGCCTCGTCGAGCTGAGCTTCCACCCCGACGGCGAGCACGCGCTCATCGCCGCGAACGGCCTCGACGACGAGGGGCAGCTCTACCGCTACGACCACGCCGCGGGCACGGTCGAGCACCTGGCCGACTGCGACAAGGCCGGCGTCAGCCTGCGGGCGGTGAGCTTCGCGCCGGACGGCAGCTGGGCGCTGGTGATCGGCTGGACCCAGCTCTCCAGCGCGGGCGGCATCCTGTACGCCTACGCCTACACCTACGACGAGGTCGGCGAGGTCCACTCCCTATCCATCGACGCGGCCACCAACGCCTGGGGGCCCACCGACGCCGCCTGGCAGCCGGACGGCCAGCAGGCCCTGATCACGATCGGAGAGAACGACGCCGAGGTGATCGCCTACCGGCTCCAGGCGCCGAGCGAGACCCGCCTGCTGGCGACCGGCTACCGGGGCTCGAACGCCTACAGCGTGGACACGCACCCGATCGACGGCTACGGCCTGGTCGTGTCCTTCAACAACAAGGCCTACAAGTACGACGGCGTCTGGACGGACGCCGGTATCGGGGCCTACAACATGGCCGGAGTCGCCTTCAACACCGATGGGAGCCGGGCGCTGCTCGTGGGCCGCGCCCGCGCACCGTCCGGATCCGTCGTCGGCACGGTGATCGAGTTCGTCGACAGCGGCGGCAGCTTCACCGCGGCCGACTTCCGCGACGTCTCCATTCCCGGCTTCGGCTCCGGCGAGTGGCAGGCGGACTCGAACAGCTACTTGAACGCCGCGGCCTTCCGGCCCGGGCTCTGCGAGGGGCTCATCGTGGGCGCGCACAGCAGCAACCCGCCGCGCGACTCGCCCATCGTCCACTTCACCGACATCCGGGGCGCCGACTGCCTGCAGGCCGCCGAGGACGGGGGCAGCGACGCCGGCGATGCTGGCGCCGACGGCGGCTTGCCCGACGCGGGCGATGGCGAGCCGCCCGATGCAGGCCCTCCTGACGGCGAGGACGGATCCGGGCTCGACGCCGACGGCGCTGCCGACGGCGACGGGGCGGCCGCCGATACGGGCAGCGACGGCGGGGGCAGCACCCCGATCTCGTGCAGGTCGGACGCCGAGTGCCCGGCCGGATCGTACTGCGACGGCAGCCACTGCGTGTCGGACTGCACGAGCCACGCAGACTGCCCGGCGCCCTTGCTCTGCAGCCCGCGCGGGCGCTGCGTGCCGCCCGATCAGGATGCGGGCGTGGACGACGCAGGAGAGGACGGCGGATCGGGAGACGCGGCCGGCGACGACGGCGGGAGCGCGACGGACAGCCCCAACTGCACGCCCTGCCGCTTCGACTCCGAATGCCCGGCGGGTCGCTACTGCCGGGACGGCTGCTGCGTGGCCGACTGCTATCTCGACACCGACTGCCCGGCCGGCTTCACCTGCGGCCCCACCGGCCGCTGCCGGGCCGTCCAGGATCCCGTCACCGGCTGCAGCTGTGGCGGCTCGAGCCCGGCTGCGATCCCGGTGCTCCTGCTGCTCCTCCTCGCGGGCTGGCTCAGGATCTCAGCACGAAGTTCCAGGCCTTGATCGCGGAGAGCTTCGGCTTCAGATAACCGTCCACGAAGGCGCGGTGATCGGGATGATGCCGGTAGGGCTCCACGTCGGCGATCGTCTCGAAGCGCAGCAGGAAGGTCAGGTCCCAGTCGGAGGCCGCCCTGGCATCCGCCGGCCAGCCCACCTCGGCCGAGACCACGCCCGGCAGGCTGGACAGCGATGCCTGGCTCTCGGCGACGATCTCCTTCAGGGCCTCGGCGCCACCGAACTCGGGCTTGAGCTTCAGCAGGACGATGCGTGCGATCACGGCTTGTCTCCATGGACTTCCCGCCACACGATCGCATCCAGCGCCTTGCGCTCGGGCGGTCGGGGAACCGAGGCCGGGCGGCCCAGGGGCACGAGCTCGAGCAGGTCCATCTCCCCGGGCAGGCGGAGGATCTCGGCTGCTGCGCGGTGATCCAGCAGCCCCACGTTCACCGTCCCGTATCCCAGCGCCCAGGCTGCCAGGCTGAGGGTCTGCACGGCGATGCCCGCATCGAACATGTGCCAGTCTCCGTGGACCGTCGCGGGCTGGTCCTTGTAGTAGCCCGCCAGGCCCTTGCGCGCGCAGAGGGCCAGCAGCACCGGTGCTTCGACGACGGCCCGGCGGGCCGGGTTGCCGTCGGGCAAGGTCTGCTGCAAGGCCTGGCGGCGCTCGGGATCCTGGACCCGGATCCACGCCACGCACTGCGTGTTGGCCCAGCTCGGCGCGAAGCGCACCGCCTCGAGTATCCGCGCCAGGTCCTCTTCCGAGACCGGATCGGGCGTGTACTTGCGGACAGACCTTCGGCTCAGGATGCACTCCAACGCGTCCATTTCGACCTCCGCTGGCGCAAACGCTACCCGGCGGCGTAGTGGTTGCGGTAGTAGTCCTCCAGGGCGTCGCCCACCCGGGTGATGTTGCGCCGGATGCCGTCGACCATGCGGCGCTCGATCCGCTTGCCCACCAGGGGCAGCTTGAAGGTCACCTCGCCCTCGATCGATCGCTTGAGGTAGTCACCGGCGGGCTCGATCCGCCCGGTGCCCTTGGCCGAGAATCGGCTCTGTCCCACGTTGGGGACGTACTCCCAGCTATAGCGATGCTCGGCGAGCCGGATCTCCTGCCGCTCCTCGATGATCAGCGTGGGGACCTTGAGGTACTTGCGCGCCTTCTCGGACAGGGTGCGCTCGGAGCGCACGATCCTCGAGACCACGCCATCCCGCTCCTCGTGGCGCACGACCTCCCGCGCGTCCTGCTTGAGCTTCTTCTTCACCCAGTCGTTGAAGGCGTCGCTGAGCACGATGTCGAAGTAGGCATCGAAGGGGATCCGGATGGTGTGCTCGACGTCGAAGCGCATGGTCACGACCCACCTCCCGCCATCATACCAGCCTCTGCTCCGGTTCGGCCAGCAGCTCGATCATGTCGCGCAGAAAGGCCGCCGCCTCGTATGGCTCGAACAATCGCAGATCGAACGACACGCCCACAGACAGCATCTCGCTCCGCGCCTGCCCGTCGTCGGGATCGACTTGCCTCGTCTCGGGCGCGCAGACGAAGACGTCGGCCACCGCCGCCGCCACCAGCGTCGAGGAGACACGGGTCACCCCCAGGGTGCCCACGTTGGACACGGCGAAAGTACCGGTGCGCCGAATCGCCCGTTCGGCCATCCAGTTCTCGACGGCTGGCACGTAATCCTTCAGCCAGGTCATGGGGGTGAGAAAGGCCGCACCGAAGAACTGCCCGAGCAGCGGCCAGCTCCTGCGCATGCGCACGAGCTTGTCGGCCTTGCGCTCTGCCAGAATGCGGTCCTCGACACAGCGGGCGGCCGCATCCACGACCAGCTCGTCCAGATCGCGCCGGGCCGCGTCGGAGATGACAGAAAACCCCAGCTTGCCACGCGCGTCGAGCGGGATCCGGACGGCCACCGCCTGGTTGTGCTTCGCCCTGCCGCTGGTCAAGTAGAAGTCGTTGAAGTGCGGGTGCCTCTCCAGAGCGCGGGCAGCCGCGCGAAGCACGAGGTGGTTGACGGTCGCCCGCAGACCGGGCGGGAAGCGGCCGGGCTCGTTGAGCCGAGCGACGTAGCGGGCGAGCTGCGCGAAGCCCAGCCGGGCGAAGACATGGCCGGTGGGCACGATCAGCTCGGGTGCGAACTCGCGGATGAACACCCGCCGTTCGGCGATCAAGTCGTCCATGCCGCTCCTTGCCCGAGAGCATGCATCAAGACATCCAGGAAGCGCGACGCCCGCCCCGCGTCGATGAGCTTGTGATCGAAGTCCAGAAGCAGCGGAAAGACCTGCTGCACCTCGCGGTCCCGCCCGGGCACCAGCTCGCCTGCCGCCAGGACCAGGCGCGCGAGCTGAGGCGCGGCCAGCACACCGCGCCAGTCGCAGATACACAGCGTCGACAGGTCCAGGACCTCGAGCGCTGCCCGGCGCCGCCCCCGCAGCGCAGACAGCCATGGCAGGTGATCGAGGAGTGCAGCACGCTGATCACCCCCCGATCGCAGCGCGCGCAGGACTTCTTCCAGCGGATCGGCCGGGCCGATGCGCGCCAGCTCGACCCAGCGCTGCCCGCCTTCGATACCCACCCGCTGGCCGCAGCCGTCGGGAGGCAGCTCCAATCGCAGAGCCCCGTCGTAGCGACCCGCAAAAAGCGGATCGGCACCGCAGGCCGCAGCCGCCGCCAGGCAGAATCGGCCGAGTCGTTCGAGCGGGTCGCCCTGCGACCAGGCGCCAGCGGGCATCTCCTTGCGAATCGTCACCGTGGGCGCCACCCTTCCGGGGCCGTACTGCCGCATCTTCGCCGCGCGGTGTCGAATCCGTTCTCGCAGATCCATCTTCATGCTCCTCGCCGCTCTCCCGAAGAGACTTCCTCGACGGGGCCCATTGCAAAGCGCTCGGGCTGCTCCAAGTTGCGGCGGATCTCGTTCAGCAGCCTGGCGGCCGGCCCCGCGTCGCAGACGCGCTGATCGTAGTCCAGGCCCATCGGCAAGACCTTGCGAAAGCCGACCCGGCCGTCGTCTCCCAGCACCGCTTCCTGCTCGATGGCCATGATGCGCAAGCAGGTCAGCAGCTGTCCGAAGAACAGCATCGCCTTGCAGTCGGCCACACCGAGCGTGCCGGGGTTCGTGATCACCACCGTCGACGGATTGTCCTCGAGGAAGTCCACCGCCCGCGAATGAAACAGCTCCCGGCTGATCCGTTTGGTGTAGGGGGCGATCCAGAACAGCGCGTCCAGAAAGCCCGACTGCTGGAGCTCCTCCATGCGATCGAGCTTTTCGCCCAGCGTGGCCCGGCGGGCCGAGACCAAGCGGTGGGTCTCGGCCGCCACCTGGCGCAGCGTCTTTCGATCCGCGTCTTCGATCACCACCCGGGTGGCCATGCCGGCGGTGTCCACCACGTTGGCGGCGCAGATGCGCAGGTGCACCAGGAGCGAGTCCCGGCGGGTGTACTTGCCGTTAAACAGGATGTGGTTGCGAAGCGCGTTGGCGACCGCCTTGGTGATCAGGTGGCTGAACGTCACCCGGCGAGCGGGATCGCGGTCCTCGGCGTTGAGCCGCTTGCGCAAGGCATCCGCGGCAGCCAGGTCCACGCGCGCCTGCAGGCAGCAGTTGGGATACCAGTTCGAGATGTGGAACTTGTTGATGTACATCGTCCGGCGGCGCACCCAACCGTCCAGCTCGCCGCGCGACAGGCTCGGGGGGACACTTTGCGGCCGGCTCACAGCCCGCCCTCCAGCTGCGACCCGGGTCCACCACCTCGTCGCGCAACTCGGCGTCGCGGCGCCGAAGTCGATGCTCGACGTGGAGAACCACGCCTCCGCTCGACTTCAGCGCAGCTCCTTGATTTGCGCGACGATCTGGCGTCCCGGTCGAGGGGTTTGAGATCCAGCTGCGACGGGTCCTCGAGCGCGGACAGGATGGCGCCGAGGAACGCACACGCCCGATCCAGGCCGACGATCTCCTGGCCGTAGACCAGCATCGCGGGCAAGCGACGCGTCGAGCCGTAGGCCCGCTCGACGGGCACGACCTGCTCGTATGCGCTCAGGACCCAGAGCGCGGCCACGGCCGGACGCCGCAGGAAGCCCTTGAAGTCCTGGACGTTCAGCGTGCCGATGTTGTGGATGCAGAAGTCGCCGTTGCGAGCGCGGTGCGCCTCGAAGCGCGCGTACTGCAGGGAAGGCAGCAGGTAATCGAAGCGCTCGCGCAGCTCGCGGCGTTTCATCTCGAGCCAGCGGGCACGAGCCCGGGCAGCCGGCGCAGGCTGCGGGTCGTCGGAACGGAAAGGCACGCCGGGCTCGGCCCGCAGCGCCCGGGCGCCTTGCCGGATGCGCTCGCCCAGCCCGGCCGCGGACAGACGGTCCGCGTCCTCGATGACCAGCGTGCGCGCGAGGTCGCCCGTGTCCACGCTGACGCCCAGAGAGAGACGCGCCGGGCGCTCGAGCCGATCGCGGCCGTCGAAGGCGCAGGCGAAGAGCGGATCGCGGCCCAGCGCGAGCGCGGTCGCCCTGGCCACGCACGCGGTCAGGCTCAGCCCCCGCTCCGCGCGCCAGGTGTCCAGCGCATCGATGCGAGCGCTCATGCGCAGGTTGGCGGCGGCGGCGAAGTGCTCGTAGCGCAGCCCGCAGACTTGATCCAGGCGCGAGTCGATCCGCTCGGCCAGCACCCGGGCATCTCTGGACAGGAAGTCCCCGCTCATCGGCTCTTCCCCAGATATCGGTCCGGATCGTCTAGCAGCTGCTGCATGTGGAAGAGGAAGTAGCCCGCCGCGTCCGTGTCCATCATCTTGTGGCAAAACGGCACCGCCATGGGGACGCGCACCGCGACCTCGGGGCCCTGCGCGCCCGGCACGACATCGGTACGGGGAGCCATCACGACCAGCATGGCCAGAGCCGGTCTCAGCAGCACCGCGTGGAAGTCCTCCGCGCCCCAGGCCCCCGCGTCGAGCACGGTGAACGTGCCCGCCTCGCCGCCCGCTCCGCCCCCGATGCGGTGCTCCAGATGCGGAGCATAGTCGACGAGCGTCTGCTCCAGGTCGTCCATCAGGCGTCCCAGCCGGCCCGTGCGCGTGCGCGGCGCGAGCTCCACGTGCTCGGGCGGGGCTGCCGAAGCGGCGAGCGCGCGCAGCCTCTCCGCCATGGCGCGCGGGTCGAGGCGGTCGGCGTGCTCCACGACGACGAACCCCAGCCCGCCCGTCGGTGTGCGCACGGAGACCCGGAGGTGGATGTCCTCGCGGGGGCGCAGGTCGCGGAAGCCGTCGAAGGCAGCGTTGAACAGCGGCCGCTCCCGGATGACACGGGCGCAGGCCCAAAGCCACAGGTGCTCGCGGCCGATCCCGTCTCTCGGAGCCGTGCGAGCGAGATAGCGATCGGCGCCCGTGAAGTCGATGTCGACGCGGGTGTGGACCGAGAGCGTCCAGTTCGCGAAGCGGTACCGCGCAATGCGCATTCGGTAGCGCCGAAGGTGCTCTGCGGGATCGAATTGCACGCCGTCGCCTTCTCCGCGCCGTGATGGGCGGATGGTATCGTCTCCTTCGTGAGCCGGTCAAGGGGCACATGCATCTGCTTGCAATCGAGCCTCGCTTGCACGATGATGCCCTCATGGCCCTGGTCTACTTCCCCCATGGCAAGACGGTGCTGACGGGCCGGTCATGGGATGACGATCTCGTCCAGGATGTGGACGGGCTTCTGGAGCAGGGCGAGTGCCCCAATGGCTGGCTCGAGCTGGAGACGCCCGACGCGCGGCTGATCTGCCTCTTCCACCAGTCGCGGCCCCACATCTCCGGTCTGGTCGAAGAGGATGCCTTCGCCTGGGTGCCGCTGATCGACTTCCCCATCCGAGCTGGCCAGCTCGAAGGCGCCGTCTGCAGCGTGCACCAGTCGGATCCGGTCCAGGTCCTGCTGCTGGCTGTCCATTTTCGCAACCGCCCTGCCCTGCAGGCACCGACCGACCTGATCGAGCTGGCCTACGTGCTCAAGGCGCTGGCGGACAAGGGCCGGGACGCGGCCCTGTCTCTCGAGCGCGACGGGGTCCGCACGCTGCTCTTCCTCCAGAAAGGCCAACCGGCCCGGGTCTACTTCGGCAACCCGGCGCAGGATCCCGGCTCCGGCTCGGTGGCCGAGCGCTTCGTCTCCCACGCCTTCGATCCCGAGGCGCCGGTGGGCAGGCTGGAGGTCTTCCACCACCTGGCCATCGAGCCCGATCCGGACGCTGGCCGCCCGCTCGGCGAGCTGGCCGACGAGGCCAAGCCTCCTCCGCCGACCAACATCGTGGTCCGGCTCGGGGGCCGGGTCGTGCTGCAGCGTCCCTTCATCCCCCCGGAGCTCCTGGTCGGCCGCGACCACAAGTGCGGCCTGATCCTCGACAACCTGAGCGTCAGCCGCAGGCACGCCCGGCTGAGCTGGGAGCGGGGCCAGTTCGTCATCGAGGATCTCGGCTCGGCCAACGGCACCTCGGTCAACGGGCAGCGCATCGAGCGCAAGGAGATCAAGTTCGAGGACCGGATCACGACCGGCAAGTTCGATCTCAGCCTGGTGGAACCTCCGGACATCTCGCACCCGGACGCGACCGTGCTCATGCTCCCCAAGGCCGCTGACGATTCCCCGCTGCACCTGCTCGGCGAGGACGGCTCGATCGCGCTCGGAGAGGAGACCACGCTCGGCAAGGCCCAGGGAGTGGACGTGCGGCTGCGCGGACTGCTGATCAAGCCGGTCCACGCCCGAATCAAGAGCGAGGGCAACGGCATCTACCGCCTGTTCAGCCCGGGTGGACCCGTGCTGCTCAACGGGCAGAAGATCCAGAGCGCCTTCGTCCACGAGGGCGACGAGCTGGTCATCGGCCGCAACCGCTTTCGCTTCGTCGCCCAGCCCGGGCAGGAGGGTTGATCGGGCTACCAGCGGCGGACATCCCGCCGCCTGCGCTTGCGGGGCTTCTTCTTCTTCCCTTTGGCTTTCTTCTTTCCGAGAGACGCCTTGAGCTGCTCGATGCCGTCGGCGGCGCTCTTGCAGTGGCGCTCCAGCCAGGCGGCGCTGCGCTTCTTCTTCTTGTAGCTGGTATCGAGCTTGCGCCACTTTTCGCCCAACCCGAACAGCTCCACGAGCCCCGCAGCGCACTCGCCGTACTTCACCTTGGCCTGGTCCAGCATGCGTCGGCCCGCCTTCAGATCCCGGGAGCTTTGCGCCTGCGAGCTGAGCCGATCGGCTTCCCGGAGCTCGTCCAGGGCGCGCAGCAGTCGGAATCGCGCCCTGCGCTCATGGAGCTTGCCCTCCATCTCGGCCAGCTCGCCCTGCAGGCCGGCGGCGTATCGGGTCCACTCGGGATCGCCGCCGAAGTCCCCCTGGGATTTCAGATTGCGCTTCAGCCAGTCCAGCTCCGCGACCGCCTTCTTCCAGGCGCCCTCCTCGAAGTGCCGCTCGAGCCCGGCGAGCGTGGAGCGGAGCGCCGCCTTGCGGGCGTCGAGACCCTTGCCCACTTTTCGGATCCGCGCGAGCCTCACGGGCCGCGAGAGCTTCTCGTCCAGCTTGCTCAGCGCCTCGGGGGCGCTGTCGATGTTCATCTTCAGCGGCAGGTAATCCTCGCGGTGCTCGATCTCCGGCTTGCAGCGCTTGAACTCCACCCGCGCTGCGTCGAGGCTCTCCTTGGCCTCGTCCCGCTCGGCAGCGCGGATCAGCTCGAAAAAACGCACCATCTTCAGGCTGACCGAGCCGAAGCAGAGATCGGAGCCCGCCTGCTTCACGGACGCCTCGAGCTCGCTCATCTCCGGATAGGCCGCCAGCACCTGGCGGTTTTCCGCCAGGACCTCTCGGGCCTCCCCGTACTCGTCGTTGGCCTTGTCCACGTCCCTCGCCTGGAGGGCTCCGCGCATGTTGCGCAGGTGCTTCTCCACGGCGTTGACGTGTCCCTGGACCTCGTCGACGTTCACCCCGCCGCCCCTGTGCCCGCTGCAGGCGACGAGAAGCAGCGCGCACAGGCCCGCCGACAGCAATCGAGCGCGTTGCAGCAACGCGGGCGTTTCCATCTTCTCTTTCCCGCTCAGGTCCCGGGAGCTCGTTCCAGAAAGCTCCTCAAGACGTTGTATACGAGCAGCACCCCGGGCTCAAGTGCCTGGTGGCCGAAGTCGAATCCACCCGTGTGCAGGGCCTGGTCCGTCTCCACGCCCAGCCGGATCGTGCAGCCCGGCACACCGCCCGCCTCCTCGAGGTAGAAGCCGAAGTCGTCGCCGCCCATGGTCAGCTCCGCCGTCTCGCCCACCCGGTCCGCGCCGAGCAGCTCGCCCCCGACCCGCCGGGCGAGCGCGAGCAGGGCCGGATCGTTGCACACCCGCGGGTAGCTGTCGATCAGCTCCACGCGCGCCTGGCCCCCGAGCCCCCGGGCGGTCGAGACGGCGATCCGCTCCAGGGCGGCCAGGACCTGCTGCCGGACGGCGGGCTGCCGCGTGCGGACGGTTCCGCCGAGCACGGCCCGATCGGCGATCACGTTGCGCGCCCGGCCCGCCTGGAACGATCCGAAGCTGACCACCACCGGCTCCGACGGCGCGATCTCCCGGCTGCGGATCTGCTGGAGCTGGCAGATGATGTGGCTGCCGATGACGACCGCATCGACGCCGGTATGCGGGTATGCGCCGTGGGCCGCGCGGCCGGTAATGAGGATGTCGACGCCGTCGGCATAGGCGCTGGGCATCGGATCGAGGGCGATCCGTCCGGTACCGAGCTGGGGCCTGGCGTGGAGGGTGTAGATCGCGTCGACGTCCGGATCGCGAAGCACGCCCGCCTCGATCATGCGCTCGGCGCCGCCGAGCTTCTCCTCCGAGGGCTGGAAGATGAGCTTCACGCTGCCCGCGAACTCCCGCCGGCACGCCGCGAGCAGCTCGGCCGCCCCGAGCGCGATGGCCATGTGGCCGTCGTGGCCGCAGGCGTGCATGACGCCCTCGTGGATCGACGCGAAAGCCAGGCCGGTCGACTCCTGGATGGGCAGCGCGTCCATCTCCGCCCGGAAGGCCACCACCGGCCCGGGCTTCCCGCGCAGCAGGGCCACCACCCCGGTGCCGGCCACGCCGCAGTCGAGCGCGTCCGGCGCGAGCGGCTCGAGCCAGCGCCGGATCCGCTCGGCCGTCTCGTGCTCGGCGAAGCCCAGCTCGGCGTGCCGGTGCAGATCCTCGCGCAGCGCGCGCAGCCGGGAGACGAAGCCCGGATCCAGCTTTCGAAGCAGCTCGGCCATGCCAGGCCTTCGCTTGTACACCCGGAGCCGGGCCCGCTTCAAGCGGCTTCAGCCCTTGGCCTTGCGCACATCTTCTCCGTCGCAAGGCCTTCCGCTGCGAAGCAGCGGGGGGAAAAAGCCTGGGGCTTCAGCCCCAGGCTATATCCCATCGCTGCTTCGCAGCGAAGACCCGGATCCAGGGGTGAGACTGTACCATCTGGAACAGGAGAGCTAGACTGGAGATCCACGACTGCCACGGGAGCGAGCAAATGAGAGCGCTCGGGATTGCGGCCTGGACCTGTATGCTCTTCGCGCTGGCATGCGGCGATGCCGCCACGGGCCCGGATGCGGGCGCGGACGCGGGCTGCGATGGGAGCGCGGACGCGGATGCTGGTGGTGATGCGGGTGCCGACGCAGGCGGCGATGCGGTTGCCGACGCAGGCGGCGATGCCGGTGCCGACGCGGGCGGCGACGCCGGTGGCGATGCGGGTGCCGACGCGGGCGGCGATGGGAGCGCAGACGCGGGAGGTGATGCCGGTGCCGACGCGGGCGGCGACGCCGGTGGCGATGCGGGTGCCGACGCAGGCGGCGATGCCGGTGCCGACGCGGGAGGCGATACGGGCGGCGATCCGGCCTGGGATCCCTTTGTCGACGACTGCCCGGTACCGGACGTGCAGCTCGCCTGCCGCAGCTCTCGCCCGCGCATCGAGGGCCTGGCTCTCGAGACCGACGGCTTCACGATCCGCTGGCGGGCCGGGCCAGACGAGGTGACCACCGGCTTCCAGGTCGAGTGGGCCCTGCCCGGGCTCGACTTCGAGCCGCTGGGCGCTCTGCAGCCCTCCTCCGCCACCCAGGCCCGCATCCGCACCGCGCTCGTACCCGGCCAGGCCTACCTGCTGCGGGTGGTCCCCGCCAGCGCGGGCCCCCTGCCGGGCACCGCCTCGCCCATCGCCGAGCTCGGGGTGCCGGCCGGCGATCCCGGCCGACCCCACCTGATCGCCTTGACACCCGAGACCTTCCCCGAGCCCTACGGGCCCGGCCTGCACCTGACCTTCGACCCGCCGGCGGGAGGCCAGACCGACATCGAGATCCAGTTCGGCACCGACGGCGAGACCTGGCCGATCGAGGCCCACACCGACCCCTCCCTGTATACCTTCCGCAACCTCCACGGCCCGCTCGGCGAGCCGGGCTCGGACTGCCTGGGCATCTACTTCCGCTGCCTGCCGGACGGGCAGCGCAGCTTCGCCCGCGCGCGCTGGGACGCGAGCAGCCCGTGGTCGAACATCGTCACCGGCGTGGTGACCCGCTACCGGCACCCGCGGACCTTCCTCTCGCCCGAGGATCTGGAGGCGATGCGGCTTCGCTACCGGGGTGCGGCCGACCTCGTCGCCTACCGTGTCTGGGCCGCCGGCCAGGTCGCCCCGTGGCTGGGCGAGGCGGTATCGCTGCCCGCTCCGTACGCGGACGAGAGCGCGCACCTGGAGTGGGGCCAGAAGGCCTACCTGCTCGCCCTGCACGGCCTGCTGGCCGACGAGCCGGCCTGCATCGATCAGGCGGCCGAGATCCTTCGCGCCTACGCCGTCCTGCTCGACGGCTTCGCGCCCAGCCAGACCTTCAACTGGGGGATCGTGGTGGCCAACCAGCTCCGCGAGGCCGTCTGGGTCGAGCAGCTGGCGCTGGCCTACGACTTCGTCATGGCCGCGGGCGCGCTCGCCGAGGCGGATGCCGCCGCATTTCGCGAGCACGTGCTTCGCAAGGCCATCTCGCAGTTCGACTTCCGCGAGCTCTCCAACCACCAGATCTGGCACCTGGCCGCGCGGGCCGCGGCGGCCTGCGCGCTCGGCGAGCGCCCCCTCTTGGAGGACGCGATCGACGGCAGCGGAGCGGAGAACGACTGCGGCTGGACATGCCAGATCTCGGAGGCCTTCCACGACGACGGACTGCACTGGGAGCGCAGCCCGGGCTATGACATGTACTCGCTGCGGCCCATGCTGCACATCGCCCAGCTGGCCCGCACCTGGAAGCTCGACATCGAGGCCCGCCCGGCGCCGGACGGGACCGGCTACGACGGCGACAGCGGGCCGCGGGATCTCTTCGACTGCCTGGACGGCACCTGGCGCCAGCTCCTGCCGGGCGACTTCTACCCCGCCTGGGGCGACTCCCACTTCGACTTCGGGCCGGCCAACACGAGCAGCCGCCAGGTCTACCGTCTGGCCTACTCCCTGTATGGCGATGCGGCCTTTGCCATGCTCGGGCTCGGCAGCCGGTGCACGGCCCGGGACGGCAGCCTCCAGGCCGCGCCGCCGTGGAAGCAGTGGACCGCTTCCGGCTACGAGACCGATCTGCGCGTCACGCTGCGGGGCTGCGATCCCGGGATCGACGGGCCGGTGCTGCGCCTGCAGCCGGAAGACCCCGCCTACGCCACCCGGGGCTGCGTGCACCAGACCTTCGAGATCGAGCCGGGACCCGCGGCGTGCGTCTTCTCCGGCCGCGTCCGCGGGCGGGGCGTGGGGGCCGGGGGCTTCCGGCTGCGGCTCAAGTGCGAGCCCGACTGCGGAGACAACTACGTGCTGGAGCAGGGCGCAGACGAGCCCTGGGCGCCCTTCGAGGCGAGCTGGACACCGCCCGCTGCCGCCCAGCGGCTCAAGGTGGAGTACTTCCTGTGGAACGCAGCCGGCATCCTCGACCTGTGCGAGCTCTCCGCGCGCTGCGATGGAGTCGACGTCCTGCTCAACCCACGCCTCGCCACGCAGTCGGTGCTGGAGACCGGCGGGCAGCTGCTGATCGACTACCGGGACCCGCTTCCCGATCCCGGCGATCTGCAGCTCGGCTTCTGCTCGGCCTCCTTCGCCGCCACGGGCCAGGACAGCGCGGCCAGCTCGCTGGCCCCGAGCTCGGGCCGGGTAATGCTGCGCACGGGTCACGGGCGGGACGCGGCCGCGGCCACGCTGTTCTATGGGCCCTACGGCACCGGCCACGGCCACCCGGACATGCTGTCGATCATGTACACGGCGGGCGGCGCCCGGGCCCTGTGGGAGCACGGCACCACGACCTACGAGACCGATCCGCACCGCTACTGGATCAACAGCGCCATCTCCCACAACGCAGTCGTGCCGGACCGGCGCAACCAGCGACCGCAGGACCTGTCCCCGCACGGCTACTGGACCTCGTGGCCCGACCGCTGGGCGCGCGCCGAGCACGGCAGCCTGGTGGAGTACACCGCCGTCGGCGAGCTCGCCCGGGCCCGGGCCTCGGACCTGCTGATCCCCGACGCAAGCCGGGCCTACCCGGGCTTCGTCATGGACCGGACCGCGGTCCTGCACCGCGGCGTGCTGGCCGACAGGCTGGTGATCGAGCCGCAGGACGGCCAGCTGCACGAGTACCAGATGATCCAGCATGTCCTGGGCTCGCTCTCGACCGCTTCCCAGTTGGGCCTGCCCTGGACGGTCGGGCCGCATCCGCTGGGACGGGACGACGGGGACGCAGAGTGGGACCTCGACGAGATCGGCTATCGCTACCTCGAAGGCGTCCAGGCCCGCTGGCTCGAGCTGGGCGCGAGCGAGCAGGTCGAGCTGCTCTTCGACCTCGACGACGGCCCGGTCTTCCACCTGTGGATCGAGGGCCCCGGAACCCTCTACCTGGCTCGACCGCCGGGCATGCCGAGCGCGGCCGAGCTGGACATGGTCGTGCTGCTGAGAGAGCAGGTCGGACCGGCCACCTTCTGGCACCTGGGCTGGGTCGAGGGCGCGACGTCAACGGTCGCATCTCCCGTACCTGTCTGGTCCGGCAGCAGTCTGATCGCCATCGACGCCAGCCTGGACGGGGTGGCGGAGAGAATACCGTTCGAGCCATGATGGGGCATGCAGAGGTCTTTTTCGATAATCTGGCGATTATCGACACCCTCTCAAGGGGGAGATGGATTTTCCAATGTGCACAGAGTGTTATCCGTCCCTCCCCAGCGCGGATTGCTCTATACCATGCGATCGAGCACGGAGGTCGTCTGTCATGATACGATCGAGATCCAGCATTCTCCTCTCACTGCTCTTCCTGGGCGCGGCCCCTGCCGCGCAGGCCGCTGACGAGACCGTCGTCGGCGAGCTGGACCTGTACCCCGGTTTCGAGCACATCGGGGTCATCTCCTCGTTCAGCGGCGACGACGACCAGGACAACCAGGCCGTGCTGGAGTACAAGGAGAGCTCGGCCGTCGACTGGAAACCCGGCATCCCGATGACGGTCGACCGGCGGGCGGAGCTGGTCCTGTTCGGCTCCGGCACGACCGCCAACCCGTACAAGGACCAGTGGCGGGCGGTCGTCTTCGGGCTCCAGCCCCGCACCCGCTATGACCTGCGGGTCACCTACACCGACGAGGGCAGCAGCGAGACCGTCCAGGCGGCGGTCACGACGCGGGACGACAATCCCCCGTCCAGCGGCCTGACCTACTACGTGGACGACGAAGGCGACGACTTGGACGGCGACGGCAGCTCGACCGCCCCCTGGCAGACGATCGGCAAGGCGGCCCAGATGGTCGCCCCCGGGGACACGGTGCGGATCATGCCGGGCAGCTACGACGAGCGGATCTCGCTCGGCGTGTCCGGCGAGGTCGAGAACCACATCACCTTCCGCAGCCACGATCCGCTCGACCGGGCGCACGTGACCGCCGCGGCCAGGGGCACCTTCAGGCTCGACGGGGTGAGCTACGTCCGGCTGAAGGAGCTCGACATCGCCTCGACCAGCGACGACGGATCCTGCGTCTTTCTGTCCGGTCCGGACTCGACCGGCAACATCATCGAGGACTGCGAGCTCGCATCGGTCGGCCGGAACTGGTGGGCCGGGGGCGTCGTCCTCTCGGGCCAGGGGCAGCCGGACGGCCCCTCGGACACGCTGATCCAGAGAAATCACATCTCGACGACCGCCCGCGGCAGCGATGGACCTTTCGGCGTCCTGCTCAACCAGGCCGGCCAGGGCACGGTCATCCGCTACAACACCATCGCAGGCGGCTACTACGATGGGATCGGCGGGGCGCCCAACTTCGGCGTGCGGGGCGGCCCCTACGCGAACAGCTTCATCTACGGCAACATCGTCGAGGGCTCCGTGGACGACGGGATCGAGCTCGAGGGCGGCGGCACGAACGTCGCGGTCTGGTCGAACACCGTCACGAGCTGCGGCAACATGAACCTCGCGGTGGCCCCGGTGATCGTGGGCCCGATGTACATCCTGCGCAACACCTGCGTCGGAGCGGGCGAGGCCACGGTCAAGATGGGCTCGAGCTCGTTCGGTTCCCTCTACTTCTACCACAACACCTTCTACCAGCCCGGCTCGAACAACGTCATCGCCACCTACGGCAGCGACAGCATCCTCGGCAACTGCGTCTTCAGGAACAACATCCTCCTGTCCGGCGGCTCGGGCTACGCCGTCGAGCACATGGGCAGCGACCCGGACGCGATGGACTTCGACTTCGACTGCATGCACTCGGGCAAGTCGATGCCGATCAAGTGGGCGAACCAGCAGATGACCTGGCCCGACTGGCGGCGCGACTACGGCAAGGAGCCCGGCGGCATCTGGGAGCCCGAGTCCTTCGAGGACGCGGACGGCGGCGACCTGCGCCTTCGGGAGGGCTCCCCGTGCATCGACAAGGGCGTCGTCCTGCCCGGCTTCAACGACGCCCAGTCCCCCTGGCCGTACCACGGCGCCAACCCCGACCTGGGCGCGTTCGAGTTCGGCATCGACGGCTGCGCGGACGTCGACGAGGACGGCCACCTGGGCCACGATCCGCTGAACTGCGCCCGGGGGGACGACTGCGACGACGGCGACCCGGACATCCACCCCGGCGCGCCCGAGGTCTGCGGCAACGGGGTGGACGAGGACTGCGACGGTCACGATCTGGCCTGCGGCACCGACGGCGGCCCGGATGACGGCGGCACGGGAGAAGACGGCGGCTCGCCCGGCGATGACGGCGGGCAGGCCGGAGACGACGGCGGCCCGGTCATGCCGGACGGGGGCTCGGGCGAGACGGACGGAGACTCCGGGACGGACGGGGGGAGCGGCGGCGACGAAGGCGAGCTCAGCGGAGGCTGCGCCTGCGGCGCCTCCGGGCCGGCCAGCGGGCTGCTCGCGCTGCTGGGCCTGCTCGGCCTGGCCGTCGGCCGAAGGCGGATCGCAAGGCCGTAGCGGAGCTCACCCTTTGTGCTTTGGTGGAGGCGCTTGACAGTATGCATCATGACGCGGCATAATGATGTCATGAGGACAACCGTCAATATACCCGAGCACCTCTTGGTCGCAGCCAAGCAACTAGCTGCCATGCGGCGTACCAGCCTAGCTCGGATCGTGGAAGAGAGCCTGCGTAACTACCTCGCCGAGGAGCGCGTACGGCGCCTGCAGCAGCCAGAGAGCTTCAATCTGCCCGTCATCACCGAGGCCAGGCCACGGCCGGGTGTCAACCTCGACGACACGAGCGAGTTGCTCGAGATCCCATGATCCTCTGCGACGTCAACGTGTACCTGCACGCGATGCTGGCGGCATCCGAGTACCACGCACGCTGCAAGGCCGAGTTGGAGTCCGTGCTCACTCCGGACTCCGGACAGACGCTGGCTGTGGCGAGCTCCATCATGGCTTCTGTCGTCCGGATCGCGACCCACCCTCGTATTTTCAAGCCAGCAGCGCGCGCTTGTGACGTCTTCGAGTTCATCGAGACTATTCTGCAGAATCCTTCAGTGGTGCGAATCGCACCCCAGACACGACACTGGCGCATCTACCGCGACCTCGTCAACACACATGGACTCACCGGCAGTGACACCACCGACGCCTGGCTCGCGGCCCTGGCCTTGGAGCACGCCTGCGAGTGGTGGACGACCGACCGAGGCTTTGCGCGCTTCGACGGGCTAGCGTGGCGTTGCCTGCTCGACTGACCGAGCAGGGATTGCACGCAGGTGTTTCTTCTCCCGCCATGGTGTCCTGGATTGAGGCCCGCATCTGTGCTATGTGCGAGCCCGACGGCGTGATGGGGAGGTGACGTGGCATCGGGTTCCAAGAAGGTCGTGCTGGCCGCGCTGGCCGGCAACCTGCTGATCGCGATCATCAAGCTGGTGGTGGCCCTGCTGACGCTCAGCTCGGCCATGCTGGCCGAGGCGGTCCACTCCTTCGCCGACACCGGCAACCAGTTCCTGCTGCTGCTCGGCCTGCGCCGCTCGCGGCGACCACCCGACGATCTGCACCCCTTCGGCTACGGCCAGGAGCAGTACTTCTGGTCCTTCGTGGTGGCCCTGATGCTGTTCTTCGTCGGCGCGGTGGTGTCGGTTTACGAGGGCGTGGAGAAGCTCCAGCACCCCCGCGAGATCGAGCGGGCCTGGATGATCTACGTCATCCTGGCCATCTCCTTCGTCGTCGAGGGCACGGCGCTGCTGATCGCGACCCGCGAGTTCAAGAAGACCCGCGTGCCGGACACCGGCCTGCTCGAGGGCATCCGGCGGCACAAGGACACCAACGTGGTCGTGGTGATGCTCGAGGACAGCGCGGCCCTGACCGGCTTGCTGATCGCCTTTGCCGGCGTGCTCACGTCCGAGCTCACCGGACTCGGCGTCTTCGACGGCCTGGCCTCGATCCTGATCGGGCTGCTGCTCGCCGCGGTGGCCTTCCTGCTCGCCCGCGAGGCCAAGGATCTGCTGATCGGCGAGTCGGCCAGCGAGCGTCACCGCCGGGCCATCCGCGAGGCGGTCCAGGGATTCTCCGAGGTGGAGGCGCTCGGCAAGATCCGCACCATGCACCTGGCCCCCAGCCGGATCCTGGTCACCATGGACGTGCAGTTCATAGACGGCCTCGACACCGACGCGCTGGAGGAGGCCATCGATCGCATCGAGGCCGCCATCCGCAAGGCGGTGCCCGCGGCCGAGTCGATCTACATCGAGGCCGACCGCGTCCTCGAGCCCGACCGGGTCATCGTGCGCAGGCCGTCGGGCGGCTGAGCGCGGCCCGAACGCGAGTGGGATGCGAAAGCATTGACGGTCGTCTCGAGCGGCGTATCATGCCGGTATGAATAACGAACCATCCAGACACGTGCTGGGTCCCATGGATGCCGTCCACGGCGTCGCCCTCGTGGACCTGGTGATCGAACGCGTCCGGGCGCACGGTTTCGATGCCCTGGGCCGCTGCGGCTTGCCAGCCCAGGCGCAACCCGTCCCGGTGCCCGCCGAGCGGCTGGAAGCCCTGCGTTTTCCCGGCGGAGCACCGCTGTCGCCGGCTTTGAAGCGCTGGCTGGCCTTTGACGGCCGCTGGCTGCAGTGGTTCGACGACCCGGCCATGCCCGTGTTCAAGCCGCTGAAGATCGGTGCCTACACGCGGTCCGAGTACGGCATCGACTGGGGCTACGGTACGCTCGAGGAGGCCGTGCTGCCGGGGGATGTCTTCGGCCTGCACTTCGGTGCCGACTCCCGCCGGCTCCTCTACGTGGGCGAACCGGACTCCTACGGGGAGTATCCCGTGCTGCTGACCGACGACGACGATACGCCCTACATCGGCGTCGAGTACCCGGGCATCGATGTGTACCTGGCCGAGAATATCGGCCTGCTCCAGTCGAAGAGCCTCTACGGCGCCTGGAGCGATGATCCCGTCTACGGACCGCGGATGCGGGAGCACGCGAGGCGGTACTTCCGAGGCGAGCGCGGTATCTTCCTGGGCAGCGATCTCTGGCCGTGGAGAGAGATCGAGCCGGACTCTGAGCCCGGCGGAGTCCACCCGCTGACCGGGCTGCCGATCGAGCCCACCGACGAGAAGCCGGCCGAGAAGACGCCCGCCAAGAAGGCCGCTGAGAAGTCCTCCAAGAAGCCCGCTGAGAAGACAGCCGAGAAGGCCTCCAAGAAGCCCGCTGAGAAGCCCGCTGAGAAAGCCGCTGAGAAGACAGCCGAGAAGACAGCCGAGAAGACAGCCGAGAAGACAGCCGAGAAGACAGCCGAGAAGACGGCCGAGAAGGCCTCCAAGAAGCCCGCTGAGAAGACAGCCAAGAAGACAGCCGAGAAGACGGCCAAGAAGAAGCCCGCTGAGAAGACAGCCAAGAAGACAGCCGAGAAGACGGCCAAGAAGAAGCCCGCTGAGAAGGCCGCCGAGAAGACAGCCGAGAAGACGGCCGAGAAGAAGCCCGCCAGGAAGCGTTGAGCAGGTTTGCCTGTCGCTTCCAATCATGCGGAGCGGTACCGACATTGACCGATCTCCCACATCGCCTTCGGTCCATCGAGCTGATACAGCGGATCGCTGTCGGCCACATGAAAGAAGTCTTTCTGGCTCGGCGCATCGAAGCCGGGGGGGCGCATCGGGATCTGGTACTCAAGCGCTTCACGGCGGGAGCGGTCGAGCCCGCATTCGAAGAGTCGTCCCGCAAGCAGGCCCGCATCGCCGCGAAGCTACACCATCCCCAGATCGTCGAGGTCCTCGACTGCGAGTGCGGCCGGGACTGCTGCTGCCTGCTCGTGGAGTACATCGACGGCAGGACGCTGGCCGAAGCCCGGCGGGCGGGCAAAGCCGTCGGTAGGCCCCTGAAGCCCCCGCTGCTCGGACAGATCGCCGCCGAGGTATGCAGGGGGCTCCACCACGCTCACACGACAGGCGTCGTCCACGGCCACCTCCATCCTGACAGCATCATGATCAGCCACGACGGCGAGGTGAAGATCCTCGGCTTCGGCTTCAAGCCGATGAGCCTGCTCAGAACCACGGAAGACGGCTGGCGTACCAGCTACGCGGCGCCGGAGCAATTTCAAGAGAGGAAGACCGACGCGAGGAGCGATCAGTGGTCGCTGGCCGCCGTCGTCTGGGAGATGATCGCGGGCCGGCCGCTCTTCTTCGGCGGATCCGACTATGAGCTGCTGGAAGACATCCAGCGAGGCGACATCTCACCAGCCGGCAAGCTCAACCCCGACGTGCCACAAGAAATGGACGCCGTCCTGCTGCGAGCTCTGCAGCGCGATCCCGGTCAGCGGTACCCTGGCACCGATGCCTTTGGCCGGGCGCTCGGCGGTTTCTTCACCAATCGCCTGGACGGGCCGGCAGACATCGTCCTGGCCTCCACCATGCGGGGCCTGCAGCTCGGCGCTGCCGCCCTGTCCAGCCAGGATTCGCCGCCGAGCGAGACTCTCGGGCTCGGCGGGAAGGCGCTGCGCAGCGCACAGGCGGCGCTCGGCCCGGACTGGTTGCTGGGCGAGTTGCCCTACGAGTGGGGGGATCTGGTCTTCCTCATCGCCACGCACCGTCGGGAGGCCCACCGTCTGCTCGCCGCAGTCGAGCTGAACTGGCCGCTCGGCACCGACAGTGCTCGCGCCGTTCTCGATCAGCTCCTCGACATGAACCCGCCCCCAGGCGTGATCCCCCTGAAGCAGATCATAGCTCGCAAGTCGCTCTGGGATCATACGGTCCTCGTGTATCCGCTACCCACCAGCCGCCCCCTGGAGCAGATCTTCCCGCTGGCTCAGCCCGCTCCGGCCCGCGACGCGATCCGCTTCGGAATCGGATTCTGTCGCCTCGCTTCCGAGATCCATGCGGCCCTGGGCTCCTGCGGAGATCTCGATCCTTCGTGCGTCTGGGTGCACCCCGCGGACCCGGGCCAGGTGGAGATCGTGGGGCTGGGCATCGCCGGAGCGCGCAGGGAAGGGATCGGGGACTGTCCGGATCGCAACTACTTCCCGTGCTTCGGCAACCCGCTCGCATGCTTGTTCTGGCAGGCCCCGGAGACGCTTCGAGGCCACAAACCGACTGCGGCCGCAGAGCAGTACTTCCTCGGGCTTCTGCTGTACCGCTTGCTCGCCGGCACCTACCCCCTGCCCAGCAAGGGCTATTCGGACCTCTTCGAGCGCGCGACCCGGCCGGCTCCCGCGCTTCCCGCCAGCCTGGGCGTACCCGACGATCTGAGCCGCGTCGTGACACGCCTGCTGGAGCCGGAGCCCGACCGCCGCTACCCGAGACTGGAGGATCTGCAGCGGGCCTTGCAGGACTGCCTGGAGAGCTGCACGCGCGATTGATCGCCATCTGGCGAACGTGATAAGAGTGTGGAGAACCCGACCCTACTGCAAGGGAGTCCACCCATGGACCGAGTCATGAGACGAGCGCCGGGCCTGGCGTGCATCGTCCTGTCCCTCTCTGCCTGTCTGGGCTGCGACTCCGGCGGCAGTCCCGGAAGCGACGCCGGGCTGGACGGCTCGGACGCAGGCTGCCAGGACGCATGCGAGAGCGAGGGTGCGCTTCGCTGCCGGGGCAGCTGGGTCCAGCGCTGCCAGTCGGAAGAGGACGGCTGTCTGGCCTGGGTGGACGTGGAGGACTGCGCGCAGAGCGACCGCACCTGCCAGGATGGCGCATGCCGCAGCGACTGCGAGGACGAGTGTACGACCGAGTACGAGCAGCGCTGCCAGGGCTCCTGGATCCAGATGTGCAGGCGGGGCGACGACGGATGTCTGTACTGGATCGACGGGGTCGACTGCGCCGCGACGGGCAGGCGCTGCGACCCGGAAGCCGAGCCGGTGGAGTGCATCGACCCGTGCGCCGACTCGGACTGCGAGCGAGCCGGTGCCAGCCGCTGCGCAGGCCGCCTGATCCGGACCTGTGAGGCCGATCAGGACGGCTGCTTGCACTGGACCGACGGCGAGGACTGCGGCCTGACCGGTCGCTTCTGCGACGGCACCGCCGATCCGGTCGCGTGCGTCGACGAGTGCGTCAGCGACTGCGATGCGGAGTACGACCGGCGCTGCGCAGGCGACTGGGTCCAGCTCTGCCGCCTGGGCGAAGACGGCTGCCTGCACTGGCAGGACGATCAGGACTGCTCCCTGTCCCGGCGCACCTGCGTGGAGGACAACGGTCCGGCCGAGTGCGTGGACATCTGCGCCAACCTCTGCAGCCTGGACGAGACCCGCTGCAAGCGCGCGGTGATCCAGCGCTGCGAGGTCGACACGAACGGATGCCTCGACTGGGTCGACGTCGAAGACTGCGCCGAGCAGGGGCTATACTGCGACTGGTCCGGCGTCTGCATCGACGCGCCCTGCCAGCCGATCCCGCCGCTCAGGCCTTACTCCGGCGGAGAGTGTCCGGTCATCACGAGCGGGCCGACGTCGGCGACCTCGCTCAACGAGAACTTCAACTCTGCGGGCGAGAACCGGCGTTTCCGCTTCATCGTGCCCGAGAGCTACGACGGCTCCGAGCCCTGGCCGCTGGTCTTCGTCTGGCACTTCATGGGCTCGAGCAGCGAGGCCTTCATCCGCGACGGGGAGCTGGAGTCGGCGGCCGAGGAGATGCGTATGCTCTTCGTGGTCTTCGACAAGCTGACCTTCCTGTTCATCCCGGCCTACCTCTTCGACTGGCCCATCGAGCCGGAGGGCAACTCGGACGAGGATCGCGAGAAGGAGCTGACCTTCTTCGACGACGTGCTGACCTGCGTGTCCGAGCAGTACCGCATCGACCCCTGCCAGATGCACGCGGCCGGGGGCAGCGCGGGCGCCCTGTGGCTGACCTGGCTTTCGACCACCGAGCGGGTCAACTACCTGGCGTCCCTGGTGGTGCTCAGCGGCGGGCTGGGCGAGTTCGGCAGCCAGCGCCTGGACTACTTTCCCCAGCCGAACAAGTTCCCGGCCGTGGTGCTCTGGGGCGGAGAGGGCGACTCCTTCATCCTGAACTTCGCCCAGGCCTCCCAGCGCTACCGGGACGAGCTGATCGCCGACGAGCACTTCGTCATCACCTGCGTCCACGACCTGGGCCACCAGATCCCGCCCATCCAGCCCGGCGACGGCGGCACCAAGTTCCGCTGCATGTGGCGCTTCATGCTGGATCACCCGTTCACCCTGGAGGCCGGCAGCTCGCCCTACCAGCAGGACGGGCTCAACTCGGACTTCCCCGAGTGGTGCGAGATCGCGACGCCCTGACGGGGAGGAGCAGCCATGATCGGGCGAGCACGGTACGGCTGGCTGGTAGCTGCCCTGCTCGGCGTGCTGATCTCCTCCGGCTGCTCGGACGGCCGGCAGACCGGCGTTGACAGCGGCGAGCCGGACGGTTCTCTCGCAGACGGGGGCGATCTCGCAGGCGACGACGGCGCATGGGCCGACGGCGATCCGGCCCCGGGCGATCCGGGCGGCGATCCGGGCGGCGATCCGGGCGGCGATCCGGGCAGCGACCCGGGCGGCGACCCCGGCGGCGATCCGGGCGGCGACCCCGGCGGCGACCCCGGCGGCGGCGATCCGGGAGACGGCCCGCAGGACTGTCTTTCCAGCGCACCGGAGCACGTCCTGCTGCGGGACGCCGTCCAGAGCTTCAACCAGCGCTACTACGCCTGGCTGTGCGGCGGCGAGATCTTCCTCAAGCCCAACACCCTGGCGAGCGGCGAGACCGGGCCCTGGCGCTCCATCCCGCTCCCGGACGGGCTGGCCGGCCGGGTCGCGACGCTCGTGATGGACGACGCCTACCTCGAGGCGGCCAACGACGCGCGCGAGATCTGGCTGACCTGGAACGCCCTGGACGAGGTGGATGCCTTCAGCTGGGCGCGCCACTGCGGCTTTCCGCTGGGCGCCGGGGATCCCAACTTCCTGGAGCCGGGCTTCCTCGCCTGGACCCTGTCCGCCACCACCCCCGGCGCGGACGTCCACTACACCGACGCCGCCGGCTGGCCCCGCTCGGTGGGCGACTCCAACTGCACCCACCTGTTTTTGCTCAAGGCCGGCGGCCAGTTCATCGCCTTCAACGACGGCTGGCTGCCGGCGGACTGGAACCACGAGATCTGCTCGCCCTGCCGGGGCCGCTTCCAGGCGGTCATGCTGGCCTCCTCGGGCGCGCGGCACATGGTGATCAACCGCTACGGAGACATCTACACCCGGCTGTTCGACTACGACCTGTCCGGGGGCAACAACTGGTTCGAGGACTACTTCGACTACACCTACGGCGATCAGCGCGGCATCGCCGACGACGCGCAGCGCCGCTTCCAGCTCCCACCGTGGCCCTGGTTCCGCCAGCCGAAGATCGCCGGCCGGATCACCGACCGCATCAGCCTGCACAAGGTCGGCCAGGGGGTGCTCCACGGCGTCATGCGGGTCGAGGGCTGGGACGAGCAGGGACGCAGCGGCTACTACGAGAAGGACATGCACGCCGCGGTGGAGGATCCCGCCGACAGCGGGTGGACCTTCTTCAGGACCGACCTGCCGATCCGCGGCCACGAGCTCGACAACCTGCCCGAGGACGGCTCGCAGCTGACCCTCGGCCCGGCCGAGGACGCCTGCTTCTGCTGGAACCTGGACGCCGCAGGCGCGCTGCCCGACGAGCTCGACGGCGAGATCGAGGTCGGCGACTGGGCCGCCGAGCTGATCGGCCTGCACCCATACTGCTCCCCGGCCGTGCTGCGCGTCCACGTGGGCAGCGCAGGCGCCGCGCGACACTACGACCTGGTGCTGCACACGACCGAGACGAAGCGCGAGGCGGCCATCGCCGGGCGCGGCCTGGGCCCCGAGGCCCGCCCGCGAAGCGGCTGCCTGGAGCTGCCGCTGAACCTGATGGAGCGCCTTGACGACCCGGCCACGGTCCACCCGGTCATGCAGCGCTTCGTCGAGATCTACGCGAACGGAGAGCGCTTCTACTTCGTGGACGTGTCCGCTGCCGCCGGGCAGGTCCACATCGAGAAGTGGGACTGGCTGTGGGGCATCGACTGGACCTTCGAGGCCTGCAGCTGCACGGACCCGCGGCTCAGCCTGCGGGACGACGCCGATCCGGTGAACGACCTGGCCGGCGACGGGCACGGCCTGCTCTTCGAGGACCTCTTCCTGGACCCGCGGGCCGCGCAGATCTACGCCGGTCAGCCGAGCCAGCGCAACATCCACACCCTGGGCGACCTGAAGCAGAAGGGTTGGTAGACGAGATTCAGAGGCGGCATGAGAGCGACACTGGGATTCGTGTTCATGGGCTTCGCATGCCTGGCCGCCTGCGGCGACGGCGAGCCGGCCCGGGACTGCGATGCCACCACCTGCCCGGAAGGCTGCTGCCGGGACGACCGCTGCGTCGAGCAATCGGATACGAGCTGCGGCACGGCCGGCGCTCCCTGCGTCGACTGCAGCGCCGATCCGCAGGCGGACGCCTGCGCGCAGGGCGCGTGCGTGTGCGCCGCGGCCGGCGAGCGCTGCGAGGAAGGCGAGATCTGCAGCGCCTCCGGCTGTCAGGGCTGCCAGCCCGACTGCGCGGGCAAGTGCGACGGGGCCGACGACGGCTGCAGGGGCGTCTGTCCGCAGAACGACTGCGCGGGCTGCTGCGATGGCGACCGCAGTTGCGCAGGCCTCGCCGAGCAGCACGCCGCGCTGTGCGGCGCCGGCGGCGAGGACTGCGCCGACTGCAGCGCGGCGCTGGAGAGCGACGCCTGCGTCGACGGCACCTGCATCTGCCAGGCGCAGGGCGCGGCCTGCGACGCCGGAGTGGCCTGCGGCCCGGCCGGCTGCTGCACGCCCGACTGCCGAGAGAAGTGCGCCGGGGCCGGCGACGGCTGCGGCGGGCTGTGCACGTCGACCCGCTGCACGATGGGCTGCTGCACCCCGGATCGACTCTGCCTGGATCGCGCCGGGCTCGACGACGAGTTCTGCGGGCCGGTGGAAGCCGACTGCGTGGACTGCACGGCTTTCGGCCGGGTCTGCGCCAACTTCGCCTGCGTCGACGACGCAGCCCACAGCGCCGAGTTCGTCACCCAGTCCGTGCCGGATTCGCTGGACACCGGCGAGCAGGTCCAGGCGACCGTGGTCATGCGCAACACGGGCACGGACACCTGGACGCAGGCCGGCCAGTACAAGCTCGGCGCCCAGAACCCGCAGGACAACGGCCGCTGGGGGACGAGCCGCGTCCAGCTCGAGGCCGGAGAGCGCGTCATGCCCGGAGAGGTCGAGATCTTCGTCTTCCAGATCACCGCGCCCGCCACGGCCGGGGTCTACGACTTCCAGTGGCGCATGCTGCAGGAGTCGGTGGAGTGGTTCGGCGAGTACACGCCCAACCTGCGCATCGCGGTGGGCGCGCAGGACGTGACGGTCTGCGAGGCGGTCCGGGCCCTGGCCGACCAGGACGCGGACGCCTCGGCCGCGATCCAGGCCTGCATCGACGCCACCCCGGCGCACGGCGTGCTGGAGCTACCCATCGGCACCTACCGGATCGATCACTCGATCCAGATCGCGTCCGACCCGATCAGCCTGCGCTCCGAGGGCCGGGGCCCGGATGCGGCCAGGTGCGCGCTCGATGGGCACGACTGCGCCGTGCTCGAGGCCTCGACCGCCTTCGCCGACAGCCTGGCCATCCTGCAGGTGCTGGTGAACGGCAGCGCGGTGGATCACATCGTGCTCGACGACAACAAGACCGCCCGGGCCTCGACCGCCTCGGGAGCCGAGTGCGCCGCCTACCACAACGCCTATGGCTACAACCTGCGCCTGGTCTGCGACGACTGCTCGCTGACGAACAGCGTCACCAAGAACGCCCTGTGCGGCACGGGCTGCGAGGTGACCGGGGCGCGAAGCGGCGTGACGCTGTGGAGAAACACCGTGGCCGGAAACGGCGTCCACGACCGCGAGGGCCTGTGGGCCGACGGCGTCACCGTGCACGACGCGACCCGGAGCTCGTTTACAGAAAACGAGTTCATCGACAACACCGACATCGATCTGATCTTCGGCGGCTGCACGAGCTGCGTCATCCAGGGCAACACGATCCGGCACTCGGACGCCTTCAGCGGCGGCTCCTTCGCCGCCCTGATGCTCCACGCCTGGCCAGACGGCAGCGGCGGCAACGGCACCAGCGGCGACTTCAGCGGCACGCACACCTCGGGCAACCAGATCGACTGCGGCGCCCAGCGGCGCTGCGGCATCGGGCTCTACCTGGGCTCGGACGCCTGGTACATCACCGACGTCTTCGGCGGCTCGGTGCACGACAACAGCATCCAGAACGCCGAGTTCGGCCTGCTGATCGACGACGTCCACGACATGGAGGTCTACGACAACCCGGTCGCCAACCCGGCCAGCTCCACCCAGACCTCCTGCGGCCCCAAGACGGCCCACGACTACGGCATCGGCGACCGGAGCTTCAACGTCGACACAAGCAGCGACAGCCTCGGCAGCGTGTACTTCGACGTCGACTACGACGGCTGCATCCCCAACTGGTGGAACCCTTGATCCGCCAGGTGGATTTGTGTCGGAAAGAAGAGTCGGACCAACATTGCCCCTCATCTAGGAATGAAAGCGAGGAACTGGCCCATGAGGAGATCTAGGTTCTGGAAGTGCCAGAGCTGCGGCGCCTTGCTGCAGAAGGCAGCGCACCAGCTCGACATGGAGCAAGCGGTCGAGAGTGGGCAACTCGCTGGGATGGTGACCTGCGCGGAGTGCGGTCACTCCTACTCCGCTCCGGACGTCTATGGCGGCCGGTTCGACGTTTCGGAGGTGGATCGCCGCTGTCTTCTCTGTGGTGCCCAGCTGCGGGGGCCAGCCGAGGCGCTCGACGGAAGGCCTTGCCCGGCCTGTAATCGAGGAGCCATCGGCGCAGCGCCGGCATCGCAGGCCGGCAGCCCCCTCGGAACTCCCGGCCGATCGGCGGGTGTCTGGATCGTGCTTGGATTTGTCGCCTTCGCGTTGCTCGCGGGTTACCTGGTCTACCGCGCGATAGCTCACCAGCAAGAACGCAGCGAGTGGGAGCACCGCGTCCCACCGACCGTGATCGCGAATACAAAGGAGATCACGATCGAGAACCGCCCCGGGGGTGAGGCCAAAGACATCTTTGTCGCGAGAGCGGACGACGTCCTCGATGACAGGAGCGAGCAGATCGGCGAGCTCGTCCATAACCTGGTGGAGCGAAGGCATTGTTTCAAAGAGGAGCAGCCCGGCGACGCCTGGCCCGGCGAGATCCGTATCCGCGCGGACGGCGATGTACCCTTCCGCTTGATCCACAAGCTGATCCGGTCGGCCGAAGCCAGCGGCTATCCTAAGATCCACCTCGAGGTGGGCGATGTCGACCCGGCGGCCGGGCAGGTGGTTTTCGAAAACGCGAAAACGGCAGACTGGCGATCGGTGCAGCTTCAGGCCGCCATCTCGATCCAGGGCTATGTGCTGAGCTGCGGCGCCGAGAAGATGACTCGCTGTACGGTCATTGGTGGCGACATCCTGAAGAAAGACAACCGCTACGATCTGGAGAGGCTCGGCGAGCGATTGCGGGAGATACGCGAGCACGCCAGGCTCGACGAACTGCGCATCCTGGTGGAGGACAAGGCTCCGTTCCGGGCCCTGGTCGGGACGTTGCGGACCTGCCAGCAGACCGGCTTCACTCCCGTCTCCCTGCTCGGCATCGGCGATATCGTCGGGGACTTGTCGGAATCGGGTTCGCGTCCCGTCTGCGCTCGGCTCTGCGGGATCGAGCCGGGTGCCGAGGATGTGAAGCCCGAAGGCGAGAGCAGCACTACCGGACTGGGCCAGCTGGGTACGCGAGGGCGCGGTATTGGCGGCCTCGGTTACGGGAAGTATGATTTCCGGCGCCGTGGAAAACAAGACATCCGCATATTGACGGGCAGGCCGGTCGTCATGGGCTCGCTGAGCATGGAGATCATCCGCCGGGTGATTCACTCTCACCACAATCAGATCAAGTACTGCTACGCCAAGGAGCTGTCCTCGAACCCCCACCTTTCCGGCAAGGTGGCGGTCAAGATCGTTATCAGCCCCAAGGGCTTCGTGCAGTCGGCCAAGGTGAGCTCGTCGTCTCTGGACAACGCGACGGTCGAGCGATGCATCACCGGCAAGATCCGCACCTGGAAGTTCCCTGAGCCCAAGGGCGGCGGAATCGTGATCGTAGACTACCCCTTCATCCTCAAGTCCGGCTGATCGGCTCAGAGCACCCAGCACATCACGTAGACGTCGTAGAGGAAGTGGGCGTAGACCGCGGTGGCGAAGCCCCGGAAGACGAAGATCAGGGCCAGGAAGACGCCCAGCACGGCCCGGTAGGAAAAGGAGCCCAGGGCGAAGACGTCGGAGCCCGGGCCCACGTAGTGCACGGCCGAGAAGAGGAGTGAGCTCACCAGGGCGGCGATGGCCACCGACTGCCAGCGCTTGAGGCCCTTCTGGTCGAGCAGCCAGGCGATGGCGCCGAAGAGCAGGAGCCGGAAGACGAGCTCCTCGTAGAAGCCCGCCCCGGCCGAGGCCACGATCCGGTCCAGGTAGCCCATACGCTCGACCCAGCCGCCCAGCGCCGGCAGGCCCACCAGGTGGACCTTGCTGAGCAGCAGGTTGGCGGTCGGGCCCATCAGCAGGGCGTAGACCAGGCTCTCGCCGATCACCAGCGGGAAACGCCGGGGGTTGAGCGCATGGTTGCGGGCCAGGGAGCGGAGCGCGAAGCCGTAGGCCGCGCACAGCACGGCCATGATGAGCAGGTAGACCGGCCAGCTCAGCCCGGCCAGGTAGCCCAGGCTGCGGGTGAGCGGATCGACGCCGTTGGCCGCCTCGGGGCTGATGAGCAGGCCGACCTGGTAGAGCAGGAAGACCGGCGCGGCCAGGATCAGGTGCCCCAGGTGATCCGGCTTGCGCTTCCCGCTCGACTTCGAGCTCGATGGGGACTCCGCCTCGGACATGATCGGACCGACCTCCTGCATGCGACATCGCGACGCGCCCGGAACGATACCCCGGCGCGCCGCCCGATGCAAGGCGCTGAAATCGCCTCGGATTGCATGCCGGCTATGCGTTGACCTGGAGGGGGAATTGCGATACGGTGGCCCGACCCGCGCGCGGAGAGCAGCCATGCTGAGCACTTCGGACTTCAAGAAGGGCCTGCGGATCCTGCTGGACGGGGATCCGTACGTGATCATGGAGACCAAGACCCAGACTCCCTCCGCCCGGGGAGCGGCCACGCTGGTCAAGGCCAAGGTCCGCAACCTGCGCACCGATCAGGTCTTCGACAAGAGCTTCAAGTCGGGCGAGAAGTTCGACGAGCCGGACCTGGAAAAGAGGGCTGTCCAGTACCTCTACGACGAGGGCGACACGTTGGTCTTCATGGACGGGGACAGCTACGAGCAGGTCCGGGTGCCCAAGGAGGAGCTCGGCGACAAGGCCGCGTTCATGCAGGACGGGCTGGAGTGCAAGGCCTTGTTCTTCGAGGGCCGGATGCTGGACCTGGAGCTGCCCCAAACGCTCGAGTTCGAGGTGGTCGAGGTGGAGCCGGGCACCAAGGGCGACACGGTCCAGGGCTCGGCCACCAAGCCGGCCACGCTGGCGAACGGCATGCGGGTGCAGGTCCCGCTCTACATCAAGCAGGGCGACGTGATCCGAGTGAGCACCAAGGACGGCCGCTTCGCCGAGCGGGTGCGCTAGAGGACGGATGTGCTTGACCTCTCGAAATAAAGGAATACGATAGACCCGGTTTTTACCCGAGTGGAAGGAGCCGATCATGGGGAAGATCTGGAACGCTTTTCGCGCTCAGCTGAACAAGATCGCCAACTGGTTCTGGACGCGCGATCCGATCGCGCAGATGCAGCTGGAGTACGACCGGGCCGTGGAGCAGCTCAAGGAAGGCCGCAGGGGGCTCGAGCAGTACCGGGGCATGGTGGAGCGGGTCAACCGTCAAGTGCAGGGCGGCGAGAAGCAGGTCCAGTCGCTGTCGGCCAAGATCAAGGCCTACCTCAAGGCGGGCGACCGCAAGACCGCGGGCCAGCTCGCCATCCAGCTCCAGCAGGCCAAGACCGAGCTTGAGGAGAACAAGCAGCAGCTCGAGATGCACGAGAAGGCCTACCAGAACAACGTCGAGAAGATCAAGCACGCCACCAAGAAGCTGACCAAGGTCAAGGACAAGATCAAGAAGTACGAGGCCGAGCTCAAGATGTCCAACGCCGAGGCCGAGCTGGCCCGGCTGAGCAAGAGCTTCGACTTCGACGTGACGACCGACTTCGGCGAGCTCGAGTCCATCGTCCAGGAGAAGATCGACACCAACCGGGCGTCAGTCCGGGTGGCGGCCGACCTGAGCGGTGAAGGCGTCGAGGAGATCCAGGCCGAGAAGGCCCTCGAGGAGCACATGGCCGAGGACCTGCTGAGCCAGTTCGAGGTGGAGATGGGCCTGAAGACGCCCGAGACCGCCGATATCCAGTCGGGGGTCAAGGCGCTCGGGCCGGAGACCGAGGAGCTGGTCGAGGAGCAGCCGGCAGCCGAGGAAGAAGAGAAGGTCACCCAGTAGCACCGACAGGCGGAGTCGAACGCGAACGATCCACCTCTGAAGGAGGAGAGTATGGCCGGAAAACCGAAAGCCGGATTCTGGGTAATCGTGATCCTGGTGGTGCTGGGCCTGGGCTGCTACGCCCTGTACAGCGCCGGCATCCTGGCCCCCGAGGGCGCCAAGGAAGGCAGCGGCGAGATCAGCAAGGACGAGCTCGACAAGATCAAGAAGGGGGACAAGCCCGACAAGCCCGCCGACAAGCCCGTGGAGGCGCCCGACAGCAACGCGCCCACGACCGTCAAGGAGTACTCCTTCGTACCGGCGGCCAAGCTGCCCGAGGTCACGGGCACCTCCAAGTACGAGCCCATGAAGGACCGCACGGTGCGCTTCGCCCTCAACGTATGGGCCGGCTGGGCGCCGATCGTGTGGGCCAACCAGGGATTCAAGCCGGGCAAGGAGTGGAAGGCCCCCTCCGGCAAGTCCTTCAAGGTGGAGCTGGTGCTGATCGACGACCCGGTGGCCATGCGAGACGCGTACGCCACGGGCAACGTGCACATCGGCTGGGCCACCCTGGACATGGTGCCGCTCTTCCTCGAGCAGCTCCGCAAGGACCCGCGGGTCATGCCGCGAATCTACCAGCAGGTCGACTGGTCCAACGGCGGCGACGGCATCGTGGGCCGCGGCGTGGAGAACATCGGCCAGCTCCGCGGCAAGACCATCGTGCTGGCCCAGAACTCCCCTTCGCACTACTTCGTGCTCAATGCGCTGATCAACGCCGGCATCCAGCCCGGCGAGGTATCGTTCAAGTTCACCCAGGACGCCTTCCAGGCAGCGGCCGCCTTCAACGCCGACAAGAGCATCGCCGCCTGCGTCTCCTGGGCGCCGGACATCTACAACCTTTCCAAGATCAAGGGCAACAAGCTGCTGGTCAGCACCGAGACGGCCAACAAGCTGATCGCCGATGTCTGGTTCGCCCGGGCCGACTTCGCCAAGGATCACCCCGACGTCGTCGAGGGCCTGATCCGCGGCATCTTCGAGGCCATGGAGGAGCTCAAGGACGCCGAGAACAAGAAGAAGGTCGCCGAGCTGATGGCCAAGGGCTACAGCATCCCGCCGACCGAGGCCCTGTCCATGCTCGGAGACGCCCACAGCACGAACTACGCCGAGAACCGCGAGTTCTTCCTCAACCGCAACAACCCGTCCAACTTCGAGCGCACCTGGGACACCGCCTACCTGCTCTACAAGCGCATCGGCCAGGTCACCCAGAAGACTCCCTTCGACCAGGTCATGGACTTCAGCGTCATCCAGAAGCTCGGCAAGGAGCCCCAGTTCGCCAGTCAGAAGGACGAGTACTCGGTGCGCTTCACGCCCAAGAGCGTCACGGCCATCAAGGCGGAGTCGGGCGAGATCCTCACCAAGACCGTGGTCATCCACTTCTTCCCCAACTCGTGGGACCTCGACATGAAGATCGACAAGCAGCAGGGCGGCAAGGTCGTCAAGGTGCCCTACGATCCGAACGTCGACTTCGTGCTCGAGGAGATCGGCAAGCTGTCCGGCCAGTACGGGGCCGCCCGGATCGTCATCGAGGGCCACACCGACGCATCGATGAAGGGCCAGGTGCCCTTCTCGGCGGTCCAGCAGCTCTCCGATCGGCGGGCCAATGCGGTCAAGGAGTCGCTGCTGCGAAAGTTCAAGTCGCTGCAGCCGAACCAGTTCTCGGCCGTGGGCATGGGCTGGAAGACGCCGGCAGACCCGACCGATGACAACAACCACGCCAAGAACCGGCGCGTCGAGATCAAGGTCTTCCCGCTGGAGGCCCAGTAGAAGCGAACCCATCCAGCGCCCTGTCCGGACATGCCGGGCAGGGCGCGATCCGTTCGGGTAGCGGAGCGACGACGGGATGAGCGAGGAGAAAAAGCCCACCAAGCCTGCTTCGCCAGCGGAGCCTGGCAAGCCCGCCCCCGAGAAGACAGAAGAGCAGGCCGGACCGGATCGCGGCGAGAAGAGCGCCGCCGAGGCGCAAGCGCCCGCAGCTCAGGCCCAGGCCGCGACCGAGGAGGCGGCCGAGCGGGCCCTCGAGGCCTTCCTGGAGGACGAGGCCGAGAAGAAGGCCGAGGCCGAGAAGAAAGCCGAGGCCGAGAAGAAAGCCGAGGCCGAGAAGAAAGCCAAGGCCGAGAAGAAAGCCGAGGCCGAGAAGAAGGCCGGGGAGCATGAAGCCGGCGCCGCATCGCAGGAAGCGGGGGAGCCCGCCTTCTGGAACAAGATGCTCGAGATGCCGGTGAGCTTCCTCCGCGGCTTCTTCCAGATCCGGGATCAGGCCACGATCTGGGGCCGGGCCTTCATGGTCTGCCTGTGCATCGGGCTCATCTTACTGGCCTGGTACCTGAGCTCGCGCCCCTGGTGGGGAGAGACCGGCAGCGAGCGGGCCCTGAACCGCATGGCCATGGGCAGCCCGGAGGAGGTCTTCTCCAACTTCCCTGCCCTGTGGTTCGAGCGCGCCTTGATGCGCAACCTCATCGCCAGCCTCTGGCGGGTGGTCCAGGGCTTCGGCCTGGCCGTGCTGATCGGCGTGCCGCTGGGCATCCTTTGCGGCGCCTTCACCCGCATCGACGCCTTCTGCGCGCCCATCTCGCTCTTCGGCCGCAACGTGCCCATCGCCGCCCTGGTGCCGCTGACGCTGCTGTTCTTCGGCATCGGCGAGGGGCAGAAGGTGGCCTTCATCTTCATCGCCTGCGTGGCCTTCATCATGTTCGACTCGGCGCGGTCCATCAAGGACGTGTCCGACGACTACCTGGATACGGCCTATACACTGGGCGCATCGCGATGGCAGGTGCTCAGGAAGGTGATGATCCCGCTCGCCCTGCCGGACATCGTCAACTCCATCCGGCTGCTGTTCGGGCTGGCGTTCGGCTACATCATCCTGGCCGAGATGGTCAATGCCGAGTTCGGCGTCGGACGGCTCATCCTGACCTCCCAGCGCCGGGGCATGACCGACGATGTGCCGCTGATCCTCATCTTCCTGACCCTGGTCGCCTTTTTCATCGACCGGATACTGTATCTCCTGCAACGGTTCGTGTTTCCCTACCGTTACGGGAGGCGCTGAGCCATGTCCGAACGCGACGAAGACAAGAAAGAGCGCCCCGCGCCCGGCTCCACCGCAGCCGACGAGGCGGCCGGCAAGACCGAAGCCGACGCTGCCGCAGCCGCCGCCGGCAAGACCGCAACCGACACGGCCGCCGCCGGCACAGCCGGCAAGACCGGCGCTGCCGCAGCCGCTGCAGCCGCCGCCGACAAGACCGCAACCGACACGGCCGCCGCCGGCACAGCCGGCAAGACCGGCGCTGCCGCAGCCGGCAAGACCGCAACCGACACGGCCGCCGCCGGCACAGCCGGCAAGACCGGCGCTGCCGCAGCCGCAGCCGGCAAGACC
>JAFGRB010000368.1 GCA_016935365.1 Deltaproteobacteria bacterium
GCGGAGTGCCTCGACAGGCGCATCCAGACGAGGCAATCAGCGCGAACCCGCTACATTACGGGAAATCGAGAGGCGCCTCTTTTTTCGCGCGGCTTGAAGACGCGGGCGCGGTGTGGCAATAGGATGCAGAGAGGAGGAGGCGCGATGCGCATGCTCGCGGAAGGCGGGCCCCTGGTCCTCGTCACGTTGATCGCGGGCGGTCTCGCCAGCCTGGTGCTGATCGCGGGGCTCGTGATCTCGCTCTTGGCCGCGTCTCGGAAGCCGGGCCTGGCCTTCGGCCTTCTCGGGCTGCTTCTCTGCCTGGCTGTCTGGCTGCTGGCCTTCTGGGGATACGCGCGCGGGCAGGACATGCTCGCCCAGGCCGTCGCCGCGGCCGAGCCCGGCTTGCGCAGCATGCTGCTGCTCCGCGGCCATGCCGAGATCGGCTGGCATGCCCTGGCCGGGATGGCCGGGGGCGGGCTGCCCGGCCTGCTTGGGGCCTGGCTGCTGCTGCGGGCCCTGCTCTCGGCGCCCGAAGACGAGGCGGGCAGCCAGCCCGCCCAGATCCGGGCCTGGCTGGCCACGGCCTGCGCCGGGGTGGGCGCCTGTCTGGGGATGGTGGCGCTGGTCGACTACCTGCGCTTCGACGAGGTCCTGGCCGCCTTGCTGTTCTTCTGAGGGGTGACGCCGTGCTCGCGTGGATGGACGAGATCGCGCAATCCGCTTACGGGCTGGTCGCGCTCGGTCTGGCGGGCCTGCTGCTGCTCGGCGAGCTGGTCGTGCTGGTCGCGGCGCTCGCCGCCCGGAGCGAGCGCGGAGCGCGGGCCGCCTTCCGGATCTCGGCCCTGCTGGCCGTCTGCGCGCCGCTGGCCGTCTGGCTGCTCGCGCTGATCGGCGTGCTGCTGGCCAGGATCTGCGCGCTCGAGGCCGTGAGCTCGAGCAGCGCGGTCCAGAAGGCGTCCATGCTGGCGCGGGGCTTTGCGGATGCGCTCGGCCATCGCATGCTGGGCGGCAGCTTCGCGCTCGCGTCCGGGCTGCTCGTGCTGGTCTCCGGCCTGGTCTCCTTTCGCCGGGCCGGCCGGCCGCGGGCCGAGCTCAGCCTGCTCGTCGGCGCCTGCCTGGCCATGGCGAGCGTGGGCCTGGGCGCGCTGCTGCGCGGTGCGGACCTGGTGACCGGCTTTGCCTCGGTGGCCTGCGCATCGGCGGGCGACAAGGGCGAGCTGTTCGGGCGGGTGCTGCTCGAGGCGCACTCGCCCATCCCGACCCTGGCGGTCGCGCTCGGCGTCCTGGCCCTGGCCGTGGGCATCGCGCGCTCGCGCCTGGTGGAGCGGGGCTGCTCGCAGCTCGGCCTGGCGGGCAGCCTGGCCGTGCTGCTGTGCGGCGCGATGCTCTTCGTTGCCACGCGCGATCACGCAGAGGACGCGGGCGAGCGGCTCGAGGGCATGGTCGAGGCGCTCGCGGGCCAGCGGATCCTGTGGACCGAGCTCGCGCTCGACCTGCCGCCGGTCGAGGCGGGGCCGCTGGGATTCGCGCCCGTCCTGGAGGTCTCGCGCGAGCGGATCGTGCTCCAGGGGCGGGAAGTCGCGCGCGATGGGCTGGCCCGCGCACTCGAGGACGCGCTCGCCGGGCGTCTGCATCGGGGGGAGCTGGACCTGATCCTGGCCGCGGACAGGCGGCTTGCGGGCGGGACGATCGCCGAGATCCTCGGCGCCTGCCGCCGGGCCGGGCTCGGGCGCATCCAGCTCGCGACCCGGAGCCTGTCCAGGGTGGAGTCGGCCGTGATCGGCGCGCTCGAGCGCACGCGATACCAGGGCATTCCCGTGCCCGAGGGCGCGCTGCCCGCGGGCGACGAGAGCCTGGGCGACTGGGCCGAGAGGCTCGCCAGGCCCGCGGAGAAGCCCATGCCCGCCTCGGACGGCGGGCTTCGAGGAGGGTCGCCATGAGGAGAGCCGTGTTCTTGCTGAGCGCCTGCACGCTCGCGGCCCAGCCCGCGCTGGGCTCCCAGGAGCGCATCCTCTCGCCCAGGAAAGTCAGCCTGGTCGCGGACGCGGGCGCGCCTTTCGGCGAGGTCTGCGCCCGGATCGAGACCGCGACCGAGGCCGGGACGATCCGCTTCGCGTCGGTCGAGCTGGAGCTGGGCGGCCAGCGGCACCGCGTGCCGGCCAAGGGGCTTTCGGGCCTGGGCTTCGTCATGCTCCAGAAAGTGGAGCTCCGCACCGAGCGCGGCTGGGACGACGCGCCCTGGCTGTACGTCTACGCCGAGGTCGCGGAAATGCAGGGCAGCCAGCGCTGGATCACCAAGAAGGTCCACTTCGCCTTTCACAAGGGCCGCTTCGAGTACCGCTCGATCTCCACACCGGATGGGAAGGGCGCGGAGAAGTGGGACAAGCTGGAGCTCCAGTAACTCTCAGGGGGCTTTCGCAAGGCCCCCTCGCTGCTGGAACTCCAGCAGCTTCACCCCAAAACGACCGCCCTTCGGGCTGCTAGCCCTGAAAACAAACGCGGTTTGAAAAACCGCGCTTGTTTCAGAGCCATCCGCGCTGTTCGCAAGTGCGCTTGCAGTGCGGGTTTGCGCAAGTCACGAAAAGTATATACCCCATGATTTGGCCGGGAAA
>JAFGRB010000033.1 GCA_016935365.1 Deltaproteobacteria bacterium
AGGCAGGCGCCGCCGTCCTCGTGATAGCCCGGAAGGCACGCCCCGCAGACCGCCACCTCGCCCGAGCCGTCGCACTCGCGGTGCTGCTCGCCGCAGCGCAGATCCTCGCAGGTGGCTGCCGGGGTCGACTCCGAGCCGCAGCCGGCCGCCGAGGCCAGCAAGGCCCACCCGAGGCCGATACGCAAACCGTGTCTCATGACACACCCCTCGCCTCTGGATTCCTGGCTGAAATGCTAGCACGGGACCGGCTCGCGGACTAGAATGAGCCTGAAATGGAGGAGCAAGCGGAAAGCCGAGCTCGCGCCGGTCCTCGGGCGCCGGATGCCGCCACGGTGCGCAAGCGGCTCGCGCAGTGCGCTCGGCTCAGCGCTTTCTGCCTGTACCTGCAGAGAGCCGTGAGCGAGGCCCGCAAGGACGGATCGAGCCATGAGCGATGATCGGCTGCTGGTGGTCGCCGAGCGACTGGCGGGTGTCCTGGGCGAGCAGTGTGTGTTGATCGGCGGCCTGGCTGTGGCCGCCTGGGGACACGTGCGGGCGACCCGCGATGTCGGCTTTGCCTCGCGCGTGGACGCCTCTCTGATCCGGGAGCGACTGGCGAAGGCAGGCATCCCGAACGAGCTACGGACGGGCGACCCGTTTGGGGGCGATCTCGAGTGGGTCGTGCACGGTACGCTCGACGAGGTGCCGTTCGAGATCCTGGCACCGCCGATGCCGGTCGACTGGGATGCCGCGAGCGAGATCGACATGCCGGACGGGTGTGTGATCCGCTTGGTGGGGCTGCGCGATCTGCTGCGCCTCAAGATCGGAGCAGGCGGCCCGCGCGATCTCTGGGATGTGGCCTCGCTGCTCAAGTCCTACCCGGAGGAGAGGGATGTGGCGCTCTCGGAAGCCGAGAGACAGGGGCGGCGCGAGGCGCTGATCGAGTGGCTGAACGATCCCCGCCTGTGATCTGTCGAGCTCAGGGCGCTTTGCGGACCAGCTCGAAGCCGTCGAGCCGCATGCCGGCTGCGCGCTCCGCTTCCTCGAGCAGGGCGGTGGGATCGCTCTCCCCGACCGAGAAGTCGAGCGGGTAGAGCACGAGCTCCTTGAAGTCCGTCACGGCCAGCTTGCGGCTGTCCGGGGAGAAGGCGACCGTGGTCACACCGCCGGCTGCGCGCAGGCGCAGCAGGGGCTTGCCGCTCGTGAGCTCCCAGACGATGGCCAGGCGATCGTCGCTCCCGGTGGCCAGAAAGCGGCCGTCCGGCGAGAGCGCCGCCTTGTTGACCCACTGCTTGTGACCGGCGAAGCGGCGGATCTCGGCCCCGCTGGCCGCGTCCCAGAGGATGGCCAGCCCGTCCTTGCCCGTCGAGACGAGCACGCGCCCGTCCGGCGCGTACTGGACGCTCGTCGCCCAGTCGCTGTGACCGGCCAGGGTCTTCAGCACTCTGCCCGCTCTCCAGTCCCAGATCCGGACCTTGTGATCCCCGCAGGCCGTGGCCAGGTGCTGGCCGTCGGGTGAGAACGACACGTCCCAGACCCACTCGCCGTGACCGCCGAGCAACCCGACCCGCTCGCCGCTCTCGATGCGCCAGATCCTCGCCTTGTCGTCCCGTGCGCCGCTCGCGAGCAGGCGCCCGTCCGGCGAGAAGTCGATGCCGTAGCTGCCGTTGGTGACTCCCCGGAAGAGCTGCACGGTCTTGCCGGTGCGCGCGTCCCAGACGCGGACCGTGCCGTCCAGGGAAGACGAGGCGAGGTGCACGCCGTCTGCGGAGAAGGCGACCGGGTAGATCCCGTTCGTGTGTCCCTGCATCCTCCGGATGAGGCGACCGTCCGCGGTCCACAGCCTGACCAGCCGGTCCCAGCAGCCGGTCGCCACGCGCGCGCCGTCGGGGGAGAACCCCACGCCGTAGACCCAGTCGCTGTGAAGCAGACGGGTGGGACCGCCCTCGGACTCGAGCCGCCAGAGGCGCACGCGGTGGTCCCTGCCCGCAGAGGCCAGCAGGCCTCCGTCAGGGCTGAAGGCGACCGAGTCCACCGTGTCGTCGTGGGCCTCGAGCGTATCGAGCAGATCGCCGCTACCCGCGTCCCAGATGCGCACGGTCCGGTCTGCCCCGCACGAGGCCAGGCTTCGGCCGTCTGCGGAGAAGACGCTCTGGCTCACGAAGTCGCGGTGGCCGGTCAAGCTCACCAGCAGCTTGCCGCTCTCGCTGTCCCAGATCCGGGCCAACTTGTCGTAGCTGGCGCTCGCCAGCTTGCTGCCATCCGGCGAGAAGACCACCCTGTAGACCGCATCCCTGTGGCCGGTCAGGCAGCGCTCCTTCTTGCCGCGCGCCGCATCCCAGATGCAGGCGGTCTTGTCCCAGCTCCCGCTGGCGAGCCGGCGGCCGTCGGGCGAGAAGGCGAGCCCCCAGACTTGATCGCCGTGCGCGGCGATCGTCCGCACGGGACGCTGCTTGCCGATCTCCCAGACGACGATCCGGCCGGCGTGATCGCCCGCGACCACGCGCTCCCCGTCGGGCGAGCAGGCCACTGAGTGGATCGGGGCGCGCGTGGACTGCGTCTGGAAGACGGGCTCCGAAACGTCGAGCCGCCAGACCTTGACGCGACCGTCCCGGCTGCCGGTGGCGATGTGCGCCGCGTCCGGAAACCAGGCCAGGCTCCAGATGCGATCGCCGTGGGCCTGGACCTGGACAGCGATCCGCCTGCCGGCCACCTCGTAGACGATGAGCTGCCCGGCGGCGTTGCAGGTCGCCAGGTGCCGGCCATCGGGCGAGAAGGCGAGCTGGGTGACGCACTCGGATTGCGCGAGGTCCTCCACCAGCTCCGAGACGCGCCGGCTGCGCGCGCGGTAGAGATGGGAGATCGCGTCGACGAGCAACATCTCGTGACCCGCGTGCGAGCTGGACCAGTCCGGGTCGAAGACGGAGCTCTTTCTGTTGCCGGGGTTATAGACCAGCGATGCCGCAGCGTAGATCCGGCCCGCCAGGTAGTCTCGCTCCTCGATCAGGTGTCCGGCGCGCTTGGCGTGGGCCTGGGCCAGGTGGAAGTGGCTGTGGAGCCTCTGCTCGTGCTCCTCGGCCCGGGCCAGGGACTCCGCTCGCCGGGCATCCACCTCTCCCCGGTAGAGGATCGAGATGAAGACCAGCGAGGCGATGATCGTGGCGAGCAGCAGCAGAGAGGCCGAGAGGACCGCCTTGTTCTTGCGGGCGAAGCGGCGCAGCAGCTCCCAGGAGCCATAGTCGTAGGCCGCGACGCGCTCGCCGGTCATGTAGGCCCGCACGTCACCGGCCAGATCCCGCGCGCTGGCATAGCGGGACCGACGGTCCACTCGCATGGCCTTCTCGACGATGGCCGCCAGCTCGGGCGCGGCCTCGGGGCAGAGCTCGCGGACGGTCTTCCGGCGGCCGCGGACCACGCGCTTGAGGATCTCCTTGCCCGTTCGTCCGGTGAAAGGCGGATGCCCGGTCAGGATCTCGAACAGGACCGCACCCAGACCCCAGATGTCGCTGCGCTCGTCGATCAGCTCGTACTGGCCCTGCGCCTGCTCCGGGCTCATGTAGGCCGGCGTGCCGAGGGCCAGGCCGACCGCGGTATGCGAACCGCTGTCCTCGAGGTAGAGCTCGATCCCGCGAGCGATGTCCTTGCTCCGGACGTCCTTCACGCCGCTCACCTTGGCCACGCCCCAATCCAGCACCACCGTCTCGCCGAACTCGCCCACCATCACGTTGGCGGGCTTGAGATCGCGGTGGATGACACCCCGGCTGTGGGCATAGGCGATGGCGTTGCACAGGTCCAGGAAGTGGCCGAGCAAGGACAGGCGCTCCGGCAAGCTCTCGCAGGCTTGCAGCGCTTCGGCCAGCGACTGACCGCGCACCCAGCGCATCGTGTAGTACAGGGTGCCGTCCGGATGCCGGCCCAGCTCGTAGACCGGGACGATGTTGGGGTGCTCGAGCTGGCCGGTGATCTTGGCCTCGCGCAGGAAGCGCTCGGGCCGCTGCATGCTGGTCGGGTGCGAGCCGGACTGGCTGCCGGCGCTGCGCTTGGCCAGCAGTTCCTTCATGGCGATCTCGCGGCCCACCTGGCGATCGAAGGCCAGCAGCACCCTGGCCTGGCCCCCTTGCCCGATCTGCTTGCCCTTGTAGTACTGGCCGGTCCGCTCCTGGGGCACGTTCTCCAGCGCGTGCGGATCCTCGATGGCCTGCCGGCCGCGCTCGCGGGCCAGGGAGTCGTCCGAGCGGCCCGGGCCCAGGGAAGCGGCGTGGGTATCGAGATCCAGCTCGAGCGTGGCGCGGTTCTCGTCGGGTCTGGACCGGTCGCTCATGCCCAGAGAGCCTAGCACAGGCAGGCCGTGCTGTCCGGATTCCGGACACGCGGGCCTCGGTCCCCGCCGCAAGACCTCGTAAACACGGGGCCGAGGAGCGTGGCGTGCTCCTTGCAAGCCAGAGAGCAGGGATGCCAGGGAGGTATGAGATGCTGGCGCGTGTCTGCTCGAGCGCTGTCATCGGCGTGGACGCCTATCGGATCGACGTGGAGGTGGATCAGTCCAGGGGCCTGCCCCACTTCGCCACCGTGGGGCTGGCCGAGGGCGCGGTTCGGGAGAGCCGGGTGCGAGTCGAGTCCGCCCTGCGCAACTGCAGCCTCGAGTTCCCGCGCCGCCGGATCACGGTCAACCTGGCGCCGGCCGACGTCCGCAAGGCGGGCACGGCCTTCGACTTGCCGATCGCCCTGGGGCTGGTGTCGGCCTCCGAGCCCCTGGAGGCCGAGAAGCTGGCCTCGACGGTCGTGGTGGGCGAGCTGGGTCTCAACGGCGAGGTCCGGCCCGTCCCGGGTGTGCTGTCCATGGCGCTCATGGCCCGCAGCGAGGGAATCGGCGAGATGGTCTGCCCGGCCGCATGCGCCGCCCAGGCCTCGGTCGTCGGCGGGGTCCGCGTCCTGCCGGTCAACCACCTGCGCGAGGCCGTGCTGCACTTCGCCGGGGAGCGGGAGATCGAGCCGTTGTGGATCGACCCGGCTGAGGTGATGAAGGAGCGGGGCGGGACGGCCGGCGTGGACTTCGCGGAGGTCAGGGGCCAGCAGCACGTCAAGCGCGCGCTGGAGGTCGCTGCGGCAGGAGGGCACAACCTGCTGCTGGTCGGCCCGCCCGGGACCGGGAAGACCATGCTCGCCCGCAGGCTGCCGACCATCATGCCGGCCTTGAGCTTCGAGGAGGCGATCGAGACGACCAAGGTCTACTCCATCATGGGCTTGACCCGCCCGGGCTCGGCCCTGGTGACGCGCCGGCCTTTTCGGGCGCCGCACCACACCGTCTCGGATGCGGGGCTGGTCGGCGGCGGCCCCGTGCCGCGGCCGGGAGAGGTGAGCCTGGCACACAACGGCGTGCTCTTCCTGGACGAGCTTCCCGAGTTTCGAAAGAACGTGCTGGAGGTGCTGCGCCAGCCGCTCGAAGACGAGCAGGTCACCATCGCCCGCGCATCGATGTCTCTCCAGTTTCCGGCCAAGATCATGCTGGTGGCTGCCATGAATCCATGCCCCTGCGGATACCTGACGGATCCGGACAAGACATGCCTGTGCAGCCCCCAGTCCATCCAGCGCTACCGGGCACGCGTGAGCGGCCCGCTTCTCGATCGAATCGACATCCAGGTGGAAGTGCCGGCCGTGCCCTGCCGGGACCTGATGCGCCGGCCGACCGGCGAGTCCTCGGCGGTCATCCGTGGGCGCGTCGTCGCCGCGCGCCGGCACCAGTCCAGGCGTTTCCAGGACCTGCCGGGGGTCGCGTGCAATGCCCGCATGGGGCCCGCCAGCGTCCAGAAACACTGTGTCCTGGCCGATGCCGAGCGGGCGCTGCTCGAGCGGGCCGTGCGACAGATGGGCTTCTCGGCGCGGGCCTACGAGCGGATCCTCAAGGTGAGCCGGACGATCGCGGACCTGGAAGGTGCAGATCGGATCGCATCGACCCATCTGGCCGAGGCGATTCAGTACCGCTCGCTGGACCGGGATGCGATCCGTTGATTCCGCTTGCCGCTCAGGGGGCGATCAGCCGCAGCGCCTTCGGCAACACGTCCAGCGAGATGGGGAGCTTGCCGGGCTGCTCGCCGTCCATGTCGATCAGCACCTCCGCGTCGCTGCTGGCCTCGACGTGCAGGCCGCGAAGGGATCGCACCTTGGGCAGATCGAGGTGGGTGCCCTGGTAGATGCGCAGACCCTGGGTGAGCATCTCGAGCTTGGAGAAGTCGCCCAGGATCACGACGTCGAACAGGCCGTCGTCGATCTCCGCGCCGGGCGCGACCCACATGCCGCCGCCGTGATACTGGCCGTTGGCGACGGCCACGTTGTTGATGCACAGCGTCTCGTCGAAGTGATCGTCCACTTTGAGCCGGATGGTCTGGTTGCGGTAGAGCAGCATGGCCCGGGCCGTGCCGAGAAAGAACGACGCCTTACCGCCCAGCGCCTTGGATGAGCGATTGACCATCTCGTCGACCAGCCCGCCGATGCCGAAAGAAGTGATGTTGATGAAGTGGCGCCGGCAGGGGCGACCCGCTCCATCGAGAAAGGAAGCCCGGCCCACATCCACCGTCCGGAAATGCCCGCTCCGAAGGACGGGCAGACAATCCACCAGCTTGCGCCCGATGCCCAGGGTCTTTCGCAGATCGCCGCCCGTGCCCCGGGGCACGATGCCCAGCAGCGCTTCCGGGTTGATCGGCTCCTCTTCCTCGAAGAAGCCGTTGACGACCTCGTTGTAGGTGCCGTCTCCGCCGACGGCGATGATGCGCTCGGTTCCGGCGAGCAAGCCCTCGCGTACGATTTGGGTGGCGTCTCCGGAAGCGGTGGTGAACCGTTCGTCGAACTCATCCAGCGTGTTCTGCAACGCGGTCCGGATCGATGACCATTCCTGACCGGTCCTTCGATTGGCACTATGGGGATTGATCACGACCAGGGTTTTCACATCGCCTCCCTTTGCTCCGGCGCACCGCTCCTGGCGGGTCCTCAGTCGATCTCGCGGTAGCCTGTCACGGTCCACTGGCCACCGCGATGTGTGAATGTCACCTCGATCTCTTTGCGATCGGTCGGGCTCGAGAACAAGGACATGGGTTGCATGGCCCGTTGCTGGCTGGACTCGAACTCGGTGGCGCCAAAAGCGATGCGGGGATAGCTGCCGCCGGTCATCTGCCAGAGATCGTCTGCCTTGGCCTTGCTGAGGTGCTGGACCAGCCAGGGGAAGGTGGGTAGCTCCGGTGCCGAGTGTTTGCCGGAATCGAGCACCACCAGGCGCCGGAGCCGCTCGGGCAGAGTCTTCTCGACCATGGTCGCATAGCTGAATGCGAGCACCTTGAGCAGATCCTCGTCCCGTCTCGACCGCGCCGGGGCTGCCAGGGGATTCTTGTCCTTGCCGTCCGGCAGCCCGTCCCCATCCGAGTCGCGGCGCCGTGCGTTCGTGCCCAGGTGCTTCTCCTCGAAGTCCGTGAGCCCGTCGCCATCCGCATCGGCGAAGAAGTCCTGCAGCTTGTGCTTGAACACGCGCTGGAGCGTCTTGAAGCGGGGGCGCGAGGGGTTTGGAGAGCGCGCGAAGGTGCGGGTCAGGGCGATTGTGATGGCGCGACCGCGCACCTTGAGCGAAAAAGTCGGGGGCGGGACCTGGCCCTGGGGATCCGCGAAGCTGGTCAGGCCGGAGAAGACCGGCTCGTGCCACGTCCTGCCGTCCGCCGACCAGGTCAGGAAGAGATCCATGTGGTTGCCCAGCCGGTCTTCGGCGAACAGGACCCAAACGCGATCCTGGTCGACTTCCTTGGCATACGGGTGCTGGGAGGAGCGCGCGCCTTCCCAGAAGGCCATCAGCGGCAGCTTGGGGCGCTGTCGCAGGCTTGCCGAGCGCAGACCCTCCAGGAAACCGGCGATGGCAGTCGGAGAGCCGTCGGCGAGCAAGGAGGCTGAGGCCAGCCACGCGGTCCGATGCTCGGCCTCCAAGAGCGCGATCAAGGGCTCCACGCTGCCGGGCACCTGGAGACCTCTGGCCAGCGCGGCCGAGAGCCTCTGCAGGTAGGGGTCTTCGTTCTTGAGACCCCAGAGAATGCCTCGGCCGTACTCCGTCTTGCCCAAGCGGTAGAGCGCCCTCGCCAGCACGAGCCGGGTCCACATGGCCGACTCGGACTCGATCAGCGACTCCAGCTTCGTCACGTAGCTCCGATCCAGGCTGTCGAAGAAGCGCACCGTGGGTCCATCCGGCGCGGGCGGGGTCTCGCGGAGGCGATCCATGAAGTACAGCAAGGCGCTGTGACATCCCGTGTGGGCGAGCACGTCGAGCAGGAGCCGGCGCTTCTCTCCGCTGGCCTTGTCGAGGAGCCTGAGCACCCGCTCGGCCGTCGGCTCTCCCCCTGCGCCGAGCGCCAGGATGCAGAGCTCCATCTCGTCTCGTACCTCGCTGTTCTGGCGGCTCTCGCGGTAGAGCTGCTTGAGCTGGCCGAAGAGCGGCTGGACCATGGACGGCGAGCGGAGCAATGCCAGCCCTTTGTAGATTCCGCGCCGGGCCGCGACGTGCGTTTCGATCGTCAGCCGCTTGACGAGGGCCTTGACTGCGCCTTCGCTGCCCACATGGCCGAGGGTGACCGCCGCAGCGCTGCGGGTGAGCGGATCTTCATGCTGGAGTGCGGCCAGAACCCGATCGCGTTCGGATTCGAGACGTTGGTAGGAGATGGCGCGCAGTACTGCGCGGCGGACCAGGCTCGAGCGGTCGTCGAGCGCCTTGCCGAGGGCTTCGGCCAGCGCGGGCGACCCGGTCCCCGGCTTGAGCTTGGCAACGGTCGAGGCGCTGCCGAGGCGCACCAGGGTTCGGGCGTCGCCTAGCCCGCGCGCGCAGGCGAGGGCTGCCTTGCTCCCGTGGCCGGTCAGCCAGCGCATCGGACCGCGCGAGTGGCGCAAGGCGGCCTGGTCGCCGGTCGCCTGGACGAGCAGATCCAGAGCGCTGTCATCACCCAGACGCGAGAGCGCCTCGGCGGCCTGGAGCCGACTCTCCAGGCCCTTGCGCCCGAGCTCCGCAGAGCGCTTCAGAGTCTTGACGGAAGGGTCCTTCGCGCCCGGCAGCCAGGCGGCCTTGGGGATGTCGAGCAGGATGTCCTGCAGGATGCGGAGCTGCTTGTCCGGCTCGACCCCGAGCTTCCTCGCCGCGTAGGCTGTCCAGACCTTGTCCGTCGCATGCGTGAGACCCTTGATCTCCTCCAGCGACTTGCGAGCCGATGTCGAGCCGGAGTCGCCGAGGGCCCTCAGCGCGCGAATGCGCACGGCGTGGCTGTCGGAGCGGACCGCGTCGACGATGACGCCGACATAAGCGCCGTAGTTCATCAGGCAGAGGGACTTGGCTGCCTCGACGCGCACGGCCGGCGACGTGTCCGAGGTCATCTCGACGAGTTTCTCGCGGACCCCCTTGGTATTGTAATGCCACAGCACGCCGGCTGCCTCGGCGCGCGGGATCTCCTGCTGGCTGTCCGCCAGCTTGAGCAAGGTCGGCAGGACGCGGGGATCGGAGATCCGGACGAAGACTGTCAGGGCCATCTCGTAGTCGCGGATGTCCTTGCCGCTCAGAAGCCGGGATGCCATCCAGGCCACCCGGTCGGTCTCCCCACGAGCCTGCGGTATAAACGAGCAGACGCACAGCGCGCAGGCGAGGGCGGACAGCTTGAGTCGTCCGGGAGCGGCCATGGATTTCCTCCGACGGAACGAGATGCGAACCGCCCATCGGGCGGGGGGAGCTGAACGATATCGGGACAGAGTCTAGCGCTGCTGCTCTCCCGACGCAAAGAAATACCCTTCGGCTCAGGGCTCGGGGTAGAGGCGCTGCCCCTCATCGCGGATATTTGCGAAGGGCAGGGGATGGAAGAGCAGTTGCTCCTGGCCGTCGATGCGGATGCGGCCCGTGGCCCAGGGCGGATCGTTCATGGCGGCCTGGCTCGGCACCACGCGCTGTGCAGGGCCGGTCACGTGGCCGGGCAGGATGGCCTGCCAGGACCCTATCCGACAGACAAGCCCCTCATCCGCTGGAGCGCTCGCCTCGGTACGGCGATCGAGATGCAGGACCGAGAGGTCGCTCGTCTCGCTGCGGGTCAGGATGCGCTCGACGACCCGCAGCGGGACCCAGAGGGAGCCTATTTCGGTCTCGACGGGAATCGCCTCCAGGCTGGAGTGCCAGACGGGCAGCTCGATCACCAAGTGCTGGCCCGGGCTGGCTGCGAGGTCCTTCCAGATGCGCCCGCGCAGCTGCGAGACGTCCTCTCGCAGGTGCTTGTCGAGCTGCGGCGCCGGCCTCTCTTGCAGCCCGTCGTCCCAGACGTCCAGGACGAGCAGGGAGGCCTCCTGGCGTCCCTCGATGCGGATCGAGGCCACGGTGGCCTTGCCGAGCTTTCTCCTCTTGGCCGGGTCGTCGAGCCCGTGCGCCAGGATCTGCTCGAGCAGGGCTTCGAGGATCCGGGCCAGTGGCTCGAACTGCCGGAAGCCGACCTCCAGCCGCCCGCACTGGTACTGCAGGGAGACCGGCTTGGTGTGCTCTCTTCCCCAGCGGCGGCAGCGCTCGCGGAGGCGCAGCAGCGTGGGCGCAAGAGGAACACGATGCACCACGGCCAGCTCTTGGCCAAGGCGCCGGGCCACTCTGTGCAGGCGAGCCGCACACGCCATGGCCTGCCGCCGACAACTGCGCAGCTGCTCGCTCTCGATGCGCAGCTGGCCTCCCAGCTCCAAGGCCATCTCCGCGTCCGGCGACAGCGCGTGGCTGTCGGCCTGCAGGCCGAGGGATCCCAGACGGCGCGCTCCGTGGTCGAGCACACGGGAGAGCTGGTCCAGATCCCTTTCGGCCTGCTCGAGCTGCCCGAGCCATTCGAGCTCGGCTCGCTCGGCTGGCTCGGCCAGCGAGACGATCAGACCCGAGAGCCGCTCCAGCACCTCCTCCACGCCCAAGGGGCTGCCTTTTTTCCGGTCGAGCTTGCTCTCTAGCTCGGCGAGCTGTTTCTCGACCGAGCCGAGGCCCGCGACGGTTGCGGCCTCGCGCAAGGTGAGCAGCCGAAAACGGATGCTGTCGGCCTCCGGTGGGGACTCCTGCTGGCCGAGCCATGCGAGCAGCTGGCGGATCTCCTCGGCCAGGGTGATCAGCACTTCGTGATGGTTGGGCAGACTTCTCATCCATCGCTCTCGGATGGCGCGGGCGAACCGCCGCGTATCCGGTCGCGGGCCTGCTCGGCGGTCTGCTGGATGCGGATCAGGATCTCGCTCGCATCGGCCGAGAGCATCTCGATGCCCTCGGTGGCTGCTATCTCGGTCAGCTGCCGGATGGCCTTCTCCAGAGCGACTTGCTGTCGGGCCAGCGTCCGGGTCAGGCTCGAGGGGATCGGTCGGCCGGTGTCGAACCGCTCGATCAAGCTGATGATCTCCTCGGCGGTCTCCGCCATGGCCTTGCTGCTGCGTCCCACCTCGGCGAGCGTATCCGCACTCCGGGCTCTCAGCGAGCGCAAGCGGTCCAGATTCGACTGCAGCTCGCGGACGTCCGCTGCGAGCGATGTCGCGCCGGGCTGGACGCTCGAGGCCTTGTCCCGCAGGATCTCCGAGCGGCGCTCGATGGAGAGCCTCAGGCGTTCCCAGGCATCGATGCTCGAGACGGATTGCTGGCAGGCCCGCAAGGTGCGCCCGAAGACCGTCTGGACTTGCTCCACCGATCGGGCGAGGTTGTTCAGGGACTCGGTGATCGTCTCGACCAGGTCGGAGGTCGAGCGCGACAGCCCGCGGGCGTCGTCGACCAGCATGTCGAGCCTTGCTGGCGACTCGGCGTCCGCGCTGACAGCCAGGTTCGTCGAGACGGCCTCGACCTCTCGCTGGAGAGCCTGGATCCGATCCGCGGCAGCGCTGAGCTCGGAGATGCGATCCGCCAGCAGGCGAAAGCCGCTGGACAGGGCCTGGAGCGACTCGTCGATCTGCCGCCGCATGGCGGGATCGAAGGCGGGTGGTGCCTCGCGCTGAACCTCGTCGAGCGTATCGACGACAAGACGGCAGAGGCCCTCGATTTGGACGCCGAGCAGGTCCAGCAACCCGCCTCCGCCGGAGCTGCCCGCCCGATCGGCTGGCTCGTCCTGAAGAGGAGCGAGCTGGAGGGCGAGACCCTCGATCCGCGCTGCTGCGTCTTTCATATGGAAAGAGGCCTGGTGGAGGGTCTCCAGCCGCTCGGTCAGGGAGTCCAACAAGCGGTTGATGGCCGTGGCCAGCTCCTCCAGGACGCCGGGCTCCACCTGGACCCGGAGGCTCAGGTTGCCCTCGGATGCGCGGTCGAGTGCGAGCTTGAGTGCTCCGATCCGATCCCGGACATGCGCAGCCGTGGCGTCGTGCTCGCCGAGCCGTCTCATGCGCTCGAGCAGGCGGGTGAGGCTGGAGGCGAGATCTTCGAGCAGGCCCTTGTGCTCGAAACGCTCCGGTCCGACGCGCTCCGGCTCCTCGACCGTCTTTCTCGCTGCGCGGGTCAGCATCTCGAGCGGCGAGATCATGCGGCGGTGCAGCCACCAGATCGCCAGGGCGGCCAGCAGGACGGCCAGGGCCGGCAGCGCCAGAGAGAGGCTGCGGGCCGTCAAGGAGAGCTGCTGGCTGAGCGACTGGATCGAATCGCTGACAACAGCCGTCTCGGGGACCTGGATCGGGGCGGAGCTGCTCTTCTCGACCGTGGGAGGCGGAACGAACACGCCCACCAGGTACGGCCCCGCGCCCAGGGTCCGCCACTGCCATCCGTGGCGGTCGGCCGGGGGGCTGGGGCGGTTCGCGGACCACTCCTTCGCCAGGCGGGGCATCGCCTTGGTGAGCGGACCGCTCGCCTTGCCGGAGCGGGAGAGCAGAATGGTCGGCGGATCCGGGATGAAGACCACGGCCTCGGAGAAGGGATCCGTACCGGACTGCAGGGCGGCCTTGGCGGCCTTGTCCTCCGAGAGCTGCTCGGGCTTCTTGTCGGACAGCGGTAGCAGGCGGTTGCAGAGCTCGTCGAGACCCTCGCGTACACCGAGCTCGAATCTCGCGATATGCAGCTTGTCGGCGACGGCCCGGTGCTGCCTGTCGAGATCCTCTGCCCGCCTGGCCAGATCGCGGATCGCATCGCGGACGGACTCGAGCCGGGTCGTGGTGGCCAGCTCGACATCGCGTACGTCGGAGCACAGGGGCAACAGGACCAGGGGGACGGCGAGGACGGGCAGCAAGGCCAGTCCGGCAGCGATGGCGGCCAGCTTGATGCCCAGGCCCTTCAACCCGGGTTTGAAACGTGGAGGCTCCGCCTGGTCGTCGACGGGCTGTGCGTTGTCTCGGTCCGCCTGCATGGGATCAGACCTCCACTGCCAGGGCCGCGGGTAGGCTCTCGGCGACGGTACATCCGTTTCGCTCCGCCCAGAATCGGGTATGCGCGTGGAAGGAGCCCGCCAGGATCAGCGGCGGTCCGCGGCGCCGGCCGAGCGCCCGGGCGAGCGCAAAGGGATTGATGGAGCAGCCATCCTTGTGCCAGACGATCCGCTCGATCCGTTCGGACTCGATCCACTCCAGCACCGAATCGATCTGGTCGGCCGAGCGTAGGCGGACCTCGCATTCCGAAGCGCCTTCCAGCATGGCCTGGTCGGGCGATTGGGTCAGGATCAAGATCATGGGAACCCCGAAAATGCACAGGGCGTTCTTCGCTGCCGCTTTCGCGCGGGGAGAATCACGACGAGCGTTTTCGAACGATCCGGCTCGACAGCAGGCGATACAGGACCTTGCAGACGTCGAAAGAGCTGCGCCTGCTCGCCCGGACAATGTCCTTGATGGTCCGCTTGCCGTTGACGAGGGCGAGGACCCTGTCCTCATCCTGATCGAGCTTGATCTGCTTGATGACGCCGGTGGCGTCCTGGCAGCGGGCCAGCACCATGTCGAACTCCCGGATCTCCTTCTCGATCAACCCCCATTCATCCACACGCCTGAAGCCCTCCATCAGGACTTGATCCACCGACAGCTCGAGCTCGGCCTCTCGGCTCTCGATGGGCAGGTTCTCGGTGACGTAGAAGGCGAACTCGCCCTCTCCCCATCGAAGCACCTCGTACATCAGCTCTTCGGTCTGCTGGCGCAGGGCCTGCTTGAGATCGTCCTGCGAGATGTGATTGAGCTTGACGAGCTGCTCGCCGAGCAGCTTGGATGTGCCCCGGCGGCTCTCCAGGAAGACCTCCAGGTCGCGGGCAGAGATGGCGCCGCTCTCGATCAGAAAGCGCCCCAGCAAGAACTCATCGTCCACGTGGGCGGCCCGGGCGAAGATCACCGCGCCGTCGCGCAGGAAGATCTCGAGATGGGCCTGCCCTCGAGCGATGTGCAGGATGCCCGTATGGGCCTGAAACTTGAGCAGCTGGAAGATCTCCGCGGCCGGAATCATGCCCAGGTTGCCGCGCAGCGCCACGCGCCCGCGGGGATCCGATAGGTCTTCCGAGGTGGGGAGATCTTCCGGCTTGCGCTCCCCGACGGGCAGCAGTGGATCGGGGTTCTCCTCGGCACCCGAGTCGATGTACTTGTCGATGGCATGCTGGATGACGGTGCTCAGCGCCTCGGGCGAGAAGGGCTTGGTGATGAAATCGACGATGCCCATGGTCTTGACGAGCTTCTCGCCCATCATCTCGCCCTTGGCCGACATCAGCACGATGGGGATCTTGTCGAGATCGTCGCTCTCCCCGAGCGCCTTGCACACCTGGTAGCCGTTCATGCCGGGCATGAGGAAGTCGAGCAGGACGACGTCCGGCTTGATCTCCCTGACCTTGGCGATGCAGCTCTCGCCATCGTGGATGGAGATCACCTCGAGCCCCAGCTTGTTCAGCGTGTGGCCGATGACTTTGTGGATGGTCGGGCTGTCGTCGATGACCAGCACACGCCGTGCGGTCATGTGCACCTCGGTCCCGGTATCGGGTCAGAAAGATCGCACCTTGAGCTCGAGATCATGGGACACGGTCAGCACGCTGCTGTCTGCGACCTCGCGCCACTGGTGGCCTGGATCGCTCATGTCCGCGCCCAGCATGATGCCCTTGAACCTCAGATGGGCTTCCTTGCTCTCCTCGTCGCAGTCGACGTGCTTGCAGCTCTGGATGCCTTCCCGATGCGAGTAATGCATGGGGATCCCACGGCAGACCGCGGCCATGACCTGGCCGTTGGTGGCCAGCATGGCGAAGGTCGACTCCTTCTTGTCCGCTCTATGCTCATCCGCGAACGCGACGAGCTTCAGCAAGTAGTCGGCCAGGCTGCCGGCCGGCAGCTCGAGATCGTTGAGCTTGCCATCCTTGAACAGCTCGTCGAGCAGCCTGTGGAAGGCGAGCTCGCTCTCGGTTTCGCCACGGACGTTACGGGCCAGGAAAGGCGGCAGCGCGCGGAGGATCTCTTCGCGGTGCTCGTCGAGCCCGGAGAGCGTCCCCACGTGGGCGAAGAGCCAGCGGCGGAAGCGGAAGGGATGGGTGTTGGCGTCCTTCCAGGCGCCCACGGTGCCGCGCCGGACGTGAACCAGCAGCACGTTGGAGCGGATCCCCTCGACCAGCTCGCGAAAGTCGATCTGGGAGAGGAGATCCGAGGGGCGTTTTCTCAGCAGCGGGTCGTCGCCGCTGTAATAGCCGACGCCCACTCCGTCGTGGCGATCGTCCCGGGCCAGGCGCAAGGACTCGTTGACGTCCTGTATGGCGCACTCCAAAAGGTCCTCGTCGTTGCACATCAGGCCCAGCATCCGGCACATGCGAGCCTCCTTGGGAGAAGACGTCCCGGATGACAAACGCTACCGGATCGGGGCTTCGCGATCAAGCAAAACCCCATCGTCGGGAGAGGCGGGAGCTGCGAGCAGCCGGCTTCGCGCGGGCGGCGCCGAGGTCTACTGGCGGATGACCTCTACCGAGCCGAGCACGTTCGCGGAGTCCAGACCGCCGATCGCGATCAGGGAGGAGAAGATCCGCACCAGGCCGAAGTAGGCCCGGGCCTGCTTGAGCGTGGCCCGGGACGACTGGTAGCCGTCCACCACATGGGCCGGATCGGCCTCGGGGGAGAAGTCGTAGCGCTCCACCTGGGTCTGGGCGTTGTGGCTCGGCGAGCGGGTGCCGGCGAAGTTGAAGACGTAGTCGAAGTAGAGCAAGCCCTCGTGGCCCCAGAAGTCCTGGGGGTGATCGGCGTTCATGACCCAGACGTTGAGGTCGCCGAAGCTGCCCGGCTCCTCGCTGATGGTGCAGACGTCGGCGGTCTGGCTGCCGCCCGGCGTGCTCTGGCCCTTGGTGGCCACCAGGAAGACGAAGGGATCGTCGGCCTTGCTGCCTCCCCGGCGGCAGGCCGGCTCAAAGCCGTCGCAGTTTTGATCGATGCCGTCGCCGCAGTAGTCGTAAGCGCCGGGGTTGATGGTGGGATCCGAATCATCGCAGTCGGTGCCGCCCTCGCACTCGTCCGAGATGTAGCCGTCGCCGTCGGCGTCCGTGTCGCAGACGCAGGCCGGATCCACCCCGTCGCAGTCCTGATCCACGCCGTCCTCGCAGAAGTCCTCCGCACCGGGGTGGATCTCGGCGTCGCCGTCGTCGCAGTCGGTCCCGCCCTCGCACTCCACGGTGACATAGCCGTCGCCGTCGGCGTCCGTGTCGCAGGCGCAGGCGGGATCGATCCCGTCGCAGTCCTGATCCACGCCGTCACCGCAGATCTCCTGGGCGCCCGGGTGGACCGCCGGATCCGTATCGTCGCAGTCCGGCCCCCCGCAGTCGTACTCCGAGATGTAGCCGTCGCCGTCGGCGTCGGTGACGCAGCCGCAGGGCAGGTCCTCCCCGTCGCAGTCCTGATCGATGCCGTCGCCGCAGATCTCGTCCGCTCCCGGATGGATGGTCGGATCCGTGTCGTCGCAGTCGGTCCCGCCGCAGTCCTCGTCGGTGTAGCCGTCGCCATCCACATCGCCGCAAGGCTGGGGCGGCTCGTCCGGCGGAAGCGGGTTCTCGCTGCGGCCCTGGCTGCTCATCAGGGCGTAGTAGGCCCGCGGCACGGTGAAGGACTCGATCTGGGTCGCGAAGGCGGACAGGCTCCCGTCGAGCATCGATATCTCGCTGCGCTCGATGGTGTCCAGAGCCTGGTCGGCGGACGGCTCGCCGCCGGCCGCGTAGAGGAAGACGCGCCGCACGGGGTTCTCCTCGTCGCTCGTATCGGTCAGCGAGACGATGACCGCCTCCAGCCCCATGCGGGCCGTGCCCATCGAGACCGGCGTCCCGCCGGCATCGGTGAGGACCTGCCAGCGGGTCAGGCTGCCGGGCGGCAAGGGCTTGATGCCGTCCGGGGCCGGGCTCGCCTCGAGGACCGCGAGCCCGGTGTCGGTCCAGGACGTCCCGGCCTGATCGCCGACGTCGATCCGGTAGCAGGTCGTGCCCTGGGGCGCGTCGACCTCGGCGGTCCGGTAGATCCGATAGGCCGATGCGCCGGCGATCTCGTCCCAGGTCAGCTCGATGGCGTTCTGGCCTGCGGCCACCGCGGCCGTCAGCCGGTAGCCGGCCAGGGTCTCGCCGGCATTCGTGAGCGCCGAGACGCGGTAGGTCCACTGGCCCATGGCCAGGCTCCCGCCGACGTCGACGCCGCGCCCCCGCAGGTTGCCGGGCGCCGGGCAGAGCGCTCCCTGGCCGCTGTCCGTGAACTCGTGTCCCTGCACGCCGGTGGTCAGCAGGCGCTCGGTCTGGCTTCGTCCGTCCGAGGCCAGGCTCCGGTAGACGTTGTAGCTCTCCGCGCCCTCCACCGGCGCCCAGCGGATGCGCATGCCCCCGCTGCTCTGGAGCGCGATGGCCTCCTGGCTCGGCAGGCTCTCACCGGAGGGCATGACGGCCGAGACGCGGTAGTACCACGATCCCTGGGGCAGGCTTCCCTGGACGGCGGCGGGGTGCCGGTTGAGGTAAGGGACGGTGGCGATGCCCAGGATGCGGGCCATCTCCACGGTCTGCAGCCCGGCTGCGCCATCGCTGCTGCCTCCGACCGCGAAGAGGTACGGGCCGATGCCCACCAGGGCCAGGGCCGTGCGCGGCACCCGGAGCCGGTTGGCCGAATGGCCCGTGCCGTCGAACTGCTCCGAGAGCTGGAAGAAGCCGGGGCGCCCGAAGACGCTCACCTGCATGAACTCCACCGTGTCGAGCACGGCGCCGTCCGCGTCCGTGCCTCCGGCCGCGTAGACGTAGCCCGATCCGTAGACGTCGAAGCCATGGGTGGCCCCGTGGAGGTAGCGCGGGCCGAGCAGTGTGGAGCTGGACACCTCCCACTCGCCTTCCAGCTTGCCGTCGGCGCTGGAGGTGAGCGAGAAGACGTAGTAGACGTCCCACTGGCCGTCCGGGTTGGTGACCTTGACCGCATAGGGCTCGTTGGCGAAGGAAGCCGCGGCCACGCCTTGGAGCTCGGCCTCGGAGACGAAGGTCGTGGCCAGCTCGCGCTCGACCTCGTTCTGGTCGATCAGGCTGACCACCGCCCCGTCTGCGAAGAAAGAGCCGCTGACCGTCAGCGGATCGCCGGAGTTGAAGTCGTTGCCCGCGGCCCGGATCGGATCGATGCTGTCGATCCGCGGCGGCGGCGTGCCGGTCACCTCGAAGCTGCCGTCCCAGGTCGTGCCCTGGCGATCCGGGTTGGTGAGCTGCACGGCGTACAGGCCGGCCGGCATGCGGGCCGACTCGCTCGGGACGATGGCCGTGATCGAGCCCGGATCGGTGAAGGCCACGCTGGTGGCATCGAAGACCAGGGCGGGGTTGTCGGCCGAGACCCAGCGCACGCCCGGGGTGGACAGGAAGTCCTGACCGCGGATCAGGATGGCCCGATCGCTGAGCATGCCGTCGTTCGGATCGCCGTTGTAGGCGAACGGCGGCACGACGTCATCGATGACCGGAGGCGGGTCGGGCGATACCAGGAAGGCCTTCTCCAGGCTGGCCGACTCGCCGCCCGGGTTGGTCACCGTCACGTCGTAGAGGCCCAGGACGCGGCCCGGGTCGGCCGGGATGGTGCCGGACAGCGAGCTCGAGCTGTCCACTGCCACCCCCTCGGCGTCGAAGCCGATGCTCGGCTCGTCGCTGTTGGTGAAGGCCACCGTCGCGCCGGAGACGAAGCCCACGCCGGACAGGTCGAAGTCCACGGGCTGCGCCGGCCAGCCGGCCGAGGGGAAGATCGAGATGATGCGCAGGGCCGTGTCGCAGGCATCTCCCACGCCGTTGCCGTCCGAGTCGGCCTGGTCCTCGTTGTCCACATCGGGGCAGTTGTCGCAGGCGTCTCCCCAGCGGTCTGCGTCCGAGCTGCGCTGGTCCGCATTGGGCGTGTCCGGGCAGTTGTCGCAGGCGTCTCCGATCTCGTCCCTGTCGCGGTCGCCTTGATCCGGGTTGGGGGTGTCCGGGCAGTTGTCCTCGCTGTTGGGAACCTCGTCGTGATCCGAGTCCAGCGCCGGGTCGCAGGCGTCGCCCGTCCCGTCGCCGTTCGAGTCGGCCTGGTCCGGGTTGGGCTTGTCTCGGCAGTTGTCGCAGTCGTCGCCCACGCCGTCGGTGTCCGCGTCGGCTTGAGCCGGATTCTCGATCTCGGGGCAGTTGTCGCAGGCGTCGCCCAGCTCGTCGCCGTCGCGGTCTGCCTGGTCCGCGTTGCGCGTGTCCGGGCAGTTGTCGCATGCGTCGCCCACCTCGTCGGCGTCGCGGTCGGCCTGGTCTTCATTGGGCGTGGCCGGACAGTTGTCCTCGCCGTTGGGCACGCCGTCGCCGTCGTAGTCGGCCTCGGGCGCGCAGGCATCGCCCGTGCCGTCGCTGTCCGAGTCGGCCTGGTCGGGGTTGGGGATCTCGAGGCAATTGTCGCAGGCGTCGCCCACGCCGTCGCCGTCGCGGTCGGTCTGGTCCGGGTTGGCTTTCTGGGGGCAGTTGTCCTCGGCGTCGAGCACGCCGTCGCCGTCGCTGTCCGCCGGAGTCGAGCTGCCGCAGGCAGCGACCAGCAGCAGCAGGCACAGGCCTAGTGCTCCTCGACCACGAATCGAGAAAAGGATACGCATCATCACACCTCACAGAGAATGGAGAGATACGGAATACACGGTTATTTCTAGCATTATCCAGACGTGGCTGTCAATTCGAGGCCCTCTGGGCTCGCGGGGCTTGATCTGGCGGATGGGGCGACCCTAGTATGCAGCCGGAGGAGGCTCGCATGCGTGGAACGATCCTCGTCGCGCTCGTCCTGTGGGCGGTGGTCTCGGCAGTCGGCTGCCAGAAGGAGCCGGAGCTGGACGGCCGCAAGGTTACCGAGTGGATCTCCCTGCTCAGGCACCAGGACTGGGACATGCAGGAGAAGGCCGCGGACGCCCTGGTGCGCCTGGGGCCCGATGCCTTGCCCTATCTCAAGCGCACCCTGAAGACGGCCGGCCCGACCACCCGCCGCAGCGTGGTGGTCACGCTGGGCAAGATGGGGCCGGCTGCCAAGAGCGCGGTGCCCAACCTGCTCTCCCGGCTGGCCCGGGAGAAGGTGCCCATCATCCGGGTGGAGATCATCAAGGCGCTGGCCGCGATCGACCCGCGCGGCGCCGAGGTGGTGGCCGCGTTCGAGAAGCGCAAGCAGCGCGATGTGGAAGCGGACGTTCGGGCTGCGGCCGCCAGGGCCCTGGAGAGCCGCGAGGCGCCCCGGGCTCCGGCCGACAAGCCCGGCCCGGCGGCGCCCGGCGAGGCGCAGCCCGAGCGCTTCGAGCTCCGGGAGGCCGTGGCGGGCGTGGTCGGCAAGAAGGCGCCTGGCGTCAGCTTCGGGCTCATCGCCGAGGTGATCCGCGAGAAGCGCCGCGCAGCCCTGGTCTGGCCGGGTCTCAAGGCCGGTGAGATCCTCGACGACGACGTGGTGGCCATGGTCTTCGAGCGCCGGCAGGACGGCTGGAAGATGCTGGCCGAGCACGGGCCCCTGCGGGGCGCGGACGCGGCCGGCAAGCTGGCCGAGGCGCTGGGCGGCGCGGACAAGCAGCGCGTCGTGCGCCCGTGCGGCGTGGCGCAGAACGAGCTGGCCGCCCACCTGGCGCGCTGGGGCGCGAGCTTCGCCCAGGCCCGCAAGGACAAGCAGGACGCTCGGGCCATGGAGGCCTACGAGCAGCTCAGCCGCGTCTTCGGGTACTCCCTGGTGGCGTTCGACGACGCGCTGGTCGAGATGCTGGCCCACGGGGCTTTCGACCGGCCGTGGCGGATCGACTGCGGGCAGGGGACGGACTGCCGGGCCGAGATCCAGGGCCCGGAAGGCGAGGCTGCCAAGCGGATCGCGATCCGGTTGCGGCCCTGCGGACAGGGTATGGTGATCGGCTCGCTGTCCCAGCAGCGCGCCGAGCCGGCCGCGGATGGGGGGCCGGCAGGGACCGAGAAGCCGGGCGCGGCCCGGGCATCGGACGGCGGTCAGGGGGGCTGAGCGCCAGCTTGAGCAGGCGCACGCCCTCGTGCCACCAGTCGATCCGGTCCTCCAGCAGCGCACACAGCGAGAGCGCATCTCCGGCCAGCAGCAGGGCTGCGCGCCGGTGAGGCCACAGGCGGACCGCGCTGCGGGCCGAGCGCAGCACCTCGTCCGGGGCCAGCGAGCCGGGCCAGCCCAGCTGCACCCGGAGAAGCAGCAGGTGCAGCACGGCGCGGTCCGGCCGTAGCTGACTCGCCCGGCGGAGCCTCGCGAGCTCGGTGGCCGGCGGCGGCGGCGGATCGCACAAGATCTGCGCCCAGCGAGCGCGCGCCCTGGGCGGAAGCCGATCGAGCAGCCAGCGGTCGCGGTATCCGAAAGAGCGGCAGAGCATGATCCCAGCCTAGCAGGCAGCCCTGACATGCGGCCGGCCGGCACGCGCCGGCACGCCGGCATGCGGATTTGCGCTTCGCGACCGGGGTGATAGAATCGAGCCCGGACATGCGCTGGTCCCGGAGGAGCTTCATCCAGAGCGCGCTCTCGGCAGCCGCCTTGGCGCTCTGGCCCCGAGGGCTTCGCGCCCAGCCGGCCGGCCGGTCGCGCGTGGTCGTGGTGCGCGACGGGCGGGCCTGGACGGGCCGGGGCTGGACGGACACCGATCTGGACGCCGGGCGGGTGGAGGCGATGATCGCCCGGGCGCTCCGCGAGCTGGTCGGGCTCGACGACGAGATCGAGGCGCTGCGGATCCTGCTGCCCGATCTGGTCGATGCGCGGGTGGCGATCAAGGTCAACTGCGTCAACCGCGCCCTGCCCACCCATCCCCGCTTCACGGACGCCCTGGCCGCGCTCATCACCCGGGCCGGCGCGCAGGCCTCGCAGCTCCTCGTCTACGACCGCAGCGATCACGAGCTCGCGCGTTGCGGCTACGCCCTCGGCCAGGGGGAGCGGATGCGGGTCGTGGGCTGCGATCACGCGGGCTATGGCTACGAGCAGGAGATCGCGCTCGGCGAGGCGGCGCTCCGGCTGGGGCGCATCGCGACCGAGGCGGATCACCTGCTGAGCGCCCCGGTGCTCAAGCAGCACGAGATGGCCGGCGTGACCCTGTCGCTCAAGAACCACTTCGGCTCCATCGATCACCCCGAGCTGCTGCACGGCCGGGACCGGCAGTGCTCGCCGGGGATCGCGGAGCTCAACGCCTGCGAGGCGCTGCGCTCCAGGAGCCGTCTGGCCCTCGTCGACGCCCTGTTCGGCTCCTTCGCCTCGGGCCTGGCCGGAGAGCCGGACTTCGCGCCCATGGCCGTGATCGCCTCTGTGGACCCGGTGGCCGCGGACGCGGTCGGCCAGGCGCTGATCAACGCGCGCAGAGAAGAGCAGGGCCTGGGCCCCGTGGACGCCGTGCACCTGCGCGATGCCCAGGCGGCCGGGCTCGGTTGCTGCGATCTGGAGCGCATCGAGCGGATCGAGATCGAGCTCGCGCCCGTGGAGGAGCAGCGCGGTGAGACGGGCTGCGGGCCGACCGGCCGGCCGGGCGCTGCCGGGCTCGTCGCCCTGCTCGCTCCGGCCGCGCTCCGGGCGCGCAGATCGAGAAAATCCTTTGGAATCCGAAGCCGGTTGGAATAGACTGCCCAGCCGATTGTCCGATTCTGGAGACGGGTCTTGCCCAAGGGAAAGGACACACCCTTCGGTCGAGTCACGGTCGAGAAGGATCGCTTCGTCGTCCAGACCCAGTTCGCGACGCCTCCGGCCTTCGTCGAGGGCTACCGGACCGCGGTCGACGACAAGGGCATCCTCCTGCCGGACACGGGCGAGGTGGCGCCCGGGGCCCAGCTGGTCCTGGACATGCGCATCGCCGGGGGCCAGAGCGTCTTTCTGGCCACGGGCGAGGTCCGCAGCCCGCCCGATCTCCCCCCGCAGACCATCTACCTCCAGTTCAAGTCCATGGACGCCGCGAGCCAGCAGCTCCACAAGCAGATCCTGCTCGCCAGGGCCCAGGCGGCGAAGCCCAAGGCGCGGCCGGCGCCGGCTGCGGCTTCAGGCGCGCCAGCGGCCGCCGGCGGAACGGCCGAGAAGGCGAGCAGCGTCGGCCGGATGAAGCCGGGTGCTGCCGGGGCGCGCTCGACGGGCGACTCGGCCACCTCCCACCACGCCGTGATGTCCGAGCGGGCGCAGCGCGCCCTGAGCGACAGGCGCTACCTCGGGGCGCTGGCCGAGAGCATCAAGCGGATGGTGCTGGTCGAGGAGAGCGGCGGGGCCACGCCAGCCGGGCCGCTGCCCTCCCAGGTCGAGGGGCCGATCGTGGGCATCGACCTGGGCACGACCAACTCCTGCTGCGCCATGGTCAAGGAGGGCAGCCAGAACCCCTTCGTCATCCCCTCCCGCCGCGGGCACAACACCATCCCGTCGGTGGTGGCCCTCGATCCGATGGGCGAGGTGCTGGTGGGCAGCGCGGCCAAGGCCCAGATGGAGATCAACCCGGCGCGGACCATCTACGGGAGCAAGCGCCTGGTGGGCAGACCCTTCGACTCGCCGGTCGTCAGCCAGGTGCGCGATCGCTTCCACTACGAGATCGTGGCGGGCGCGAGCGGGGAGGCGGCGGTCCGGATCGACAAGCGCCTGCTGAGCCTGGAGGAGGTGGCTTCCTACATCCTGATGGACATCCGCAACACGGCCCAGGAGTACCTCGGCAAGCTCGTCGAGCGGGCGGTCATCACCGTGCCGGCCTACTACAACGAGAACCAGCGCAGCGCCGTGCGCAAGGCGGGCGAGCTGGCCGGCCTGTGGGTGGAGCGGATCGTCAACGAGCCCACCGCCGCGGCCCTGTCCTACGGCTACAAGCGCAAGGCCGATAGCCAGCGCTTGCTGGTCTACGATCTCGGCGGGGGGACCTTCGACGCCTCGGTGCTCGATCTCCACGGCGAGGTCTACGAGGTCCTGTCGACGGGCGGCGATACCTTCCTGGGCGGCGTCGACTTCGACACCCAGCTCATGGATCACGTGCTGATCGAGTTCCAGCTCGACCTCGGCCGGCTGCCCGAGATGGAGCGGGTCGCCTTCCTGCGGGTGCTCCAGGCGGCCGAGTTCGCCAAGCGCACGCTCAGCAGCAAGAACGAGGTGGAGATCCGCCTGCCCTTCATCGGGCGGGTCGACGGCAGCCCGGTCAACCTCGAGGTGAAGGTCACCCGCCAGACGATGGAGGAGCTCGTCCGCCCGCTGGTCCAACGCACCCTGGACGTCTGCGATGCGGTGCTCGCGGAGCGGAGCATGAAGCCGGCCGACATCGACGACATCCTGCTGGTGGGCGGCCAGACGCGCATGCCGCTCGTGCGGCAGATGATCCAGGAGCACTTCGGCAAGGAGCCGCTCAAGGGCGTGCACCCGGACGAGTCGGTGGCCACGGGCGCGGCCTTGCTGGCCAAGTCGGTCGACGAGCCGGGCAATCTGAAGCTGGTCGACGTGCTGCCGATCTCGATCGGGGTGGGCGTGCCCGGCGGGACGCTCAGGCGGCTCATCTCGGCCGGGACCACCCTGCCGGCCTCGCGGACGTACGGCTTCTATACGTACTTCAACGGCCAGACCGAGATGTACCTGCCCGTCTACCAGGGCGACTCCACCCAGGTGGATCAGAACGAGTCGCTCGGCGTGGTCGAGCTGGAGGGCATCCCTCCCGGTCCGGCCGGATCGAAGATGATCGAGATCACCCTCAGCCTCAACGCCGAGGGCCTGCTGGCGGTGGCGGCCAAGGAGCGCGGGGGGGCGCAGCTGGCGGATGTCTCCCTGCGCACCTACGCGCGGATTCCAGGCGCCGCTGCGGCGGCCTCGCAGGCCGCCGCCCAGCCCGCCCCGCAAGCCGCGCCCCGGCCCGCGGCGCAGCCCGCGGCGCAGGCTGCGGCACCGTCGGCGTTCTCCGCGGCGCCGGCGGCCGCGGGCGACGACACGCTACCGCGCCAGACGGCCACCTTGCCCCAGACCGTCCGGCGAAGGCGGCAGCCAGCCGCGCCGGGGCCGCGCGCCGCGCGCCGGCAGGAGTCGCCGCGGAGGGGATTATGGGCCTTCCTGAAGAGGCTCTTCGGCCGCAGATGAGACGCGCGCTGCAATCGGCGGGCTTCGCGCGCGCGCTGGGGATCGGGGCTGCCCTGCTGGCGCTCGGGTGCGCGGGCTGCGCGCTGGCGGCGCCGGCCTATCGGCCGGCCCGCGTACCGCACGGCGAGCTCGCACTGGGCGGCGGGGTGTGGGTGCTGCGGCTCGACGGGACACCGGCCCAGCGCGGCGAGGCGGCCGGCAAGCTCGTGGGAGAGCAGATCCGCCACATCCTGCCGCGCTACCTGCGTGCGGCCACGGGTGCGAAGCGGCTGGAGGAGAAGCAGCGCGAGGCGATCGAGGCGCTGGCGGCCGGGCTGCCCGCCGCGCACGCGGCGCAGCTTCGCGCCATGGCGCGATCGGCCGGGGTTCCGTACGAGCAGCTGCTGGTCGCCAACCTGGCCACCGAGGCCAGCGCGGGGCTGCACTGCTCCTGCGCGCTGGTCCGCGGTCGGGCCAGCTCGGACGGCAAGGTGAGGCTGGCGCGCAACCTGGACTGGTACGCGGGCGACGTGCTCGGCGGCAGCGGCCTGGTCGTGATCGAGTCGACCCGCGATGGCGCCCGCGCCTTCGCCAGCCTGACCTGGCCCGGGCTGGTGGGCGTGGTGACCGGCATGAACGACGCGGGTCTGGCCGCGGCCGACCTGATGGTCATGCGCGGAGAGATCCGGCCCGGGGGCCTGCCGGTGCTCTTCGCCGTGCGCTCGATGCTGGAGCGCTGCGGCTCGGTCTCCGAGGCGCTCGATTTCCTGCGCGCAGCCCGCCGCAGCATGCCGCAGAACTACGCGCTGGCCGATCCGTCCGGCGGGGCGGTGGTCGAGACCGGGGTCGAGCGCTTCCGGGTGCGGCCGGGCTCGGGGGATCTGGCCGTCATCACCAACTTCTACGACGAGGATCGCAAAGGCCGCAGCGACGGGCGCTACGCCAGGATGATCGCCGCGATCGAGGGCCCGCAGGACGCGGACGGCCTCGAGCGGGTGCTGGCCAGGGTGGCGCTCGGCGAGATGAACGTCCAGGCCGCGGTGCTGGTGCCGGCCGATCGGGTCGTGCACCTCTCGACCGGCAAGCCCCCGGCGGCCAGGGGACCCTGGGTCCGTCTCGACCTCGAGGCCTGGCTGCGCAGCACGCCACCATCTCCGTCGCCGTAGCCGTCGCAGGCTTTTCCCCTCTCCTCGCTCGGAGAGGCGTCCGCGTTGCTGCAACGCCGAGCACCCCCGCTCGGCTGCGCGCAACGCTCTGTTCTCACCGTAGCCGTCGCCGGCTTTTCCCCCGCTCCTCGTCCGGAGACCCGTCAGCGCCTCGCCTCCACGCCCTACCGGTAGTCCTCCTTGCTCAACCCGTAGCGCTTCATCTTGTCATACAGCGCCCGCGGCGTGATGCCCGCCCGGTCGGCGGTCCGCCCGACCCGCCCGTCGCAGCGGCGCAGCAGCTCCTCCAGATAGGCCTTCTCGAAGCGCTCGAGCACGAGCTGCCTGGCCTCCTGCAGGGGCAGGTCCAGCCAGGCGGAGGCCTGCTCCCGCGGGCCGGGCGCCTCGAGGGCGGCCAGCCGGGCGGCGTCCACCCCGGAGATGGATCGCGGCAGGTCGTGCAGCTCGATCCGATCGCCCTGGCACAGCAGCATGGCCCGCTCCATCACGTTGATCAGCTCCCGCACGTTGCCGGGCCAGCTGTATCCCCGGAGCGCCTCGAGCGCCTCGGGCCGGATGGACGTGACCTCGCGGCCGATGCGCGGGCGGAGGTAGTCGATGTAGCTCTTGACCAGCTCGGGGATGTCCTCGCGGCGCTCCCGCAGCGGCGGGATGGTCAGGGCGACGACGCTGAGGCGGTAGTAGAGGTCGCGGCGGAAGGTCTTGGCCTCCACCATGGTCTCGAGGTCGCGGTTGGTGGCCGCCATGACCCGGACGTCCACCTGAAAGGAGCGCTCGCCGCCGACGCGCTGGATGGTGTGGTCCTGCAGGACGCGGAGCAGCAGGACCTGGAGCCGGTGCGGCATCTCCCCGATCTCGTCGAGGAAGACGCTGCCCCGGTGGGCCAGCTCGAACGAGCCGCGCCGCGATCGGGTGGCGCCGGTGAAGGAGCCCTCCTCGTGGCCGAAGAGCTCGCTCTCCAGGAGCGACTCGGGCAGGGCCCCGCAGTTGACCGCGATGAAGGGGCCGTCGCTCCGGGGCCCCTCGTTGTGGATGGCCCGCGCCAGCCGCTCCTTGCCCACGCCCGTCTCGCCCTGGATGAGCAGCGAGGCCCCGCTGCTCACGACCCGGGAGACCATGTCCATGAAGGACTGCATGGCCGGGCTCAGGGAGACGAAGTCGTTCAGCCGGGGCCGGGCCAGGGGGTGGCCCATCTCGATCTGCTGCCTGGAGATCTCCCGGCGCTTGTCCAGGATGGTCTGAAGGACGCTCGCGATCTGGGCGCCGTTCAGGCCGGCGTAGAGCACGGCCTCGCAGCCGGCGGCCAGCAGCTCGGCCCGCTCGGCCGGGTCGTCGTGCTCGCTGAGCAGCACCAGGCTGGGCGCGTCCGGGATCTGCTGGAAGGTCTCGATCATGGCCTCCTTGCCCTGGAGGAGCCGGCGGTCGAGCACCGCCAGATCGCAGATCTCCCTGGCCGCGCGCGTGAGCAGATCGCCCGAGGGCTCGGCCAGGCTCACGATCACATCCGGGCGGTCCAGGGCTCTCTTGATCCGCGCCTGGAGGGTCTTGCGCCTCAGGGCCAGCAGGACTCGAAAGATCATCGGTTGCGAGCCTCCGAAAACGACTTTTTCGGAATATAGCTTCCCAAAAAAAATGAATCAACACTTCCGATTTTTACGAGGCGAGCCGGCGGTCCACTTCGATTCCGGAATCTTGGCCGGGGTCGGATCGGCTGGCACGGCGATTGTCTCTGGGGGGGCGTCAACCTTTTCGGAGGCCGGCATGGCAAAGGCGAAGAAGGACAAGAAGAAGAAAGCCAAGGGCAAGAAAGAGGAGGAGAAGAAGGAAGAAGGGGATGACGAGGGGAAATCCGAGCAGGTCAGGAAGACAGGTCTACAGAGTTCGCTACCCAAACGCTAGAGGAGACAAGTCATGAGAGCAAAGAGTCCCTGGATGCTCGCGGTGCTCGCCCTGGCGAGCCTGGCCCTGTTTGCCGCTCCGGCGGCCGCTGCCAAGAAGGCCAAGAAGAAGGGTCCCCCGATCGTCAAGGTCGAGGGAGAGGTCGTCAAGCAGGCCAACAAGAAGGGGGCCATCACGGCGGTCCAGATCAAGACCAAGGACGGCAAGATGGTCCACGTGGTGATGGACCGCAAGGGCAAGAAGCTCGGCAAGGACCTGGCCGGCAAGAGCGCGGAAGTCGAGGGCACGACCTTCAAGAAGAAGTTCCGCAAGGAGATGCGGGAGTGGATCCGGGTGAAGACCTTCAAGGAGGCCGTGGCTGCGGCCCCGGAGCCGGATTCCGAGCCAGCGACGGAGCCGGCGCCTGAGCCCGAGGGCGAGTAGTCGGCTTGCGGGGTGGGCCATGGAGGCCAGAGCAGGAAAGACCGAGTCGATCGTCCTGACCGGCATGGTGGTTCCCGTCGCGTGGGACGACGACGATCAGGTGACGAGCGTGTCCATTATGGACGAGGAAGGCAACGAGTACATCGTGGAGGAGGGCAAGATGAGCGGAGAGCTTCTCGACCACGTCGACGAGGACGTGGAGGTGAACGGCGAGGCATGGGAGGACGAGTACGGCGACAAGATGCTTCGCGTGTCGGACTATCGCGTGGTCTCGAGCGATGAGGACGACGAGGACTTAGAGGACGAGGACTTCGAGGAGGAGGAGTACGAGGAAGAGGAGTACGAGGAAGAGGAGTACGAGGAAGACGAGGACGACGAAGACGAGTAGCCCGTCCCCGGAAAGGCGGGCGTCTTCCAGCCAGCCGTGCTAGGCTCGGCAGCATGCTGGGCGCCATCGCGGGCGACATCATCGGCTCGGTCTACGAGAGACTGCCCATCAAGACCAAGCGCTTCGAACTCTTCACGCCGGGCTGCCGCTTCACCGACGACTCTGTGCTCACCGTGGCCGTGGCCGAGGCCGTGCTGAGCGAGAAGCCCTACCGGGACTGCTTGCTGGACTTCGGCCGTCGCTATCCGGACGCCGGCTACGGGGGCTGGTTTTTCTCCTGGCTGCACGCGGCCGAGCCCCGTCCCTATCACAGCTTCGGAAACGGCTCCGCCATGCGCGTCTCGCCGGTGGGCTTCGCCTTCGACTCCCTGGAGCGGGTCTGCCGGGAAGCCCGCCGCAGCGCCGAGGTGACCCACGATCACCCCGAGGGCATCAAGGGCGCCCAGGCGGTGGCAGCCTGCATATGGCTGGCGCGCCGCGGCAGCAGCAAGCAGGAGATCCGCGAGCAGATCCAGGCCCGCTTCGGCTACGATCTGAGCGCCAGCACGGACGCCATCCGCCCGACCTACTCCTTCGACGTCACCTGCCAGGGCACGCTGCCTCCGGCCTTGGCGGCCCTGCTCGACTCCTGCTCCTGGGAGGACGCGGTCCGCAACGCGATCTCGCTGGGGGGCGACAGCGACACCCTGGGCTGCATCACGGGCGGCATGGCCCAGGCCTTCTACGGCGGCATCCCGGACGAGATATCGGAGCAGGCCAGGACCTATCTGCCCTCCGATCTCCTGGACGTCGTGGACCGCTTCTACGGCGAGTACATGTAGCTGTCAGCCTGGAAGCAGCGGGAATCCGAAGCGTTCGAAGCCTTTGTCCACCGCGACGCAGCGAGCCTTCGGATGCTCCTGCAGGCAGGCCACCACGCTGGCGTCCACGATGGTGAAGCCGCGGGAAGGGCTCTCGGATGCGATCTGCCAGATCCGCGAAAACAGCGTCTCGTCCACCCAGCGCCACTCGACGAGCGGGTAGATCTTGTGCATGAAGACCTCGGCCGCCTTCGAGCCGTGACGGATCTGGAGCAGCCCGAGCGTCTCTCCCAGCACGAAGGAGGTCGAGAAGAAGCGCTCGCCCTCTCTGACGAGACCGGAGAGCGCCCCCGCCACCGCCCGGTGATGTCTGTCCGCCGCCACCAGGTAAGCGTAGAAGGCCGAGCTGTCGATCACGCAAGCCATCACGACCCATCGTCGCCGTACAGGTAATCGTCATGCCTCTCGGCCACGTCTCCCTCTCCCTCCGAGCCCTCGATCGCCCCGGCCGCCTCCACGAACGCGCGCACCTGTTCGTCATCCATCGGCATCGGATCGAGCAGGTGCTCGCGCAGCAGCCAGCGCACCGCAGCCGAGACCGAGATCCCCCGCTGCCTCGCCCAGCGCTTCAGCGCCTCGTGATCGTCCCGCTCGAGCTGTATCTGAGCCCGCCGCTTCATGCCGCCATGCTAGCAAAATGCCATCATGATGTCAATCCACGAGGAATCCACGAGGTGCCACCCGATTCGGGAGATTCGCGCAAGGGTCGACTTTGGTGGTAGAATTCCAGTGTGAGGCTCAGGCAAGCCAGAGGCGAGGGCGAACTGGATCGCGTGCGGGCGCTGTTCGTGGATTACGAGCAGGAGCTGGGAGTCGATCTCCGCTTCCAGGACTTCGAGGCCGAGCTCGCCTCCCTGCCAGGAAGATACGCCCCGCCGGCCGGCGGCCTGCTGCTCGCCTGGGAGGGCGACCAGGCGGTCGGCGTGGTGGGCATGCGATCCATCGACCAGGGCCGGTGCGAGATGAAGCGGCTGTACGTGAGCCCGGCTTGGCGCGGCCAGGGCATCGGCCGAGAGCTCTCCGAAGCGGTCGTCTCCGAGGCCCGGCGGGCAGGCTACCTGGCGATGCGCCTGGACACGCTCGGGCGCCTGGGCGAGGCCCTGGCCCTCTACCGCTCGATGGGCTTTCGGGAGATCCCGCCCTACCGCGAAAACCCGCTCGAAGACGCGGTCTTCCTGGAGCTGGAGTTTGGCGGAACCGAAAAGTCAAGAGGTTGAAATATCTAAACAAACCGTGTCCCACTAGTGGGACAAATGACAGCACCTGTCGGCTTTTCGGCAAGGCTGGCCAGATCTTCCCAGCTTTGGTCCTATCTGAGCCTTGGAACGCGAACTCTCATCGGCTGGGTGACGTGGGTCGAGCCCCCGGGTCGAAATCGGAGCTTTCGAAAGTGGTGGAGAAAGCACTTCTCAGTCCTCTTGTCTCTCAGGTCGCTCGATTTGATCCTGGCCTGGTCGACCTTTCCGTTTTCTGAGATGTGGAAGGAAATGGTCAGCTTTCCGGAAAGATCCTTGTGCTTGCTCTGCAGGCGCTCGAGGCAGTCATGCAGCGAGTCCATGTGCATCCTCACGCCTCGCCCGATCGCATCGGCGGAAAGATGACCTCGATCTTGCTCCTTGCCCCCGTTGATCAGGAAGGCCATCCGGCCGTACCACATCATCGCCTTGAAGTACCTGCGGAGCCTCAGGCTCCGGTCGTAGTGACCGCGGGGGAAGTACTGAGAGTAGTCATCCGAGTATCCGAACAGCGCGCTATTGCCCCAACCGGCGTGTGATTCGATCAGTCGAATCTCCTGGCGACCCTGTCAGCCACCGGTCCGGGCACCAATTCCAGCTCACCTCGAGTGCGAGGGTGCTCCTTCAGGTGCCGCTTGGCCGCTCGCCAAAGGCGGAACGGATCGGGTTTGTCCCGCCAAAAAGCGGTTTTCCTCCTCCTGGCAGGCTACGAGCAGCGCTGCGAGCGATACGGCCAGGGCCAGGGCCGCGGGCACGCCGGATATCGCCTTGCTCATCCTCTCACTCCGATACATGGAAACTGGATTTCCAAGTGAGAATCATATCGCAACAGATGCCAAGAGACATAGTCCACCACCAGGAGCGAAGCAGTCCCACATCCAAGAGATTCGTTGACACTGCCGAAACCACCTGGAGATACTAGCCACTGGGCCTGGAGGTCTTGCGGTGGCTGTCAAAAAAAAGCCTGCTCGGCACCGCGAAAAGCAGCATCGGAATGCAAAAAGGCCGAACCATGACGAGGTCTTGACGATCACGTCCGGGCGCCTGGGGCCGATCGAGTCCCGCGCGGAGATCAGGGTCCGGCCTCTCACGCTGTTCGTTGGACGGCAGGGGACGGGAAAATCGCTTCTCGCGCAGATGCTGTACTTCTTCCGCGGGCTGCCCAAGCTCGTCGAGCACGACCTGGCCAAGCAGCTCGCGGACGAGCCCGAGGCATTCGAGCCCAAGGTTGTCATCCGGAGGCTCATCAATGGCCTGCGCAGCAGCGAGCGCAGCTTCGCCAACATGACGCATCCGAAGATGACGGTGACCTGGGAGGGACAGCTCGCCGTCGGAAGCCTGCACACCCGGAGGAGGAAGCTCGGGTTCAACACCCAGCACGTCACCCGGGCTGTCCAGCCGAGAAACGATCTGAAGAGCGTCGTGTCCGAGGCCAGCAGGGGGCCGCAGCCGCTGAGCGCGGTCTACATTCCAGCGGAGCGGCTGTTCTACTCGCTTTCTCGGAATCCGACCAGCATCCAGATGATCAGCGCGCCGATCACGCTCGAGGTCTTCGGATGGTGGATGGAGCGAGCCGCGGCCATACAGTCGGGCTGGCCCGGAGGGCGTCCCGATACCGAGGAGGGACGCAAGATCCGGGCTCGCATGCGAACCGCTCTCGGTGGAGAGGCTGTCAGGCGAGGGCAGTCCTGGCGATGGAGCTTTGGGGATGGGAAGACGCAGCGCGAGCTGGATATCGACATGGCGTCGTCCGGACAGAGGGCCAACTGGCCCATGCTCCTGTTGCCCCAGGTGCTGTTCTCGCTCCGGAAGGACCGCGAGCTCGCAGAGCCTTTCGTCATCTACGTGGAGGAGCCCGAGATCCATCTCCATCCCGAGGCCGAGCGTGCGGTGATCGAGAACCTCGTGTTCCTCGTGAACAAGGGATTCCAGGTCGTCCTGACGACACACTCGCTCACGACCCTGTACGTGCTCAACAACCTCCTGCTCTCCTCGCGGTTGAAGCCCGGCGTGGGGTCGAAAGGCGTGCCCGAGCCGAGCTTCAGGATCAGTCCGGAACATCTGGCAGCATACCACTGCGTCGATGGACAAGTGGAGTCGCTGCAGGATGGCGAGACTGGGCTCATAGACGAGGCAGCGCTCGGACGCGTGTCCGACGACCTCGGAGCCGAGATGAACCAGCTGTATGCATTGCCACGAACATAGGCAGACAAGCCGATCCGGTGGGTGGATCCTGCGGAGATCTGGAAGTGCATCGACTGTCCGATTGCCCGAGCGACACATCATCTAGCCGCCGGGAATACGTAGCAGTGCTTCGTGACAAGAGCGGCATGTCGCTCGAGGTGACCAGCCGCAGGCCGATCGTCGCGTACTTGCTGGACAGCGAGCACTGGGGTTCAGCGTCGGAACGCCCCGACGGACTGCTGGTGGCGGACGCTGCTCGAGGGGAGCCGGCCTCCATTTGTTTCGTAGAGATCAAGGGCGCAATCGATCCGGAAGAGGCCGATCGGCCCTTCGAGCAGATCGAGGCCGGCGTCAGGCATTTCCACCCGGACACTCACGGTCGCGAGCACCATGAGCAGTGGTCGAATGGAGTTGACCTGCCGAGCGCTGCGAGGGGTCGACGGCACATCGAGATTCGACCTGAGGCAGACCACGATGTGCGCGGGATCATCCTCACCTCCCGGGGAGGCACGCGATATCCTCCGCGCACTATCCAGCTCTCTGGCAAGGATATTCCGATATCGGTCGTTCAGTGCTCTGGATCGTATGGTGAGGTGAAGTGTTCCCTGCGTGAGCTCTACAGACGCGCAGGTTCCAAGTAGGGTACTGCTTCAGGCCAGAAGCCAGAGCAGGGCCGGCACGAGCAGGCCCATGGCCGCGAACGCGACCGCGGTGTAGCCGATGATGTCCTTGGCCTGAAGCCCCATGATGCCCAGCAGCGGCAGCGCCCAGAAGGGCTGCAGCATGTTGGTCCAGGCGTCCCCGTAGGCGAAGGCCATCACGGTCACCCCGGGCTGGACGCCGAGCTCCGCTCCGGCACCGAGCAGCACCTGGCCCTGGACCGCCCACTGGCCGCCGCCCGAGGGCACGAAGAGGTTGACCAGGCCGGCCGACAGGAAGGTCAGCACCGGGAAGGAGCCGGGGCTCGCGGCCTGGGCGAAGGCCTGGCTTACGAGCTCGACCAGGCCGCTGTTGCGCAGAACACCCAAGATGGCGAAGTAGAAAGGAAACTGCAGCACGATCGCGGCCGCTGCCCGACCTCCGTCCCCCAGGGCTCGCACGTAGGCGAGCAGGCTGCCGTGCAGCATGAGGCCGCATGCCAGCATGGCCAGGTTGACCGAGTTGAGATCGAAGCCGAGAAGGCCGTGCCAGGCGGCGATCGCCATGGCGACGAGGCATCCGCCGCCCAGGCCGATGCCCGGCCAGGGACTGGTCTGCAGCCAGCCCAGAGCGCCCCGCTCGCGCCCGGGGCGCGGCGATGGCTCGCCGAGCTCGGCCGGGGGCGCCTGCTCGCTGCCCGCGGGCGGGGACAGGGCCCAGAAGAGAAGCGGCAGGCCGACCAGCAGGCTCGCCGACACGACCAGGTTCAGCGGCGAGAACAGGGTCTCGCTCACGGGCAGGATCCCGCAGACGGGCTCTAGGAAGTGGCCCGGCTCGGCCACCTTGAGCGGCGCCGAGCCGCTCAGGCCCCCGTGCCAGACGGCCATGCCCGCGTAGGCCGCCCCGCCGAGCAGCGGGTAGTGCAGGCGGATGCGCCCCGAGGCCTTGCGGGCTATCTCGCGGCCCGCGAGCGCGCCGACGATCGCGCCCAGGCCCCAGTGCACGAGCCCTGCGACGCAGGCCGTGGCCGCGACCAGCAACGCCGCCTGGGCGCCCGAGCGCGGCAGGCGGGCCAGGGCCTCGAGCAGGCGCTGGAGAGGCGGGCTGAGCGCGAGCGCGTGGCCGGTGAGCAGGATCAGGCACATCTGCAGGGCGAAGGTGAGCCCCGAGGGATCCTTGAAACCGTCGAACCAGCCGCTCCAGATCCGCGCGGCGATCCCGTCCTGCCCGTCCAGGTGGAGGTTCAGGGCGCCGAGCGCGAGCACGATCCCGGTCAGGCCCAGGGCCAGCACGAAGGGATCGGGCACCACCCTGCGGGCGATCTCGCTCAGGCGCTGGCCGAGTCCGGCGATCACGGGGGGCTCGAGCGCTCAGCGCTCGCAGGTCCAGTGGCGCTCCGGGTAGGCCCGGAAGTCCGTGCTGTTGATCTCCGGGCAGTGGTCCCGGATGGCATCCTTGAGCGCGGTCACCTGATCGTGGCTCAGGGCCATGGGCGCGAAGACGATCGGGAAGGAGCTTCCGGTGCCCTGGGTGATCTCGGTCATCAGGGCCTGGTAGAGGCCCTCGGCCTCGCCGGTCACCCAGAGCCGCTCGAAGTTGTCCTCGAAGGCCGCCACCAGGTCCGGGTAGCGGGCCGCGTCGTAGATGACCATGTTCTCGATCGTGTTGTGCTCGGCGTTGTCGGACAAATTGTAGCTGCCCGCGGCCAGGACCTGGCCGTCGATCACCAGGTACTTATGGTGCATCTGCTCCGCGTAGGAGTAATGCCAGCGGTAGCAGTAGGTCTTGAACCGGAGCGGGATGCCCGCCTCGTGCGCGGCGTAGCTGAAGTACAGCCCCGTCTCGTAGCAGGCCTGCTCGGAATCCGCGTTGCCGGCCGCGGAGAAGATGCACTCGGCCAGCTCCTGGTCCTGCTGGCTCGCGTACCACTCGCTGATGTACTCCTGGTTGTCGAGGTAGATGCGGATGTCGAGCCCGGGATCCTCGGCTCGCTTGGCCAGCAGGGCCTCGAAGACCGGGTGGGAGCGCAGGTGGCCCGAGGCGATGTGGATCGATCTGGACGCGCCGCGGATCAGCCCGACCAGGCGGTCGGAGACCGCGTTGCGGCCCTTGACGACCGAGAAGGTCGGGCCGTAACGGCTGGAGACGTAGGTATCGAAGTTGGCCGAGGTGTAGACGGCGTCCAGGTAGGGATCGTCGACGATCATGCCCGTGTGGATCGGGATGGAGTGGACCTGCTCGAGCGCGGTGCTCCAGACGAAGTCGCGCGAGTTCTCCCAGAGGTGGTTGAACTCCATCTGGAAGCGCAGCAGCAGCTCGCCGCACTCCCGGACGATGATCGTGTTCTCGTCGTAGCGCGTGGCCGCGGAGCTGGACCAGTTCGCGCTGCCGGTCACCAGGCTGCCCGAGTAGGCGTGGTCGAGCGAGTCGACGGGCCCGTCGATGATGGCGAACTTGTGGTGCATGATCTTGTTGATGTAGCGCACGTCCACGCCCGCGTCCTCGAGCTTGGCCGAGTAGGAGCCGTCGGGGTCCGAGCGGTCCGCGTTGGCGGTCTCGAAGACGAAGCGAACCTTGACGCCCCGGTCGACCGCGTGCTCCAGGGCGGTCATGATCCGGGCGTCCCGGAACGAGTACATGGCGATGTCGACCGAGCGCACAGCCGAGGCGATCAGCTCGGCCACCCGGGCCAGGTGGCTCGAGTCGTAGTCCTGCGGCGAGAAGACGACCTCGATCTGGGGCACGTGCCAGCAGCGGTGGGCGCTGGCGCGCACGAGCTGCTCCATGGCCTTGGGGCCGACGTAGTAGACGTCGTCGAGCTCCTGGATGTCGTCGAAGTACTCGTCGTCTACCGTGCCCGGCTTGCCGTCCGGGCCGTCGCGGTAGGCGATGATGTGGCCGGCCGCCCGGCTGTGCACCCCGTCGGCCTTGAGGCGCGCCTCGTCGACCTGCAGGTCGTTGACGTAGGCCAGGACCTGCCGGACCTCGCACTCGCCGTAGAGGAAGTCCGCCTTGCCCGCCGGGGCGATGGCGTCGTCTCGCCCGTCGCCGCCGCCGTCCGCGCCGCAGGCGGCCAGCATCGCTAGCGCGAGGTAGCCCAGTCCGATCCGCTTCATGGTTCGAGCCTCCCTTGCCCAGACTTGTATCAGGTCGAGGCGGAGGATACAATGGCTGGCCGCAGGGGAGGGAAGCGTGAGCGAGCAGAGACAGACGGTCCGGGGCCTGCAGGAGGTGGTGGCGGCCGACACGCGGTTGAGCTTCGTCGACGGCGCGAACGGCAAGCTCTACTACCGGGGCTACGACATCGACGAGCTGGCCGGGCGGGCCAGCTACGCCGAGACGGTCTACCTGCTGTGGTACGGCGAGCTCCCGGATGCGCAGGAGCTGGAGCGCTTCCGGGCCGAGCTGGTGGGCAACATGCAGCTGCCCACCCAGGTCGTGGAGCTGCTCAGGCTCAGCCCGCCCAACGCCAACCCGATGGTCGTGCTGAGGACGGCGCTGAGCGCGCTGGGCATGTTCGACCCGGACGGCGGCCGCAACACCGAGGAGGCCAACGACCGCAAGGCCAAGCGGATCCTCGCCCAGGTGGCCTGCATCGTGGCCTCGCTCCACCGGATCCGCTCGGGCGCCCCCCTGCTGAGCCCGGACCCCCGCTCGGGCTTCGCCTGGAACTTCCTGTACATCTTCCGCGGCCGGCAGCCCGACGAGCTCGAGCAGCGGGTGATCGACAGCCTGCTCATGCTGCACGCCGATCACGGGCTGGCCGCCTCGACCTTCGCCGGCCGGGTGGTGGTCAGCACCCAGGCCGGCATGCACTCGGCCATCTCGGCCAGCCTGGCCAGCCTCAAGGGGCCGCTGCACGGCGGTGCCAACCGGGCGGTCATGGAGATGCTCGAGGAGATCGAGCACCCCGAGCACGTAGAGGAGTACATCGAGAGCATGCTGTCGGCGGGCGAGCGCATCATGGGCTTCGGGCACCGGATCTACAAGACCGAGGACCCGCGTTCGGTGCACCTCAGGAAGTACTCGGAGGAGCTCTGCGCGCGCGGCGAGCTGCGCTGCTACCTGGACCTCTCCCACCGGATCGAGAAGATCGTCCGCGAGCGCAAGGGCATCCGGCCCAACGTGGACTTCTACTCGGCGACGGTCCAGCGGGCGCTAGGGATCCCCAAGGAGTACTACACCTGCATCTTCGCCGTGGCGCGCTGCGCGGGCTGGATCGCCCACTGCATGGAGCAGTTCGCCGACAACCGGCTCATCCGGCCGACCTCGAACTACATCGGCGGCTTCGGCCGCGCGTTCGTGCCCATCGAGGAGCGCTAGATCCACGCATCCGGAACGGCCTGTTTTTTTTCTTGAAGCCGACCTCGCCTTTTGGAATAGATCCGCCCTGCTGGGCGTTCCGGCTCGCAAGGTCCCGGGCCCTGCGACGATGATGGAGGTGAGGGATGACAGAAAAAGACGGACTCATGATAGACGCCCGGTCCCTGACCAAGGATTTCGGACCCACGCGCGCGCTGGCGGACCTCTCCTTCCGCGTCAAGCGCGGCGAGATCCTCGGATTTCTGGGACCCAACGGCGCGGGCAAGACGACCGCCATGCGCATCCTGACCGGCTACCTCAGGCCGACCCGCGGCAGCGTGCATGTCTGCGGGATCCCGGTGGCCGAGCGCCCGGTCGAGGCGCGGCGCAGGATAGGCTACTTGCCCGAGAACGCGCCGCTCTATGACGAGATGATGGTGATCGACTTCCTGCGCTACACGGCCGAGCTGCGCGAGGTGCCGCCCGCCGAGCGCGACAGGCGGCTCGCGACCATCGGCAAGCGCTGCGGCCTGGCCGAGGTGCTCGGCAAGGACATCGGCCAGCTCTCCAAGGGCTACCGCCAGCGGGTGGGCCTGGCCCAGGCCATGATCCACGACCCCGATCTCCTCATCCTGGACGAGCCGACCTCGGGCCTCGACCCCAACCAGATCGTGGAGATCCGCGAGCTGGTCAAGGAGCTGGGCAAGGACAAGACGGTCATCCTGTCCACGCACATCCTGCCCGAGGTCCAGGCCACCTGCAACCGCATCCTGATCGTCAACGAGGGGCGCCTGGTGGCCGACGACCGGCCCGAGGCGCTGAGCGGCCGGGCGTCGGGGGCCTCGATCCGGCTGGTGCTCAAGGCCCGCGAGGGCGAGCTGGACGCCGCCGAGGTCGGCGAGGCCCTGGGCGGCATCGAGGGCATCCGCGAGGTACAGAAGGCCGAGGGCGAGGGCGCGGGCACGCTCGGCTTCGTGCTGCGCGACAGCGCCGGAGCCGACTCGCGCGAGGCCGTCTTCGGCGCGGCCGTGGACCACTCCTGGATCGTGCTCGACCTGCACCGCGAGCAGGTCTCGCTGGAGGACACCTTCCGCCGGCTGACCCTCGGCGAGCAGGAAGGAGGCGAAGGATGACCGCCAAGACCATCGCCATCGCCCGGCGGGAGTTCCGGGCGCTTTTCGACTCGCCCGTCGCCTACATCGTGATCGTGGCCTTCTTGCTGGTGACGGGCTGGATGTTCTTCTCGACGCTGTTCTTGCGCGAGCGGGCCGACCTGCGGGTGCTGTTCACCCCGAGCCTGTTCTCGCCGGCCATGCTGCTTCTGATCTTCGCGCCGGCCATCAGCATGCGCGCGGTGGCCGAGGAGCGCAAGAGCGGCACGATCGAGCTGCTGACCAGCATGCCGGTGCGCGACTGGGAGGTCGTGCTGGGCAAGTTCCTGGCCGACTTCGCCCTGACGGCCGCGGCCGTGCTCTCCACGCTGGTCTATGCGATCACGGTCGCCTGCATCGGGGACCTCGACTGGGGGCCGGTCATCTCGGGCTACCTCGGCATGCTGCTCTTCGCGGCCAGCCTGCTGGCCATTGGCCTGATGTGCTCGAGCTGGACGGACAACCAGATCGTGGCCTTCATCGTCGCCCTGCTGATCGGCGCCTGCCTGTACGTGATCAGCTGGCTGCAGTTCTTCGTGCCCGACTTCATCGCGCCGCTCGTGGACTACGTGTCGCTGAGCTCGCATCTCAGCAACATGGCCCGGGGCGTGCTCGACACCCGGGACCTGCTCTACTACTTCACCCTGATAGGCGGGGCGCTCTTCATCGCCGAGCGCTCGATGGCCCACCAGCACGCCTGAGCGGAGGTGCGCGATGAGCAACCGGAAAGGCATCGATACGGTCGTGGGCGTGCTGGCCGTGATCGGCATCCTGATCCTGGTCAACGTCCTGGGCGCCAAGCTCTTCTGGCGGGGCGACATGACCCGCGGCGGGGAGTTCACCCTGAGCCAGGGCACCGTCCAGACACTCGAGGGGCTGACCGACCCGGTCACGGTGCGGGCGTACTTCTCCGAGGGCCTGCCCGGGCCGCTGGCCGCGATCTCGCGCCACGTGAAGGACATGCTGGACGAGTACTACGCCAGCGCCTCGGGCAACTTCCGCTACGAGTTCATCGATCCGACCAGCGAGGAGACCGAGGAGGACAAGCAGAAGAAGAAGGAGAGCAAGCGCACGATCACCGGCCAGATCGTTCGGGAGAAGACCAGCGTGGAGCGCGAGCTCGAGCGGATCGGCATCCGCTCCTTCGGCATCCGGGTCAACGAGGCGGACTCGATCGAGCGGAAGATGGTCTACATGGGCGTGGAGGTCCGCGCGGGCGACAAGGTCGAGGTCATCCCGGTGGTCAGGAGCGCCGAGGAGTTCGAGTACGAGCTGACCACCCTGGTGCGCAAGGTGAGCCGCAAGGACATCCCCAAGATCGGCTTCGTGGTGGGTCACGGCGGGCCGGAACCGGAGAAGGACCTGAGCCTGCTGTGGCAGAAGCTCGAGCGGATCTACGAGCTGACGACCATCGACCTGGGCAAGAAGCCCGAGATCGACGCCGACGTCCGGGCGATCCTGGTCGTCGGCCCCAAGACCGCGCTGTCCGAGGACGAGCAGAAGGCCATCGATCGCTTCGTCAAGGGCGGCGGCTCGGCCGCCTTCCTGGTGGGCCCGGTGGCCCCCGATCCCCAGAGCCTGCAGTCCAGCCCGGCCGAGCACGGCCTGGAGGCCATGCTGGCGAGCTACGGCCTCAAGCTGGGCGAGGGGCTGCTGCTCGACGTGGAGTACGTGCCCATCCCGGTCACCCGCCAGTCGGGCCGCATGCGGGTCACCCAGACGGTGGACTACCCCTTCTTCCTGCTGCCCAAGGGCCTGGACCGCGGCCACCCGATCACCCGGGGCCTCGAGAAGGTCGTCTTCCCCTTCATGGTGCCGGTGGAGATGGAGATGCAGACCGTCAGCGGGGTCGAGGCCCGCGCGATCGTCCACACGACCGACAAGGCCATGATCCAAAAGCCGCCCTTCGATCTCAACCCCTTCCAGCACTGGACGCGCGACAGCTTCACCGAGGCAGGCGAGAAGGATCTGATCGTGGCCCTGACCGGCGAGATCCCCAGCCACTTCGACAAGGAGGCCCACGCCGCCCGCGCCCGCGTGCTGGTGGCCGGCGGCTACTCCTTCGTCACGGACGCGTTCTCGGGCCGCCAGATCGGCAACCAGATCTTCGCCCTCAACATGGTCGACTGGCTGGTCATGGACGAGGCCCTGCTCGCCATGCGTGCGCGCAGCATCGACAAGGCGCCCCTCGACGAGCTGTCCGACACGTCTCGCAACCTGGCCAAGTACCTCAACATCCTCGGCCTGCCGCTGGCCTTCGTGGCCTTCGGGCTCGTGCGTTGGCGGATGCGCGAGGCCCGCCGCAAGCGGGTCCGGATCTGAGCGCGGAGGAGGCAGCCATGAAGAAGTCGACCCTCATCGCCGTGCTGGTCTTCGTCGGCCTGCTGATCGCGGCCTTTTTCGTGATGCGGGACGAGAAGCAGCGGGGGATCAGCCGCATCGCTTTCGACTCCGTCGCCGCCGTGGACGTGCACCGGGTGCGGATCGCGGGGGCCAATCCGGTGGACATCGAGCGCAAGGGAGAGGCGTGGGTCCTGGGCGACGGCCGCAAGGCCAACCAGAGCTCGGTCAAGGCGCTGGTGGAGACCCTGGCCAAGCTCAAGTCCAGCGACCTGGTCACGCGAAACGAGGCGCGTTTCGCCGAGCTCGAGGTCGATGAGGCCAAGGGCGCGCACGTCGAGATAGAGGACGCCGGCGGCAAGGAGCTGGCCCGCTTCACGGTCGGCAAGGTGGCCTCTGGCGGCTCCTACGTGCGGGTGGACGACGGGGTCTACCTGGTCAAGGGCGTCTACCAGCGGACCTTCTCCCGCAAGGCCTCGGACTGGCACGAGCTCAAGCTCTTCGACGTGGACTTCGACAAGGTGGACAAGGTCGAGCTGCGCCTGGCGGGCAAGCCCGCCTACGGCCTGGTCCGCAAGGAGGTCGAGAAGGAAGGCGGGGGCAAGGAGCAGACCTGGGAGCTCGCCGACGCCTCGGTCGTGCCGGAGGGCTTCCGCTTCGACAGCAGCGCCGCCCGCAGCCTGGCCCGCTCGGTCGTGAGCGCGCGGGCGCGCGAGATCGTGCTCGAGGATCTGGACGAGGCCAAGGCCGGCCTGGCCTCGGGCTTCGACGTGATCCGCTTCGAGGCCGAGGGCCAGGCGCACGAGCTGCAGCTCGGGGCCGACGTGGCCGAGGAAGAAAAAGACGACAAGGACGAGAAGGACGCCAAGGCCAAGCCGGCCAAGAAGGACCGCGACATCTACGCGCGCGTGGCCGGGTCCAAGGACATCTACGTCCTGCGCTCGTACACGGCCAAGGGGATCCGCAAGTCGGCCGAGGAGCTGCGCGACATGAAGTTCATGCAGCTCGACGTGGACGCGGTGGTCCGGCTCAGCATCGCGGAGGGCAAGGAGTCGCTCGTGCTGGAGAAGCAGGGCGCCGAGTGGAAGATCGGCTCGAGCAGCAAGGAAGTCCCCGGCGACTTCGAGCTCGGCAGCCCGCTGGTCACGGGCCGGCTGCGCTCGATCGCCAACGCCCGCGCGAGCGAGCTCGCCGACCCGGCCGAACGCGACCAGGCCGGCCTGGGCGAGGCGCGCCTGGTGGCCGAGAAGGCGGACGGCAGCAAGGTCGAGCTGCTCTTCGGCAAGAACCTCGAGCGCGAGGGCCGCAAGCTCACCTACGCGAGCGGCAACGCGGACGGGGCGCTCTACCTCGTGACCGAGGCGCTCCGCAAGCGCCTGACCGGCATGCTGGACACATTCAAGAAGCGCCCGCCGCCCGCCCAGGGCATGCCCAACCTCGATCCCCAGACCCTGTCCAAGCTCCCGCCCGAGGTGCGCGGGCAGCTCATGGAGCAGATGCGCCAGAAGCAGCAGCAGCAGCAGATGCTCCAGCGGATCCAGGAGCAGATGAAGCAGAAGAAGGAGCAGGCGGGGACCGGCAAGGACAAGCCGGGAGAAAAGGCGGGAGACAAGCCGGCCAAGACCCCGCCGCCTTCTGGCAAGGCGCCCTGACAAGCAAGCCCCAGGCTTTATCCCATCGCTGCTTCGCAGCGAAAACCCAAACCCATTCTTTCCTTGCGCTCTGAAGGAGCGCTGCTACTCCAGCATCTCGGCTGCTCCTTGCCGCATGATGATGTTCTGTCAGATCGCCGGGTCTAGCGCGCCATCTCCAGCGTTCCCACCTCGAATCGCAGCCGGTCTGTGATCTCGAATCCGCCTTGCGGCCAGTCTTTGTAGAATCGCGCCTCGTAGATCCCGGGCGCGAGCAAGGGGACGCTGAAGATGCCCTCCTTGCGGCCGTCGGTGAACATCCACGCGCCCCACTCCTCGGCCGGCGTGTCGGGCTTGACGACCGTGATCCAGTCCTGCGCGTGCCCGTGCGGGCAGCGCCACCCCACGCGCGCGGGCTCGCCGGCGCGAAAGCGGGCCGCGGGCAGCCAGAGGATCTTCGATTTCACGGCGGGCTGCACGGGCGCGACGGGCGGGCCGGGCAGGACCGAGAAGCGCAGCCTATCGACCACCTGGAACCCGCCCGCGGGCCAGTCCAGGTAGAGCCGGGCCTCGTAGTCGCCGGCCGGCAGCTGCTCGGCCACGTAGCCGCCCTCCACACGGCCCTGGGTGTAGGTCCAGTACGGGCCCCAGTCCTCGTCGGGCGTGTCGATCGGGACCACCGAGACCCAGTCCCGGGCATTGCCGGGCGTGTCGAACCAGCTCAGCCTGACCGGGCGGCCCTCGGCGAAGCGCACCGCGGGCAGCGAGAGGTGGTTGCCGGTCAGGCAGCCCGGGTGGTGGCGCTCGGGCGGTCCGGCGAGCAGTACTGCGCTGCTGGCGAGCACGAGCGCGGCGATGGCGGCTCTCATGGCTTCGGCCTCCAGGGACGTTAATATAGGCGAGCCCGGAGCCAGGATAGCACGGAGGGGGACGGGGTGACCATGCTCGACCTGGATCGGCCCCCTCCCTCGGCCTTCGGCCGGTCCTTCCCGCCAGGGGAGGGACGGTTTCATCTCGGGCCAGGACCTTTGCTCTGCGCGGCCGGCGTGTCATGATGGGGCTGGCGGCTGGAAGGAGGATCTCGATGCACGTCGCGAGACCTGCCCTGGCGCTGTGGCTGCTCGCCTGCACGGACGGGGCGGGCAGCGGGACGGACGCGGGCGCGGACGGCGGCTTCGACTGGCCGGGCTGCGAGCGGATCGACACACAGCCCGGGCTGCTGGCCGGAAGGGCGGCCGAGTTCGACCGGCTGGCCCGCGACCTGCACCTGGCGCCGGACGGGCTGCTGCGCAACGTCTACCTCGCCGAGGACCTGGAGACGGTCGCGCACTATCGCCACACGGAGAACACGATTCTCTGGAGCGGGATCTACCTGGCCTCCCAGGCCCTGCGCTACGCGGTGACAGGCTCGGCCGAGGCCGAGCAGAACGCGCGCCGGGTGCTCGACGGGCTCGGCGACCTGACCCGGTTGACCGGCGTGCGGGGCCTGTACGGCCGCTGCCTGGCCGACCCGGTCGTGTGCTACGACCACGACGGCCACGGCCGGCCCGGCTGGACCGACTCGCCCGTGCCCGGCTACGAGGGCTGGGCCTACCGCAACGACGTGAGCAAGGACGGCTACGACGGCCTGATCTTCGGTTACGCGCTGGCCGCGGAGCACTTCGACGACGCCAGGATCCTGGCCGACGTCCGCGAGCGGCTGCGCGAGATCGCCGATCACATCGTGGGCAACCGGCTGCAGATCGTGGACGCCGACGGGCAGGTGACCGAGCACGGGGCGCTGTACCAGTCGGCCCTGGACGACTACCCGGGCTTCAACGCCATGCTGGCCGCGAGCTTCGTCAAGGTGGCCCAGACGGCGCTCGGCGATCCGGAGCTCGACGATTTCTACTACGCCTGCATGATGCGCACCCGCAGCGGGATCGACTGCCCGCCTGTCGACCCGGTCGACCTGGGCCCGTACATCGAGAGCATGGAGCAGCGCCTGTTCCTCTTCCAGGCCGACTGCAAGCAGAACTACGACAACTTCGACATGTGCTACCAGGCCATCTACCCGCTGCTGCGGCGCGAGCGCGACGAGGCCCTGCGCGCCAGGCTGCTCTTCGTGCTGCGCGAGAACATGTTCCACAGCCCGGACGAGCGCTACCAGAGCCTGGCGCCGATAGGCAACGCCTGGTACACCTTCGCCTACGCGGCCCTGAGCCGCGACGACCCGCGAGCGGATCCGGTCCTCGCCGACGCGGTCGACCGGGCGGTCTGCACGCTCAAGGACTTCCCGGCGCTGAAGTTCGATCGCCCCATCCCGGCCGGCGCGCAGCAGGAGGTCTGCCGCAGCCGGCTGGACGAGCCGGTGGCGGCCGAGCCGGTGCCCCTTTCCGAGTACCACTTCGACAATTACCTGTGGAGGCTCGACTTCTTCGAGATCCAGGCCGGGCGCGCCGGCGATCGCCGGCTGGTCTACTCGCCCGAGGACTACCTGCTGGCCTACTGGCTGGGGCGCTACCACGGCATCCTGGACGCGGGGCAGTGAGGGGCCTGGGGAGTTGTCTGCCCGGGCATACCGGGGTAGCATGGGCGGTGTCTTCCGAGGTCGCTTCGATGCTCAAGGAAGTCGAAACCGTCAGGCAGGAGCCCGGCCAGCCCGTCAAGCGCTGGTTCACCGATGAGTACTTCGATCTCTTCGTCTGGCAGCAGGGCGAGGAGATCGTCCATTTCCAGCTCTGCTACGAGAAGCCGCGCGAGGAGCGGGTGCTGAGCTGGAGAAAGGCGGGCGGCTTTCAGCACGACGCGGTGGACGACGGGGAGCAGCGCGACGGGCGCCACAAGGCCTCGCCGATCTTCGTGGACGACGGCGCCTTCGATCGAGATGCGATTGGCGACCGGCTCCGGGAGGCGGGCGCGGAGGTCGATGCGGCGGTGATCGACTTCGTGCTCGAGCGGATCGCCGGGGGCTGAGGGAGAAGCGGAGGGAGCGAATGCGAACGATTGGGCAGACCTGGATGCTCATGGCCCTGCTCGCAGCGCTGGCCTGCTCCGGCGGCGAACCCGAGCCCGAAAAACACGACGTGCTCCAGCTCGCGGGCCAGGGCTTCGAGCTCGACTTCGATTTGCGGGTCGGCGCCTTCGAGCTGCGGGCCGGCGGCCAGACCGTGCTCGAGCACGCCAGCTGCGAGGCGCAGGCTTCGGACGCGGACGGCCAGAACGCCGAGGTCTTCCGCTCCACGGGCCGCTACCGGCTCTCCGGCCGGCTGGAGGACGTCCAGACCTCGCTCGGCAGCGGCCGCCAGGCGGTGGTGGACTGCGCGAGCATGGACGAAGGCCCGGACCTCGTCCTCAGGCTGACCGCCTACCCGGACGAGGCCTTCTTCACCGCCGAGCTCGAGGCCGTGAACGCGGGCGAGGAGACATTCGTGCTCGACAGGCTGGTGCCTATCAAGGTCGAGGCCGAGCGCGGCGGGGCGCTGCTCGTCGGGGCCCACCCGTCCACCGCCCGCATCCTCGAGTCGGGCTCGTTCTTCCTGGAAGACTACTTCGTCGACCTCGTGCCCGGCGACGTGGCCGAGTCGGTCGAGACGGTGGCCCTGGGCATGCTGCACGGCGACCAGAAGGGCCACTCGATCTCCAACTGGGACCACGCCATCAAGGACCTGGAGAGCGGCCGGGCCTTCGTGGCCGGCTCGCTGGACTTCGAGCACGCCTCCCCGATGCTCAACGCGTCCTTCGATCCCGAGCTGGCCGAGGCGCGAGACGGCCGCACGCCCTTCACGTACTGGTCGGCGGAGTTCCCCTTCCTGCCCAACGGCAAGCCGCTCGCGCCGGGCGCGCGCTTCTCGGCCGGACCGGTCTGGATCCTGCCCGCGACCGCCGAGCCGCTTGCGGGCCTCGAGGCCTACGCCGCCGCGGTCAAGACGCACAACGCGATCCGGCTGTGGACCGAGCGCGGCGAAGAGCATCGCATCCCCACCGGCTGGAACTCCTGGACGGGCTCGGGCTCGTCGGGCGGCTACGGCGCCAGCATCGACGAGCAGCTGATGCTGGACAACCTGGCCGCCATGGACGAGCAGTTTCGCGACTTCGGCGGCGAGTGGTTCCAGATCGACGACGGCTACGAGCCCACCTACGGCGACTGGGACTGGCGAACGGATCGCTTCCCGCACGGCTCGGCCTGGATGGCCGATCAGATCCGGGCCCGGGGCCTGATCCCCGGCGTGTGGATCGCGCCGTTCCAGGTCGACGAGAGCAGCCAGACCTATGCCCAGCACGTGGAAGACGGATGGTTCGCCGAGCGGCTGCCCCTCGTCTCGGGCGACAAGCAGATCCTGGATCTGACCCACCCGGAGGTCCAGGACTGGCTCTTCCAGCGGTTCCGGCAGATCCGCGCCGAGGGCTATCGCTGGCTCAAGACCGACTTCGTGTACTGGGCGCTGGGCGCGGCGCGCTTCCACGAGCCGGGCGCCACGCGCGAGGAGGCCTACCGCATGGGGCTCGCGGCCGTGCGGGACGGCCTGCGGGCCGGGGAGGCCGATCGGGGCGATCCCGAGGGCGACACCTTCTGGCTCAGCGTGGCCATGATGGGCCCCCACGTGGGCTACGTGGACTCGATCCGGCCCAACCTGGACACCATGCCCTGCTGGGAGCGGGAAGGGCCCGACCAGGCCCGCAAGGAGGCCCAGGGCTTCAAGCCCACCGTGCGCACCATGGCCCGGCGCTACTACTTCCACAACCGGATCTACTTGTTCAACCACGACATGCTCTTCTTCCGCTCGCACCTCGATCCGAGCGTGCCGCCCATCACGGCCGAAGAGTCGCGCTGCCTGCTCAGCGCCATGGCCCTGAGCGGCTCGGTGGCCAAGCTCGGCGAGCGGATCGTCGAGATGCAGCCGGCCTGGATCGACGACTACCGGCGGGTGATCCCGGTTTACGGCCACGCCGCCCGACCCCTGGATCTCTTCGAGCGCGAGTACCCGGAGGTCTGGCACCTGCGCGTGGATCCGGCCCGGGGCCTGAACACCGGCGGCGCCGGGCCGGACTACGACGTGATCGCGCTGTTCAACTGGGGCAGCAACACAGAGCTGCGATCCAATCCCTACAGCCCGATCGAGGACAGCGCCCGCCTGCTGAGCGCGAACCTGAGCGCGCTGGGCATGGATCGCGAGTACGTCGCGCGCGAGTTCTGGACCGGGGAGGTGATCGAGGGCGTGAGCGGCAGGATCGAGCGCGCCGTCGAGCCCCACACGGTGCAGGTCTTCGCGCTGCGCGAGCAGCTCGATCGCCCGCAGTACCTGGGCGGCAACCGGCACGTGCTCCAGGGTGCGGTCGAGATCGAATCGATCGACTGGGACGCACAGACGGCCTCGCTACGGCTCACCCAGCGCGTGGCGCCGGGCAGCCAGGCGGCGCCCTGGGAGCAGCAGCTCGACTTCCACGTCCCGGAGGGCTTCGAGCTCCAGTCGGTCGAGGTGGACGGGGCGGCGGACGGGACGCTTTCCAGCGCCCAGGAGGGCCGCGTGCTCAGGATCGGCTTCGCGGTCGAGGTGGCCCGGTCAGTCGAGATCGCGCTCGCCTTCACCACTCGTTGAAGAAGCGCTCCTCCAGCGAGCCCTGGAACCAGGCCATCATCTCCCCGATGGTCATGACCTGCTCGTCGGGGCAGGACTTCATGAACATGTCCAGGTCCTGGGAGTTGGAGCTCACGGTGGCCTGCATCTCGCCCACGGCCTCGCGGAACGCGCGCTTGCCCTCGTCCTGGGCCTGGTTGAGCTGCTTCTGGTCCATTTGGCGCTTGAGCTCCAGGTACTTCCTGAACAGGGCGTCGACCTGGGAGTTGGTGGCCTTCTGCACCTCCTGGCTCTTGCGGACGGCCAGGGCGCAGGCGTCCGGGAACTCGGCCACGATGTCCACCATGTCCTCGAAGCCCTGGGCCTGGGTCTCGCCCATCTGCTCGAAGACGTCGACCATCTGTTCCACGATCGTCTTCTCGCAGCCGGCAGCCAGCGCGGCCAGGCCCATGGTCAACCAGCACATCCAAAGACAGACAGATCTGCAGCCCATGCCTCAAGTCTCCTTCTCGATTTGGTGGTCAACCGACCGGCATCATACCAACGATGCTCGCTCGCGCCAAGCAAAACGAGGCACTCGAACCTGCCCGGGCCGGGCCCCGGATGCTGTGGGACGCCTGTGGGACGCCTGTGGGACGCCTGTGGGATGCCTGTGGGATGCCTGTGAGACAACTGTGAGATGCCAAGGGGAATGCCAGGGGAAATGCCTGTGGAATTCCTGTGGGATGGGTGTGAGCTGGCTGTGAGATGGCGCGCCTTGGCGGCCAGGCGATTGCGCTTCTGGCTTGCTCCCGCGCGAATCCATGTTGTACTGTCTTCGAGACGCTCGGCGACGAGGGCGCCCGGCTCATGGCTTGGATCTTCAGCCTGTCGATGGAATGCGGTGACGACGCGGCCGCCGCTGCCGAGTTGACAGCGCACTTCGAGTCCTTCTCACTCGAAGGCGAGTCGGGGGAGTCGATCTCGATCCGCGGGCAGACTCTTCTCGATGACGAGGGGGCGACTTGGGTGATGGCCATACCCCAGGGTGTCAGCCGGGTGGGTATCCAGAGCGATGCCGATGCACGGTCGATGACCCTCTTGGGCTCGCAGCTCTACGACCGGCTGCGCATTGCCCCCAGGGGGTATCGGTTCGCCCTTTGCGGGATCGAGGTCGACGGGTTTCGTACTTGCGCGGAGCTTTTGGATGCCGACGCGATCCGCCGCTTCCGAGGCCTCGTGGTCGAGGAGGCCATCTTCAAGGCGGTGGGTGAACCGCCCGCCTTCGAGCCGTTCGCCCCGGGTTACTGGTGGCTTCCATACGGCGGTGAGACCTATCCCCCGAGATGAGCCGAGTCGATCGGGGTGGATTGCCTGTGGATTGAATGTGGAAAGGGGCGGGGAGAACGTGGGGGATCCCTGTTGTTCGCCTGTGGATCTCGGCTGTGGATAGCTGCGGGGATTGTGTGTGGAATGACAGTGGATTTGTGCGCTGGAGAGCGTGGGCCCGAGGACACTTTGGCCTGTGGGGACCCGGACGCGGTGGGGGATCTGAGATGTGATTTTCTGATTGTATTCCGAGATCATGCATCATGGCATGCCAGTTGCAATGCAGGCTTGCAGAGAGGAAGGACCTCATGCATGCCATCTGGAAGGTCATCAAGCGGATCATCGCGGTCGCGGCCGTGCTGCCCGGGCTGGGCCCGGCCCTGCTGGCTGCCTGGGCCGGGGTCGTCGACGGCGAGCCCGAGAAGCCCATCCAGGTCTTCGACCGGCGCGGCAGGATCGTGGCCTTGCTGGACGCGGCCGGCAAGGGGGTCAGCCTGGCGCCGGCGTACACGCAGGTGGCATTCGGGCAGGTGGAGCCCAGGAGCCCTGGCCGGGTGGACCTGGCCCTGGACCTGGCCTGGCAGGCCCAGGCGCAAAAGGCCCTGCGGGAGGAGCTCCGAGACCAGGGCCTGGAGGCAGGCCTGGTGGCCGTGGAGCCCGGGACCGGCCGGGTGCGGGTCCTGGCCGCCTCCTGGAACGGGGCGCGCTTCTGCGACCTGCGGGCGCGCCGGCCGGCCGGCACGGCCATCAAGCCCCTGCTGCTGGCCGCCGCGCTGGAGCAGGGGCTGCGGCCCGAGAGCGCGCTGGACGAGGAGCCAGACGGGGAATCGCCGGGTCAGGTCTGGCGCCCTCGCAACTGCGAGGCCTGCGATTCCACGCCTCGGGTCGAGGACCTGCTCGGCTCCACCTGCACCTGCGCGCTGCATCTCACCCTGCGCCTGGGCCCGGAGGAGATCGCCCGCCAGGCGCAGAGCCTCTTGATCCGCTCTCCGCTCCCGCGCGAGCCCGCGGAGCTGGTCTTCGGAAGCCAGCTGGATCTCGTCGAGCTGACCGGGGCCATGGCGGCCATCTGGGCGGACGGCCTGGCCAGCGAGCCCGGCTTCGGCGCCCGGGCCCGAGGCGAGACAGGGCAGGCCCTGACGAGCCAGAACGCGACCGTGCTGGCGGGCCTGATCGAGCGGGCGGCTGGCGGGCTGCCGCTCGTGCGCGGCAGCACGGCCAGCGGCCGGGACGGCTGGGCGATCGCCTGCTCGCGGAGCCCCGAGCGCCTGTGCATCGGCGTGCGCGTGAGCGCGCCCCGGGGCCCGGGCCCGCCGCCGCTCCACCTGGCCCGCCTTGCCAGGCGCGTGCTCGAGCGCTTCCACCTGTCCGTGATCGGCGCCAGCTCGGATTGAGCCTGGCTACATCCGAGAGCTGGGAATGGGTGGTATACCACAAGCAGCAGCGAAGGCGATGACGGTACTGGAAGACACTTCGGTTGGGTCCCTTGCTCTGCGCAGGCAAGGGTCTGCGGAACCGCGCTCACCGCGCTCACACGTTGACAGGCCGCGCCCGGCGTGACAGGCTGCGCAGCGAGAACGCGGATTCCTGCCCGGCTTCGCCGGCAAGGGACAGGGGGCAGCCGTGAACGTGAAGGGACGCTGGCTCAAGAAATCGACCATGTGGCGCAAGATCTCGCTCAACACCTGGCACACGCCCGACAACGCCACGATCTATGGGCTGCTCGACATCGACGTGGGCCCGCTGCAGGACTACCTCGCCGCCCGCAGCGAGGCCACGGGCGTCAAGTGCACCCTGACCCACGCCGTCACGCGCGGACTGGCCCTGCTGCTGCACAGGTACCCCGAGTGCAACGTGCTGGTCCGCAGGCGCAAGATCTGGGTCCGGGACGACGTGGACATCTTCCACCAGGTCGCCATGCCGCTCGAGGGCGAGAAGGACAAGGCCGATCTCTCGGGCGCCACGATCCGCAAGGCCGACACCAAGACGGTCGACGAGATCGCCAAGGAGCTCCGGGAGCGGGCCCTGGCCGTCCGCAAGAAGAAGGACGGCGAGATGGCCAAGAGCCGCTCGATGCTCTTCCGCATCCCCAACTTCCTGCTCAAGTGGATCATGAAGTTCATCGACTGGGTCTCCTACACGCTGAACCTGAGGATGCCCGGCACGCCCCGCGACCCCTTCGGCGGGGCCATGGTCACCAGCGTGGGCATGTTCGGCATCAAGCTGGCCTTCGCGCCGCTGGTGACCTTCTCCAGGGTGCCGATCATCATCCTGGTGGGCCAGGTGGAGGACCGGGCCGTGGTGCGGGACGGCCAGGTCTGCATCCGGCCCATGGTCTCGTTGACCGCCACCATGGATCACCGGGTCCTGGACGGCTTCCAGGCCGGGCGGATGGCGCAGTCCATGAAGGAGCTGCTCGAGAAGCCGGAGCTGCTCGACAGGCCCGACGGCCGGGCAGAGAGCGCCGGGGCCGCCTGAGATCCGACCCCCGATTCCCGATCCTGGCCCGGACGTGGTATAATCCGATCAGTCGATAAACGGGGGGAGATGAGCCGGGGTGAAGCGATGAAGCGCGGAATTCCTGGTCGATTTCTCGTCTCCTTGTGCTGTCTCTGTCTGGCTGCGGCCGGCTGCTTCCGGTCGGGCTTTGCCGACGATCCGGACGGCGAGCCCGGTCCAGGCTTCTCGTTTGCCGGCGCCGGCGGCGCCTTCAGCGGCGATCAGGGCATCGTGGTGATATGGGCCGAGGCCCGCGGGGGGGATGGCAGCGAGGTCTACAGCGTCTTTCGCAGCACGGTCGCCGGCGACTACGACTTCGAGGCTCCCGTGGCCGAGCTGCCGGCCGGCAGCATCATGTTCCTGGACGAGGAGCCCGCGAGCCTGCCCGAGCTCGTGCACCACTACGTGGTCCGGGCTTCCTTCGAGGGCTACGCCGACGACAACCTGCGTGAGGTGAGCGCCTGCGTGCCGCGAGCCCAGGGCCCGAATCCGGACGTCTTCCTCTTCGACGGGGTGGGCGGGGCCTTCGCGGTCCAGGACGGGATCGTCGTGGTCTGGAACGGAGCCCGGGGCGGCGACGGCAGCGAGGAATACCGCGTCTACCGCGCGAGCGAGTCCGTGGACTACGACTTCGGCCGGCCGCTGGCCGTGCTGGGCGCGGGGTCCATCCTCTACCTGGACAGCGATCCGGTCGCGGAGCCCGGCAAGACCTTCTCCTACGTGGTCCGGGCCCTGTACCAGGGCGTGGAGCACGGCAGCACCGGCCGGGAGGCCAGCGCGCGGGTACCCGAGCCCGACGAGCCCAGCCTGCGCTTCATGGGCGCGAGCGGGGCCATCTACCTGCGGGGCGAGGTGAACCTGTTCTGGACCGGGGCCTGGGGCGTGGACCCGGCCCAGGTCGAGTACCGGGTCTACCGCTCGATGAGCTCGGGCGGCCAGGACTTCGGCTCCCCGCTGGCCAGTCTGCCGGCCGGCTCGGTCACCTACTGCGACGAAGCCCTGCCCGACCTGAGCGATGGCACCGAGTACTTCTACGTGGTAAGGGCTTTCTACGACGGCCATGAGGACACGAACCTCGGCGAGGTCAGCGCCGAGGTGGCCGCCGAGGGGCGGGACGTCTTCTCCTGCCCGGCCGAGATGGTCAACGTCGACCGCATGTACTGCATCGACCGGGACCAGCACGCGGGCCAGCCCTGGCAGAGCGCGGTCCAGATCTGCCACAGCGAGGGCAAGGAGCTCTGCCGCCTGATCCAGTGGTACACGGCCTGCGTCACCGCAGGCGCCGAGCTCAACGACATGACCGACTCCTACGAGTGGGTCCAGGACTCGTACTCGGCCGACATGTCGCTCAAGGCTGGCTACGGCTCGTGCGACTACATCAGCTACCACGACCGCAGTGGGGCCTACGACTTCCGCTGCTGCCTCGAGTGATCGACCGCCATCAGTCCGGTCGTTGCTGCTTGACGACCTCGTGGACGAGCTCGGTCAGGCGCGAGAGCTGCTCGGGCGGGCCGCTGAGCAGCAACCCCATGCCCTGGCGTCCCTCGACCCGGTCCACCCAGCGCACCTCGGCCACGAGCTCGATGGACGAGCGGAGGCGGGAGGGCTGCAGGCGGACGGGGAACTGGCTGCCCGGCTCTGCCAGCGGGCCGTCGGTCCGCAGGAAGATGCCCCGGGTGGAGATGTCGGCGGTCTCGCCGGAGTGGGACTTGCCGTCGAGCGTGTAGCTCGCGCGGATCTCGGCCTTGTAGCGCGGGGCGGCCCGCCGGGCCGAGGGCTTCCACATGCCGTCGGCAAAGGCGCACATGCGCTCAAAGCGCTTGGCGTCCGCCGGGATGATCTCCAGTGTCACCCCCCGGGGCTTGTCCGGCTCCGGGCGCTCGCGGACCACCTGCACGGTCGCCTTCATGGGAAAGAGCACGTTGGAGCCCTCGACGCAGATCTGGATGTCGAGCGACTGTCCGGCGCCCATCCGGCCCACCGAGGGGTAGAAGAGCAGGCGCTCGCTGCGGTCGAGGATGGAGTGATCCAGCAGCTCCTGGCTGGAGTACTCGAGCAGGATCCAGTCCGGTTTCTTCTTGCTCGCCAAGGGCTTCTCCCCGGGGATCGAGATGAGGGCAGGATAGCGGATCCGGGGTCGGGATGCAACAGCGCGTCAGGTGGCTGTCAGGGCGCCGTGGGCCCGCCAGACGGCGTGCGCGGGCGCATCCCCGGCCGCGAAGCGCGCGATCGCGTCCGGCGGCGGAGCTGACGGATGCCTCTCGCGCCACCGGGCGATGACCCAGCTGCGGTGATCGCGGGCTTCTCTCTCTCGGGTGCAGCCCGGCTCGTCGATCCGGACGCCGGCGGAGCTGCGCTCCAGGCGATAGCGGGCCGGATCGTCTCCCAGGCCGGTGTAGGTCGCCCGGAGGGCCGGGCCGGTGTAGTCGGCCCGGTACAGGCCGCAGATCAGCTCGGTGTCGTTGTCGGGCCCGGTGCGGTTGAGGGTGACGCAGGGGACGACGAGGTAGAGGGTGGGGGAAGCGGGCTTGTGGTCGGCCAGGTCGATGGCGACCTGCCGGGCCTGGAGCCGGGCGCAGACCACGGCCAGGTAGAGGCTGCGGAGAGCGGGATCGACCTGGTCTTCATCCCGCAGCGCGGCTGCGCGGTCCCGGCCCTCGGAGCGGAAGACCTCGGCCAGCTCGTCCGCGAAGGGCCCTTCCGCCCCCGCCAGCATGGCGTGCAGCGCCCCGCAGCAGTCCGAGTCCTGCCCGTAGCGATCGAGCTTGCCGTAGCGCTCGCCCTGGCCGGCCGGCTGGATGCCCACGTGGGAGTTGACCTTGACCAGCAGGACCTTGCCCGCCTCCCGGGAGGCGGGCAGCGCGTAATGGTGCTCGGCCACGTGGACCGCGCCCCACTCGTAGCGCGCGCCCAGGTTGGCCAGCCGAAAGGCCGACGGCAGGTCCTGCTTGAGGGCCGGCAGCAGGACCCGGGCGAAGTCCGCCTGGAAGACCTCGACGCACTCGCGCTCCGACTCGTCGGCGCAGGCGATGTGGAAGGCGCCCACGACCGGAAAGCCGAGCGCGCCGGCCGCATGCCGGAGCGCTGCGCAGACGGTGGGCAGCGGGGACTCGACGCCCAGCAGGTCGAGGATCGGGCGCATGTCTCCTCCCGGGCCCCCCGGAGCATCCACCGGGAGAATAGCACACGGTCTTATGGGAAGTGGAGATCGAGGGCCCAGGCCTCCCACTTCTTCTGGAAGGCGTCCATGTCCTCGCCTTCCTCGCCGAGGATCCGGCGCAGCGTCTTGTAGCCGGTCGGATCCTCGGCCTGGTGCTTGAGGAAGGCGTGGTAGTACTCGCGCAGCAGGCCCTTTTGCTGGAGGTAGTAGCACAGGTAGCGAGCCTGGGCGTAGTTGTCGCCGCTGTCGCGCAGGTAGAAGTCGTCGTCGCTGGTCGAGGTCAGCGCCTCGAAGGAGGGCAGCCGGCCGTCCTGAATGGCCTGCTTGAGCCCGGCCAGCCGCCAGTTGGTGAAGCCCACGATCTTGCCGTCGCGCTCGCCGCACTGCTCGTACAGCGAGCCCATGCCCTCGTTGAACCAGGACGGGCAGTTCGGGAAGTTGGCGCCCACGAAGGGGTGGACGATCTCGTGGACCAGGGTCCCGCCCCCGGTCTCGATGTTCATGATCAAGGCCTTCTGCCTGGCCGCGAAGTAGCCGTACGGGGTCGAGGGCTTGTCGCCGAAGATCTCCCAGGTGTGCTTGCGGTAGCTCTCCTCGTCGCGGAACAGCCAGATGTCGAGGATCTCGGGCGGGTCCTTGTCGAAGAAGTCCTTCTTGAGCAGGTCCACGGCCCACTTGACCGTCTTGCGGGCGCGCTGGCGCACGCGCGCGGGGCGCTCGTCGCCGACGACCACGAAAGGCGGCTGGACCACCACGCTGAAGCCCCTGGACGGGATGCGCTTGGCGAGCTTCATCACGTGCTGGGCGTAGTCCGCCCGGCTGTGGCCCTGGGGCGGGGGCGGCGGGCGGATCGTGCCGGCCTTGAGGCGCAGGCGCACGACGGTCCAGCGGTCCGGGGCGTACTTGAGCGGCCAGAGCTTCATGAACTTGCGCCGGTCCACGCGCTGGTAGCCCCCGTCCTTCCAGGCCGGCTCGTGGTAGACGACCTGGTCGTACTCCGGCTCGTAGCCGAGCACCAGGCGGAAGTGCTCCGATGCGCCGGCCCCCAGGTCGTAGTGGGTGCAGACGATGGACGGCACGCCGGAGAGCAGGTCGGCGTGCAGCTCGGCGAAGATCGCCTCCAGCCCCTCCGCGGCCCGGCCTGCATCCACGTGGTACCAGACCTCGCCCGGCTCGAAGCCGATCGCCTCCAGGGCGCGCTTGAGCTCGGCGGTGTACAGGCCGCGCCCGAGGGACGGATCGAGCCCGCTGGCTTCGAAGACCGCGTCCTGATCCACTTCCTGGCCCAGCTTGCGAAGCCACATCTCGGCACAGGCCTCGCCGCAGAAGTCCGGCTTCTGCTGGACGTGCTCCACGTCCTCGATCAGCACGGCCTGGTATGCGGTCCGGGCCTCCCGGCCGGCCGCCGCCGCGCCGGCCGGCTCGTCGCAGGCGAGGATGCAGAGCCCCAGGCCGATGCATGCACAGAAGCGCGATCGCGTCATGGGGACCTCCTTTCCGACAACTCCAGCATGCCACGGGCCGGCCGCATCGTGGGTAAACAGACGGTAACGAGCATTGTATCACCAGCGCAACGCGGATAGGATCGATCCCTGGCAAGCCGAGGGAGGCCGAGATGAAGCCCAGGGGACCGGTGCTCGCAGGAATGCTCATGCTCTTGCCGCTCGCCTGCACGGGCACGGTCGGCTCGACATCCGACGCCGGAGAGGGCCTCGACGCCCGGGAAGCGGACGGCGCGGACGGTCAGGCTGCGGACGACGGGACGGCGGGAGGCGACCGCGCCCGGGACGCGGGAGACGCCGGCTCCGATGGCGCCGACGGCGGACCGGACGGCGCCGACGCCGGGGGCGATACCGGCTCCGGCTGCGCTACCCTGCGGGTCGAGACCGTGGACAGCGCGAGCGTGATCCCCGCGCCCTCCGGGCCCATGCCCGCGCCGGGTGTGCCCTTCGTCATCCCCGAGACCGGCGTCTCGATCGCGCGCATTTCGGACAGCGTCGACGCCGGGGGCTTCGCCTCGTTCTACACCAACGGCTACAGCCGCTTCAGCCCGGCCAACCTGAGCGGCGAGTACGTGACCGCCTTCGCCTCCAACGGAGGCGCGGCCATCTACCGCCTGGCCGATCGCGCCGTGGTGGCCACGCTCCAGGTGGGCGAGCCCAACGAGCTCCACTGGGACTCGAGCGGGGCGGCGGGCACGGACACGCACCTGTACTACCGCACCGGCGCCCAGCTGCGGCGCCGGGACGTCCTGCTGGGCGAGGGCAGCGACGAGCTGGTCCACGACTTCACGGCCGAGTACCCCGGCGCCGGCGCGGCCATCAACGGCGTCGAGGGGGCGCCCTCGGCGGACATGCGCTACTGGGCATTCCAGATCTGCGATTCGATGGACGGCTCCGGCCAGTGCCGGGGTATCCGGGACGTGATCGTCTACGACGCGCAGGCCGATGCGATCGCGGGCCGGCTCCGCGATCGCCACCCGAGCTTTCCGACCCCGAACTTCGTGGACATGGCGCCGAGCGGATCGGCGATCGTCGTCGGTACCTGCGCCGGCAACGATCCGCCCTTCAACGGCCCGTATGCCTGGACGCGGGACTTCCAGCGGCCCGTGCGACTGAGCACCAACTGCTCCCATTCGGGCTGGGCCTGGAGCGCGGAGGGCAAGCAGCTCTACGTGTCCCAGGACCCCTGCGGGGCGAACAACGACGAGCGCACCTTCACCTGCGACTACATCATGGCGGTCGACGTGGACGACGCGGAGGGCTGGGAAGAGCGGGTGCCGATCCTCTACTGCGGCGACATCGGCTGGGGCGTCGGCTTCCACCTGGGGCGCATCTACTTCCCCGAGGTCGCGGGCTGGTTCTTCATCTCGACCTACACGGAGCGCCAGGGCTGGGCGGCGGACCAGCTCTTCTTCGTCGAGATCGAGCCCGCCGATCGAGATCCGCGCCTCTTTAGGGTCGCGCCCACGCTCAACAGCTACGAGGGCTACTGGAGCGAGGCCTTCGCCTCGCTGGACTTCCAGGCCCAGCACGTCTACTGGGGCGCGAACTGGTCGGGCCAGGAGGCGCTCCAGCTCTACCAGGCGACGCTCTGCACGGGCTGGTGGGAGGCGCTGGCCGGGCGCTGAGGCTCAGGGCCAGTTCCAGTGCCGGGGGCGGGAGTCGAAGAGGATCTGGCCCCAGAGGTACATCTGACCCGGCTCGATGACGAGCGGGATGCGGTCCTGCTTGCGCTGCCAGGGCTTGTAGGCGTACATGGCCAGCTCGCTGCAGTAGAATCGATCGCTGTCCTGCACGCCCACCAGGCCCGCGAAGTCGTAGGGCTTGCCGATGACCGCCCGGGCGCGCGCCAGCGCCTCGTCGCCCCGGCCCCCGATCGACCAGACCGGACGGACGAGCAGGACCCGGTGGCTCTTGCCGATGAAGCGCTTGAGCGAGGTCGTGTGCACGCCGGACGACTCGGACTCGATGACCTCGTCGCGGTCCCAGTCGAGCACGGCCGCGTGGCTGATGGGCGTGCCGGTGGCGGTGGTGACCAGGTGATCGGTCACGTGGTAGCCGCGGGTGATCAGCCAGTCGCCGTTGGCGCCCAGCTCGCGGACGGCGTTGAGGATGATCTCGCTCTGGGCCTCGAAGACCTCCTTGTCGGGCGGCCGGACGACCGGCGGGACCGAGCAGGCTAAGGCCGCGAGCAGGGGCAACAGGGACGAAAGCAGCGGACCGAGCGGCGTGCGGCTGGGCCTCATCCGAAAACTCCTTGCTCTCGCTTCGATATCATAGACACTACGGCGGGAGAATCAAGAGCCTATGGGAGGTGCGATCATGGCCAGGAAGCCCAGACGCGTGCACCCGGGCGCTCCGCCGGGTGCCATGCAGCCGCGGTCCGGCGCGCCCGGGTCGGTGATACAGGCGATCTGCTACGACGCCGACTCGATTTCGGAGCGGAAAATAGAGGCTCGGGAAGCGCTGCCGGGCCTGCTCGACGAGCGGCGGGTCGTCTGGATCCACGTCCAGGGCCTGGACGACGAGGGCCTGCTGCAGTACATCGGCGAGATCTTCCGCGTCCATCCCCTGGCGCTCGCCGACGTGATGCACACGGCGCAGCGCCCCAAGGTGGAGGCCTACGCGGATCAGTGCTTCGCGATCTTGCGCATGCCGGCCGATGCCGGGACGCTCGGCACCGAGCAGCTGGCCCTGGTCGTGGGCCAGGGCTTCGTGCTGAGCTTCCAGGATCAAGGCGGCGACTGCCTCGAGCCGGTCCGCGATCGGCTGCGCAAGAGCATCGGGCGCATGCGCGATCGGGGCGCGGGCTACCTGGCCTATGCCATCGCGGACACGGTCATCGATCACTACTTCCCCTGGCTGGAGGACTTCGGCGAGCGGCTGGAGGCCTTCGAGGACGAGATCGTCGCCCGGCCGGATGCGGACACGGTCGCGCGCATCCAGGACGTGCGGCACGACATCCTGCGGCTGCACCGCACGGTCGTCTCTTTGCGCGAGGCCGTCAACGGCCTGCTCAAGGAGCCGCTGGCGGTCTTCACCGACGAGACCCGGCTCTTCCTGCGCGACACGTACGACCACAGCATCCGGGCGCTCGAGATGGTGGACACCTACCGGGAGCTGTCGAGCGGGCTGATGGACCTCTACCTCTCGACGGTCGGCCAGCGGACCAACGAGGTGATGAAGGTGCTGACCATCATCGCCACGCTCTTTATTCCGCTCTCGTTCATCGCCGGGCTGTACGGGATGAACTTCGATTATCGCGTCTCGGGCTGGAACATGCCCGAGCTGCGCTGGGCGTACGGCTACCTCTTCGCCCTGGGCCTGATGGCGGCCACCGCGACCGGGCTGCTGCTCTTTTTCCGGAGCAAGGGATGGCTCGGGCGGGCCGAACGGCGGCGGCCTCACCAGGCGCCGAGGTGCGTCTCGACCCGGCCGTCCACGCTTACCCGCAAGTAGTTGCGCAGCCCCGGCTGAAGCTTGCCCCGGCGGGTGAAGATCGGCGCCCAGGTGCCGGTGTCGGCGAAGACGAGCTCGCGGTCCAGGGGGATGAGCCGCGGCACGTGGGTGTGGCCGAAGCAGACCACCTGGACCGGCAGCAGCGCGGCGATCCGACGCGCGATCCGCGGCAGGCGCTGCTCGATCGAGAAGATGCTCTCGCCCTTGACCAGCGTCTCGTAGATGAACAGCAGCAGCGGAAAGCTCGACAGCGGCACCATGAGCTTGATCCACAGCGGGATGGGCACCAGGGCCAGGGCGATCGTGCCGCCGGTCAGCACGAGGAAGATCAGCACGCGGTCGATCCAGAACTCGCGCATGACGCGGAAGAAGCGCGAGGTGATCGGCGGCCGCTGCAAGGCGTGGAGCCTGCGCAGGGCGTCGGCCCCGATCTCGTACCTGCGGGCCAGGTCTGCGAAGGCTGGCTCCAGGTCGACCTTCCTGCGGAGCAGGCGGCGGCGGATCCCGAGCAGCCGGCTCATGACCACCAGGCTGCCCCAGAGCCAGCTGAACAGCAGGCTCCGCCGTCTGAAGGCGTAGTGCTTGAGCCAGTGCGTGAAATATCGGGACAGGTTGAGGATGTAGTCCGAGGCGTGGGGGTTGAAGGTGCCCATGCGGTTCATCAGGTGCCGGTTGGACAGGTTGCCCATGGGCAGCGCGATCTGCTCGACGCCCCTGCGGACGCAGGTGGGCTCGAGCAGGTAGCGAAAGGCGCTGTAGTGATCGTACTGCTGGCCGTGCTCGACGTAGATTTCGCCGGGCTCGGCGAAGAACCAGGGCTCGAAGCGAACGCAGTCGTCGCCGAGCTGTCCACCCGCTTCCCGGGCGCGGGCCTGCAGGGCTTCCGTGAAAGCGCGGCGTACGGCGCCGAAGTGGAACTCCCGGTCGTGGTTGCCCAGCACGTAGACGAGCTTCACCCCGGCGAGCAGCAGGCGCGCCAGGGCGCCGAGGAAGACCGGGTGGCAACCCAGCATGCGCTCGAGCTTCCAGACCGACTTCGCATCGCTGGGATCGAGACCGGTCCTGCGCTCGGAGCGAGAGACGTGCAGGCCGGCGTCTTCCTCCTCGCCGGGTACGGCCGTGACCAGGTCGAAGTCGAAGACGTCCCCGTTGAGTATGAGGACCTTGTCTGCGGCTGCGTCGTCGCGGCCTTCGAAGTCGCCGAGCAGAGCGGCCAGGTCCTCGTCCGGCAGGTAGCGGGAGGCCTTGTGGGCCTTCCAGCCGTCGGCGTGATCCTCCACATCGGAGAGGTGGAGATCCGAGAGCACCAGGTAGAGACGCTTCATCGTCTTCCGAGACGGCCGAGCAGGCCTCGGCCCACGGCCGCGAGCAGGTAACCCGCCCCGGCCAGCACGATGATCGTGGCGCCGGCCGGGAGGCCGGGGCCGTAGCTGAGCGCCAAGCCGCCCACGCCGTAGATGGCCGAGAAGGCCACCGCGAGCAGCATCATGCGCGTCAGGCTGCGGGTGAAGTGGCCGGCCGTGGCCGCCGGCAGCGTGAGCAAGGCGATGACCATGACCACGCCCACGACCGTGGTCAGCAGCACGACGGTCAGGGCGGTCAGGCAGAGCAGGCCGAGGTAGAACAGGTCCACCCGCACGCCGCGCAGCCGGGCGAACTCCTCGTCGAAGCAGATGCCCATGAACTGGTTGAAGAACAGTCCGCCGCCCAGCAGAATGACCGCGTCGAGCACCGCCAGCAGCCACAGGTCCTCTCCGCTGACGAAGAGGATGTTGCCGAAGAGGTAGCTCATCAGGTCCTCGTCGTAGCCCGGCGTGCTGGAGATGAACAGCACGCCGACAGCCATCCCGATGGCCCACACGGCGCCGATGACCGTGTCCTCGCGCTCGCGGGCATACAGGGAGACCAGGCCGATGACCACCGCCGCGAGCAGGGAAGCCGCGACGGCCCCGTGCAGCGGATGCAGCCAGGACAGGCCGCAGACCGCCCGCAGGTACTGGGCAGCGCCCATGCCGCCGAGCACGCAGTGGGCGATGCCGCCGGCAATGTAGCTGATACGCCGGACGACGACGAAGGAGCCGATCGTGCCGCAGGCCACGCTGGAGAGCAGCGAGGCCCAGAGCGCATTCTGCAGGAAGGCGTGCTGCTGCAAGCCGCTCAGGAATCCCGCTTCCATTCGTGTCCCTCGGCCGAGCAGCGGTGATCGTGGCGGATCAGCTGGACGTCGCTGCCGTAGATCTCCCGGATGCACTCGCCCGTGATCTCGCTGGTGGGGTGGAACTGGACCTGCCGGTTGACGCAGATGACCGAGCGCACCTTGGCGCTCACGAAGCCGATGTCGTGCGTGACCATGACGACGGTCAGGCGCTGGTTGAGCCTGGACAGCAGCTCGTAGAGGTCGTCGGCCGCTTTCAGATCGATGTTGTTGGTCGGCTCGTCGAGCATGAGCAGGTCGGGGTCGGACGCCAGGGCCCGGGCGATCAGCACCCGCTGCCGCTGACCGCCCGACAGGTCGGCGATCGGCCGCCTGGCCAGATCGGCCAGGCCGACCTCCTCGAGCGAGCGCAGGGCTCCCCGGCGATCCGACCTTCGGAACGGCCCGAAGCCCCGATGTCCCCCCAGCCGGCCCATGAGGACCACGTCGATCACCGAGGCCGGGAACTCCGCGTCGTACATCATGCTCTGCGGCATGTAGCCGACCCGGTGACGGGACCGGGCAGGAGGCTGGCCGAAGAGCTTGACGCTGCCCTGGCTCGGCTCGAGCAAGCCCAGGATGAGCCGCATCAGCGTGGTCTTTCCGCCTCCGTTGGGACCCACGATGGAAACGAACTCGCCCGACTCGATCTGCAGGTGCACGTCGGCGAGCACGGGGTCGGGCCCGTAGGCAAAGCTAAGGTTTTCGATCTCGATGACCGGCTCGTCCGTGTTCGATGACATGCTCACTCCTCGAGCGCTGCGGCGATCGACTCGGCCATGTGCTCGAGGTTGGCGAGCACGTCTCCGGCCAGGGGATCCAGGGGCCGCACCGCAGCGCCGATGGCCTCGGCCGCGAGGGCGGCGCTCTTGGAGGAGAACTGGGGCTGGACGAAGATGACCCGCGCGCGGCTCGCCTTGGCCCGATCGATCAGAGCCGCCAGATGCCGGGCCTGGGGCTGCTTGCCGTCCAGCTCCACCGCCGATTGCCGGAGCCCATAGGCTTCGGCGAAGTAGCCATAGGCCGGGTGGTAGACGAGGAAAGACCTGCCCTTCAGGGGCGCGAGCCGCTCGGAGATGCGCGCGTCGAGCGCCTGCATCTCCGCCCGCAGACTGCCGAGCCGGGAGCGGTAGATCTCGGCGTGGGAGGGATCGAGCCGCTCGAGCGCGCGCGCGATGTGCTCCGCCTGGATCGCGAGCCGCCCCGGATCCAGCCAGACGTGGTGATCGGCCGAGTCCGGGGGCGCGCCGGGCGCGATCGGCCGGCCCGACTTGTCGATCAGGACGAGCCCCTCGCGGGCGTCGAGCAGCTCGAGCCCGGGGTAGGTCTTTCGGATCTCGTCGAGCACGCCGCGCTCGAAGGGCGCGCCCACCCGCACGTAGAGGCTGGCTTGTCCGAGCTCGGCCATCTGGCGCGGGCTGGGCTCGTAGGTGGCCGGCGACTGGCCGGGTCGGACCAGGACCTCCACCCGGACCTGCTGGCCGCCGATGCGCTCCACCAGGAAGGCCTGCGGCAGGACGCTGACGAAAACCACGAGCTTCGATTGCCCGGCGGCAGATGGCTGGTGCTGCTCGCAGCCCGACGTGAGCATCAGCAAGACGAGGCCGATAAGTTGTCTTCTCGCCTTCACGCTGGCCATACTAGCCATAAAACAAGTGTATTGCACTTGTTTTAGGGCTAAGTGACTCTCAGGGGGCTTTCGCAAAGCCCCCTCGCTGCTGGAATTCGATTCCAGCAGCTTCACCCCAAAACGACCGCCCTTCGGGCGGCTAGATCACAGCGCGATGGTCTGCCAACCTTTCAGAACGAGATGCGGGTGAGCAGGAGGGGTAGCGTGACCTCGACCGCACCGCCCCGGGGCCGCGGAAAGCGCCAGGCGCGGATCCGGCTCAGGATGCAGGACGAGATCGTCGGATCGCCCAGGCTTCCCGAGCGCAGCCGGGCGATGCCCACGCGACCGCTCGGCAGGATGGTCCAGCCCAGATCGATCCGGCCGCGCTGGTTCCGGTCGCGGTCCAGGCCGGCCGCGTAGCAGCGCTGGACCTCGCCCATGTGCTGACGGACCACCCGGTAGATGGCTTCCATGGGAAGGTGGCCGCGGACGGTGAGCCGGCGCCTGATCGGCGGGAAGACGACCGGCTGGATCTCGCGCGTGCCGCTCGGGCCGCCGTCGAGCCGGCCGACCCCGATCCGTCCACCCTCGCCCGCGAGCAGCTCCCGGCCCACCCGGAAGCCCGGCCCGCGGCCGGTGTGGATCCAGGCCCGCTTGCCGATCTCGGAGGCGAAGGGCCCGCTGAGCCTGAATTGGCCGCGCGGGCGGCGGACGGTTTCGATGAGGCTGTCGGGCCCGCCGAGAAAGCGCGCGGGCTCGCGTGGCATGCGGTCGAGCAGCTCGAGCATGCCGCTGCTCGAGCCCGGCTGGCCGCCCGCGCCATCGGGTCCTACCGGCGCGCCCGTCAGCTGCAGTGCGAGCTCCAGCTCCGGCTCGAACAGACCCAGGTCCAGTTGCATGAGCCGGGGGGATTCCGGATCCTTCGGCTCGGCCGAGACGGACCGCCCGGACGCGAAGAGGCCGATCAACGCGAGCAGGGCGATGTGGGCCAGCACGGCCGAGCCCAGGATCTTGAGCCGGGCGCGGTCTGGCCGCCAGCGCAGCCTCTGCCGGGGGAGGCGGGGCGGGTGGGCGAAGCGCACGAACACGCCGCTGCCGCCGCTGCTCTGCAGGTTGGCGTAGTCGCCCCTCTCGAGCCGGCAGGCGTACAGGGTCCGCTCGCCGCGCGAGTAGACCCTGGACGATGTCATCAGGCTCTGGAGGGGACGGGTCTGGCCGGCCTGGATCACGCCGCCCGTCATCTCGGGCCCGAAGCGCAGCTGGCACGAGCAGGCCGCGTCGTAGTCGGCCGCCAGCTCGGCGAGCTCGGCCTTGGAGCCGGGCGAGACCTGCTCGTATGCGCGCACCCGCCGATGCGCGTCGTAGGCGATCAGCTCCAGGACCGGGACCGGCTGGCTCGGGACCGGGCGGGAGAAGTCCTCGCCGACCAGGTTGGTGAGCAGCGAGAAGGGCTCGACGAAGTCGGGCGGGATCTCCTCCACGTCGTACTCGGACGGCATCTCCTCCGCCAGGAGGCTTCGGGGGCCAGGCCTCTGCGTCGCGGCGGCTTGGGCCTCGGGTCTTGCCTCCGGGGCGCAGCACGCCGGGAGCGCGCTTGCCGACCCGACCGGCAAGGCACAGCGGGCCTCGTCGGCGTCTCGCTCGACGATGCGCGTAGGGCCCTGGTGCACGGGTTTGTGGCGGGTGCGCCCGAGCAGGCGGAAGCGGAGCTCGAAGGGGCCGATGGCGATCGCGTCCGCCGGCTCGATGGCAGCCCGGTCCACCGGCTCGCCGTTTTTGCGCGTGCCGTTAGAGGAGCCCAGGTCCTCGATCTCCAGCACCGCGCCGGGGCCCAGGCGCAGAGTGGCGTGAGCTCGCGACACCGTGGGATCGTCGAGCAGCAGGTCATCGTCCGCGCTGCGGCCCAGGACGATCTGCTGCTCGGAGAAGCACTCGGTCTGGTAGAGCCGGCCGTCGCGGAAGACCGAGACCTGGATCACGCCCCTGTGCTCGCTCATGAGCCCTCCATGCACGGCCTCTCGCCTCCATGAGACGTCCGCCGAGCCCGGGAGATCTCGTCCGCTTACGTGACCTGGAAAACTCCTTTCCTCGCCTATGAAAAAGCCCAGCAGATTTCGTGCCACATACCTGGAACTTGCTGAATTGACTGCTTTTATTTGAATTGCCCGCCGGGCGGCCGAGGGCGCTCGGGGGCGGAGCCGAAGCCATACAGCGACAGGTCTGTCTTTATTTCACGGCTAACCGAGCCAGGCCGGAGACAGGTCGAGGCTCAGTGCGTGAAGCCGAACACGGCGATGCCGATCGGGATGCGCAGCTTGACGATCAGGGCCCAGGTGCCTGCGTCGTGGATCGACTGCTGCCACTCCAGCCCGCCGATGCTGAAGCCGGCCGCGATGTGAACCTGGAGCCGGGGCTGATCGTTGCACTCCAGGCCGAGCTGTCCCCAGAGCCCGTTGTAGAGATGGGTCAGCTCGACCTGCAGCCCGCCGCCGATCTCGGCCAGCCCGCCCGCGGTCACGACGGGCCCGACGGCGAGGTACCAGGGCTCGCCCACGAAGAGCGCGCCCAGGCGGGCCCGGCCGAAGAAGGACAGATCCCCCCAGACCTTGTCTCCGGCCACGGCATAGCCCCCCTCGAGCTGGATGTCCCAGCCGAAGCCCTCGCGCCGGGGCACGCCGCCCGCCAGGCTGTCGGTACAGGCGAGCAGGACAGTCAGGCAGGCCAGCGCCGGGAGCGCGCTCCTCGAGAGCGGGCTCATGGCGAGCTCCCATCGGCCGGGCCCCCGTCCGCCGCCCGGCTGGCCGGGGCCAGGCGGAACTGGATCTCGACCGTCCGCCGGCCCGGCTTGAAGGCGTCGAGCTGCTTGCCGTGGATCTGCTCGTAGAGGCAGGTCTTGAGCGTGCCCGCCTTGCTCTTGTCGAAGGCGGCCAGCACCTTGCCGTCCTCGACCCAGGTGGACAGCCGGAAGGGTCCTTCGGCGTCGGCGGCCGCGAGCTTGTCGCTACAGCCCTTCAGCGCCAGGCCGACCAGGCTCGAGAGCGCCGGAGCCACCTTGGCGGGCGGCAGGGGCGGATCGATCAGCGCCACGACCTCGGCAGCCGGCAGCCCGCCGGGCGGCTCGATGCGGATGCCGACCGGCTCGACGCGGGGCGCGGCCTGCTCGGGCGCCTGCTCGTGCTCGCAGGAGACTGCGAGCAGCGCGATCGCGACAAAGCCCCAGGCCGGGAAGGCCTGGGGCTCTGCAAAGCTCGAGCGTTCTCTCATTGAGGGCCGCTTACGGCGCCTCATTGGTCTGGCAGTCGGACAGGCCGCCGTCGTGCACCTTGCACACGAACACCTTGCGCAGGGCGCCGAAGAGGAACATGTCGTTCCGCGTCATGACCACCTTGTCGCCCACCGCAGCGACGTCGCCGTAGGCACAGCCGCCGAGCAGGGCGCCCAACAGGAGCAGAGCACCGATCTTCTTGAGCGTCTTCATGTCTCGTACCCTCACTTCGTCCTTACGGAGACTCGTTGGTCTGGCAGTCGGACACGCCCGAGTCGGCCACCTTGCACACGAAGGCCTTGCGCAGGGCGCCAAAGAGGAACGAGTCCTGGCGGGTGATGACCACCTTGTCGCCCACCGCGGCGATCGGGCCGTACGCGCAGCCGCCGAACAGGGCTGCCATCAGGAGAACTGCACCAATCTTCTTCAGCGTCTTCATGTGATCCTCCCTTTGAAGTGATGTGCTCCTACTCCTTGCCTTCGTCATTGGCGCCCATGAGAGCGAAAGACCGAAAGCTTGTCAATAAAAAAGATCTGCCCTGGCGACATGGGGCCATCGCCTGTGATCTCGGGCGCATACGGCGCTTGCGGCCCTGGATGGGGCGTGCTAGGAAGGGCCTGCCATGAAAGCTGCGCAGCCGCTGGCGACGAGCATATCCATCGTCGTGCCCGCCTATGACGAGGCCCGGCGGCTGCCGGCCTTTCTCGACGAGCTCATCGCCTGGGCCGGGCGCAGCCGGCACGCGGTCGAGATCCTGGTGGTCGACGACGGCTCTCGCGACGAGACCGGGCGCCTGGCCGAGGCCAGGCGCGAGGCCTTTCCGGCCCTGCGCGTGCTCTCGAACGAGCGCAACCGCGGCAAGGGCTACTCGGTCAAGAAGGGCCTGCTCGCCGCCCGGGGCGAGTACCGGCTCTTCATGGACGCCGACGGCTCGGTCGGCCCGGAGGAGATCGATCGCAACCTGCCCGCCTTGATCGAGGACCGCTGCGACGTCTTCATCGGCTCGCGGGTGCTGCGCGACGACGAGCGGCCGCTCGAGGTCCGCTGGCATCGCAAGGCGCTGGGCACGATCTACAACCAGCTCGTGCATCGCTTTCTCTTCGAGCGGATCGCCGATCCCCAGTGCGGCTTCAAGATCTTCAAGGCCGAGGTGGTTAGGCCGCTGTTTGCCCGCAGCTACCTGGATGGCTACGGCTTCGACCTCGAGATCCTCTACCTGGCCTACAAGATGGGCTATCGGGTCGAGGAGGGCCCGGTCGCCTGGCGGCACGTGCCGGGATCCAAGGTCAACCTGTTCTTCGACTCGGCCCGCATGCTGGTCAACATCTTCCAGATCCGCAACTGGCACTGCACGCCGATCAATCCGGACTCGGAGCACATGGGCCCGGACGAGTACGGCTACATGTTCGAGATGGAGTCGACCCACTGGTGGTTCCGGAGCAAGTACAAGCTGGTCCGCAAGTGGATCCGCGAGTCGGGCCTTGAGCGGCCCGAGATCCTGGACGTGGGCTGCGGCACGGGCGGCTTTCTCTACACCCTGGGCGGGCTGGGCACGGGCCACGGGGCGGACGTGTCGGACAAGGCGATCGCCTTCTGCCGCAGCCGCGGGCTGGAGCGGGTCCGCTGCTGCCCGGCCGAGGCGATCGACTTCGAGGCCGGCCGCTTCGACGTCGTGACCTGTCTCGATCTGCTCGAGCATCTGCCCGAGCCGGTCCGCGCCCTGGCCGAGATGCGCCGGGTCCTGCGCCCGGGCGGGCTGCTGCTGGTCACGGTCCCGGCTCTCAAGCTGCTGTGGAGCCAGCACGACGAGGCCCTGTGCCACCTGAGGCGCTACGACCGGGGCCGGCTCGAGCGCGAGCTCCGCGAGGCCGGCTTCATCGTCGAGCGCACGGGCTACTTCTTCCACAGCTCGTTTTACGCCGTGGCCCCGATCCGCATCCTGCGCCGCTTCCGCGTCGAGGGAGGCCAGCCGTCGAGCGACACCACCACCATGCCCCCCGAGCCCTTCAACCGCATGCTCGAGATGCTCTTCACCGCCGAGATGGCGCTCATGGACTGGGTGGACTGGCCGGTCGGCACCACGCTCTTCGCACTCGCCAAGAGGGGGTCAGACCCCGACACTTGACACTTGGCCGACGAGCATCAAGGTGTTGCGGAGCGCGCACAGCGAAAGCCCAGGAAGAAGAAACGCGACCCGGGCGAGAACCCGAAGCGAAGTGAAGCTCGAAAGTTGCTGGCAAGGATGAAGACCCAGCAACCGCCTCGATATACGCGGCGGGAACCGCCGGCAGCTCCCTCGGGGTTTCGAGACGGAGCGCTCGAGTAGTAGTCTTCCTTGTACTTATCCGCCACCCACTCCCGGACGTTGCCCGCCATGTCGCACAGGCCATACGGGCTATTGCCGCGCTCCTTGGAGCACACCGGCCAGGTGGACTCCCTGCCGCATCCCAGTCCACCTTCTCGCATCACCGCATACGCGCAGCTAGGCTTCTCGTTGCCCCAGGGGTACAGTCTGCCGTCCGTGCCCCGGGCGGCCTTTTCCCACTCGGCCTCCGTCGGCAGCCGCTTGCCGGCCCAGGCGCAGTAGGCCTCGGCGTCGTTCCAGTCAACTCCGTTTACCGGGTGGCGCTCCCGGCTGGACTTGCCCCAGTTGAAGTGCATACCCGTCCTCGGCTGCTTGCACCTGCCCGCGCGCACGCACCTGGCATATTGCTCTACCGTGACCTCGGTCTTGTCGATCAGGTACGCGTCCAGGTAGACCTTGCGCCCGGGCTTCTCGTCGGCATCGCAGCTCGAGTCGATCTTCTCGTTGCAGCCCATCCAGAACTCCCCGGCCGGGATGTGCAGCATGCCCTCCGCTTCGGGTGGTTCCGGAGTCAGCCCTCTCGGCCGGCCCGCGGGCCATGCTAGCAAAAGTATCGTTGTCAGCACCATCACCGCGTTGGCTGCGAGCCTCATCCACGACCTCCCTATCATCCATCGCGCGTTCTTCGAGCAGGAGTCAGCGTACGGTCACGAGCACCTCGGCTCCGTCCTGCTCGGGCCAGATGACCACCCGCCATGTGTCCGGCGCGGGACCCGGGAGGATCTCGACCTCGCGCTGCGGGAAGACCTGCACGTCCGGGGCGCTGCCGGGGGCCAGGATATCGGTCGGCGCAGCGATCTCCGCCTCCAGGTAGTGGAGTGTCAGCCCCTCTTGTTCGTGGACGATCTCCAGGGGTTCGCCGGAGACGGCGGTCGGCTGCGCCAGCACCAGCTCTTCCAGCATCCAGGGAGAGTTGAGCGGCGAGTTGAGATCGGCGGGGTTGTGATCGTAGTTCCAGAACGACCAGCCGGCCAGCACCCGGTCGAAGACCTTGAGCTGGTCTCGCAGAAAAGCCTGCCCGTTCTCGACGGCACCGTCCCAGACGCTGAACTCGCCGACCCACAGCGGCACCCCGAGCCGCTCGGCCTCGGCGTTCATGGCCGCGGCCGTCCGGCCCAGCCGCTCGATGTTGTCGTCGTAGATCATGGTGACGGTCGTGACCGCGTCGTAGAGATGCGGGGCCAGGGCCGTGCGGCCCTGCGCCCGGGAGAACGGCTCCAGGGCGGACGGGAAGGCGTCGCCGTAGACGTTGGTGCGCACCGCGCTGGGCTCGAAGAAGAAGACCTGCCCGGGCCCGATATCGCCGATCGACTCCAGGAGCTTCTCGTAGAAGGGCTGCAGGTACTCTTGGTCGGCCCTCGTAAGCTCGTAGGCCAGGCTGCCCGGGAAGGGCTCGTTGAGCAGGTCGTAGCCGACGACGTTGGGCGCGTCCCTGAGGCGCTCGACCACCGCGGCCCAGGCGGCCGCGAAGTGATCCAGGATGCCGTCGCGGTTGGTGAAGAAATTGTCCAGGGCGTGCTGGACCGCCGGCTGGGCGTAGTTCAGGTACCACTGGGGCTGGGGGGTGAACTCGAGCCCGTCCGAGATGACCGCCCAGTCCGGCGCCCCGTCGCCCCCGAAGCGCCGGGCGTAGAGGTCCTGGTGCATGTCCAGGATGACGAGGATCCCGCAGCGCTCGGCCAGCTCCGCCGCCGCGGCCAGCTCCTCGAGGTAGCCGCTGTCGATCTGGCCCGGCTGCGGCTCGATGGTCTCCCAGGTCATGATGAATCTGATCGAGTTCATGCCCCAGGAGGCGAGGGCGCAGAAGTCCTCCTCGCTCAGCCAGGAGGCGACGAAGCGGCCGGTGTCCGGATCCGGGAACTTCTGGCAGTTGGCCAGGTTGGGCCCGCGCAGCAGCACCGCCCGGCCCAGGCCGTCCCGGACCCAGCCGTCCGGCGCGGTGTAGGGAGGGCTGAAGAGCCCGGGCAGCTCCGGCTCCGCCTGCCCGCCGCCGCAGGCAGCCGCGAAGAGGACCAGCAGCCCGAGCAGCGCGAGGCTGTGCGCCATGTCTGAGCGAAGCGCGTCGAGAGAGTTCTTCACAGCGCATCTCCCCGGGGGAAGCATCCGGTCTTCGACAGGCACGAGACGATTGTATCCATTGTTATCCATTGTTACCCCGGACCGCAAGCGTGCCTGAAGCCCAGGAGCTCCCCGGGGCTACACTCTGTTGTCAAGGGCGGCGATTCCTGATCTACTACTTCTGGGGATCTTCGCGTGGCACGACGAATTCTATGCCGCCTCGCCGATGAGCTGCTTGATCGTGGCGGTGCG